>CALHTF010000055.1 GCA_938038815.1 uncultured Acidimicrobiales bacterium | reverse complement strand
TCGCTACGGCCAAAACGTCCCTCGCGTTGGTCCAAGTCCCGAGTTGCGAAGCAACTCGCTAAGGATCGTAGGTCCGCCAGGACCGAAGACCGACCGGCACTGGAGCCTGGCACTGGAGCCTGGCACTGGAGCCTGGCACTGGAGCCTGGCACTGGAGCCTGGCACTGGAGCCTGGCACCGAACGCTTAGCGTGGGATTCTAGGCCAGAACGGGGTCGCGGACGCGTGAATCGCGCTGTGCGTGGCGAAATCCGTCCGCGGGAGTACGTTGTTCACTTGGGCAGAGCGGTTGCGGTTGTCTGGGGTGGTTCTTAGGTGGGCGCTGGTTCTTGTCGATAACGCTTTGGTGAGCGACATTTCGATTTTGATGATTGCGTATAACACCCGCGACCTTTTGCAGCGGTGTTTGACGACCGTGTTCGAGAACCGGGGCGACGTTGAACTCGAAGTAATCGTGGCCGACAACCATCCGGGCGATGGCACCGCCGAAATGTTGGCTGACGAGTTTCCCCAGGTGAAGTACTACGACACCGGATCGAACCTTGGGTTTGCTCGGGGCGTGAACTTTGCGGCCAAGAAAGCAACGTCGGAGTACCTGTTGTTGCTCAACCCCGACACCGAGGTAAAGCCCGGGACCTTTGAGGCCCTGCTTGAGCTGGCGAAACGCCGACCCGAGGGCGGACTGTATGGCGGTCGCACACTCAACGAACACGGCGAACTTGACCCGGGTTCGTGCTGGGGCGAAACCACGCTGTGGAGCCTCGGCTGCTTTGCGACTGGCCTGTCGGCGGCGTTCAAAGACTCACCGCGCTTTAACCCCGAAGAGCTTCCGGGTTGGGAGCGCGATACCGAACGCGAAGTTGGCTACATCACCGGCTGCCTCGAACTCATTCCGCGCGACGTCTGGGACGAACTCGGCGGCTTCGACGAAGACTTCTGGATGTACGGCGAAGACGCCGACCTGGCGCGACGGGCCCGCAAGCTCGGCTACCGACCCATGATCACCCCCGACGCTGAGATCGTTCACTACGTCGGCGCATCCAGTCCGAACCGGGCCCACAAGGTCATCTTGCGGCTCACCGGCGACGTGACGGCCATCCGCAAAAGCTGGACCGGGCCAAAGCAGCGGTTTGCTCTTGCGTGCCTGGTCGCCGGCAGCGCTATCCGAGGCCTTGGGTATGAAGCGCTGGCGAAAGTCACCGGCGGAAAGAAGACCTCAGGTCGATACTGGTTTGAGGTCTGGCAAAAGCGCGACGTGTGGCTGGCCGGTTGGGAGCCAATCGACCGCAGCGGCGAAGCACCCCACAAGATCCGCCGCGCTGCTTAGTCGGGAATCTCGAGGTCGAGGATTCCTTCCTCGGGGTCGGGATACTTCATGTCGAGACCGTTCAAGGTGTCGACAATGATCTGGGTGATAAGCCGGTTGCGGAACCACTTTCGGTCGGCTGGGATCACATACCACGGGGCGTAGTCGGTGCTGGTTTCCTCCAGCATCGCCGTAAATGCCTTCTGGTAGTCGTCCCACTTCTCGCGTTCCTCCAGGTCGCCCTTGGCGAACTTCCAATTCTTCTCCGGCCGGTCGAGGCGCTCCTGAAGCCGCTCCTTTTGTTCCTCTTTGGAAATGTGAAGGTAGAACTTGAGGATGGTGGTGCCCTCGTCGGCGAGCAGGCGCTCCCACTCGCGAATGTGCCGGTAACGCTTCGACCAGACGTCTTCTGGTACGTAGTTGTGAACTCGAACCACCAACACGTCTTCGTAGTGCGACCGGTTAAAGATGACCATCTCGCCGCTGCCGGGGGCGTGGGCGTGGCAGCGCCAAAGATAATCGTGGGCCAGCTCTTCGCTGGTGGGCTTCTTGAAGGCAGCAACCTTTACGCCGGCGGGGTTGAGCCGGTCGAAGACGTGGCGAATCGTGCCATCCTTGCCGCCGGTGTCGGTGGCTTGGAGAACAATCAACACTTTGTGCTTGCCCTCGGCGTAAAGCAGCTCCTGGAGCGCTTCGAGTTTGAGGTTGAGCTCGGCGGTTTCGGCCCGGGCGTCGTCGGACTCTTCGTAGCCACCCCGTTCGTTGGTCTTCCAGTCTTTGAGGTTGACCTTGGAGTCGGGTTTTACGCGGTAGTCGGAGGTATCCATCTACCTTGTTTAGTCGACCTACTCGGCTGATTCGCGTTGCTGTCGGAACGCGTCGGGGTCAAGAACAATCGTCAGTGGGGGAGCTTCGGCCTCGTCGGCTGTGTCGGTTTCGGCCTCGGCGGGCGGATCCTCGACAACCTCGTTCTTCTCATCGGCCGAGACGACGTCGGCCGGAAGCTTCTCTGGCTCGCCAGTCGAGAGCACGCCGCCGACGAAGATCGCAACCGTTGCTGCGGCACCAACCCCGGCGAGGGTGACCCACCGTCGGCGATGGCCAGCGACCTCGGTCGAAGCCACGTACACGAGCGAACGAAGCGACTCGGCGTCCGCAGAGTCGTCGACCTCGTTCAACCATTTCGCCCCGCTTCGGCCGTTGAGCCGGCGGTGAACATACTCGGACTGGCGTGACGTACGGCCCAACCACCACCACGAGCGCCGAGCGCTTGCGAAGCCATGAACACACGAGTTCGCGGCCCGTTCCGCGTCGCTGTGGCGTTCGAGGGCTTCATCAAACGCAGGCGCGAACGCCTGATCGAAGAACGCGGAGAACTCCGCAGGCCCGGTCGTGCTGGTTGGCTGTACCGCTTCGTCCAATGGACGATGTCCTCACCACTCAGAGCCTCAAGGGCTCGAAACATATGTGAACACCATGATAGATGCTGAAAAGGCTCAAGGTATATCGAGCGGTGGACTGCTGCCTTTAGTGCCATGCCATGTGGAGGTTGGAGGCCGAACGCCTGCGGCTTCGCTAGCGGCTGACCTCAGGAAGGCGAACCAGTCCGCACCGGCGGGCGAGGCCGCCTAGCGCTGACCTAGTAGTCGACGTCGGCGTAGGTGTTGATCTTGTCGGTGCGGTGCTGGGCGTTGATCTGGCGGACCGTGCCCGACCGCGAACGCATCACGAGCGACTGGGTTGAGGCACCGCGGGCGTCGTAGTGCACGCCTTGGAGCAGGTCGCCGTCGGTAATGCCGGTGGCGGCGAAGAAGCAGTCGTCGCTGTCGACCAAGCGGTCGATGTCGAGTACCTCTTCAAGATCCCAACCGCCGTCGATGGCGGCCTTCTTCTCGGCTTCGTTGCGGGGCCACAGGCGGCCTTGCATCACGCCGCCCATGCTCTTGAGTGCGGCAGCGGTGATGACGCCTTCGGGGGTTCCACCGATGCCGAACAAGATGTCGGCGCCGGAGTCTGGCCATGCGGTGGCGATGGCGCCTGCGACGTCGCCGTCGGGAATCAGGCGAATGCGCGCGCCCGCTTCACGGACCTCGGCGATCAGTTCTTCGTGGCGATCACGGTCGAGAATGACCGCAGTGAGGTCGCGCACGTCTTCGCGCTTGGCTTCGGCCACCGCTTCCAGGTTTTCGGTGGGCGACTTGTTGATGTCGATGACCCCCACGCAGTCGGGGCCAGCGGCGATCTTCTCCATATACACACAGGGTCCTGGGTCGTACATGGTGCCCCGAGGCGACACGGCGATTACGGCCACGGCGCCGCCGCGGCCAAGGGCCGTGAGGGTGGTCCCGTCGATCGGGTCGACGGCAACGTCGGTAAGCGGTTGGCTTCCGTTGCCGACAATTTCGCCGTTCCAGAGCATCGGGGCTTCGTCTTTTTCGCCTTCGCCGATAACCACGAGGCCTTCCATCGAGACCGATCCGAGCATCAGGCGCATCGCATCGACGGCTGCGCCATCGGCGGTTTCTTTCTCGCCCCGGCCCATCCAGCGTGCTGCGGCCATAGCGGCCGCTTCGGTGACTCGCACCAACTCGAGGGCGAGGTTCCGGTCGGGAATCTGTGGAGCGTTCTCTGACATCTGGGGAAGGCCTTTCGGACAAGAGGGGG
>CALHTF010000054.1 GCA_938038815.1 uncultured Acidimicrobiales bacterium | reverse complement strand
GGTCACCCCACCCAACGGGTTCACGATGGCCTACAACGTCAACACCGAAGAAGAGGTCGACCAACTGTTCGCTCGCTTCGCCGAGCACGGCGTCACCGTTTTGAAGGCCCCCGAAAAGGTCTTCTGGGGCGGCTACTCGGGGTATGTCGCCGGCCCGAGCGGCGAGCAATGGGAGATCGCCTACAACCCGTTCACCATGGTCAACGACGACGGAACGTTCGGGTAACCGTCCGATCTAGGTCCCCGCCAACGCTGCCACCACCGGAGCCATGGAGTCGACGGCGTCGTGGGAGAACCCCACATAGGAGATGCCCCAGCGTTCGCGCCAGCCTTGGAGCTGTTCGACACACTGGTCGACGGTTCCCATAAGAGCGTGGGGCGAGTCGAGTGATTCTTCGGGCGTCATGCCGAACGCTGGGCCAAGGGTTTGGGCGACTTCTTCGCGGTTGTCGACGATGGCGGCGGCGTGGATGCGGGTTTGCAGCTCGATCTGGTCGAACCGGTCGCCGGCGCCTTGGCGGATCCACTCGACCTTTTGGTCGGTGGCGTTGGGGGTAGCGGTTGCGCCGGCCCGTTCGTCGATAACGCCGGCCCACAGACTCGGGTTAATGCCCACGATGTCGCCGTGCTGGCCCGACAGGGTGAGGATCTTCTCACGGCCGCCAGCGAGCATGATCGGAACCTGCGGCTGGGCTGGCTTGGGAAGCCCGTCGAGGGCATCGATCTGGTAGAACTCGCCGTCGAAGCTGACCGGGTCGGGGCCAAGGAGTCCTTTTACGACTTGTACTGCTTCTCCCAGCCGACGGATGCGCACGCTGGCTTTATCGAACGGGAGGCCAGCTTGTTCGTAGTCGCTGTGCATCCACCCGGCGCCGAGGCCAAGTTCGAGCCGACCGTCGGACACCAGGTCGAGGGTGGCGGCTTCCTTGGCGGTCATCACCGGGTGTCGGTAGTCGTTGGCGAGCACCAGGGTGAGCAGCCGCAGAGTAGAGGTGGCACCGGCGGCCGCGGTGAGCGCCGGGATAGGGGCGAACTGGTCGTCGAGGTGGTCGGCCATCGACAAGGTCGAGAAGCCAAGGTCCTCAACTTTGCGAGCGAGTTCGAGAAAATCCGTAACGTTGGTGATGTGTCCGGCGGTCACAGAGAAGCGGAATGGTTTGGCCATGCAGGCACGCTACTGTTCCGCAACGGCCTCGTTGGCCAATTTCCGCCGTTCCAACCCCCATCCAGTCAGAACCTCAAATGCCCAGAGAGAAACCAGCTACCGACCCCTTGGACGACTTCGAGTCGACCGAGTTCACCCATGGCGGAAAGACCAAGACGGTGTACCGCAAAGGCACTGGCCCGGGAATCGTCGTTATGTCCGAGATCCCCGGAATTACGCCTACCGTCGCCGATTTTGCCCGCCGGTTGGTCGACGAGGGGTTCACGGTTGCTATGCCGTCGCTGTTTGGCGTTGACGGCCGTGCGCCAACCAATGGCTACGCCGCCACGTCGATCGCCAAAGTGTGTATTTCGGGCGAGTTCACCGCCTTTGCCAAGGACGAGTCATCGCCGGTTACCAGTTGGCTTCGAGCGCTTGCCCGCGACCTTCACCAGCAGTGTGGCGGTCCAGGCGTCGGGGCTATCGGAATGTGTTTCACCGGGGGATTCGCGCTTGGCATGATGCTCGACGAAGAGATGATCGCACCGGTCCTTTCCCAGCCATCAACGCCGTTTGCGGTCTCCAAGGCCCACAAGGCCAGCCTGCCGATCAGCGCTGAAGAATTGGTGATCGTGAAAGAGCGGGTCGCCAGCGGTGTCTGTGTTTTGGGCATGCGGTTTACCCACGACCCACTGTCGCCAGGCGACCGCTTCGAGACGCTGCGACGCGAGTTGGGTGAGGGCTTCATCGGCGTCGAGATCGACAGCTCGCCCGGTAATGCCCATGACATCGCGAAGGATGCCCACTCGGTGGTCACCGAACACCTGGTCGACGAACCGGGCCATCCGACTCACGATGCCTTACACCAGATGCTCGACTTCTTCCGCGAACGCTTATTGGCGGCGTAGATGGCCGCATTCGATCACGTCAACCTTGGGTGCCACAACAAAGAGGCGATGGTGGCGTTCTTCGAAGGGCTTGGCGTGGCCACCGTCGGCGACCGGCCGCCAAGCCGGCGCGACGGGTTCTGGATGTACGACGAAACCAACCACCCGATCATTCACATTTCGCCTCCTGACGAGGGCGAACGCGGTGCCGCGGTGATGAACCACTTTGCGATGCGGGCCGATGTGGCGGTGGCCGACATGGAGCAACGGGCGACGGCGCTCGGGTGCACGTTCGATGGTCGAGCCAACGCGGCGACCGGGGTGTATCAGCTCAAAATCGAAGGTCCCGAAGGCCTGATTTTTGAGCTGCTGTTGCCGCTGAGCGAGCAGTAACCGCTGCGCAAAAACTGATTCGCCGCTGCGCAAAAACAGTGTCAGTGGTTGCAACTAGGGTGGACCCTGATGAGCTCCCCAGACCTGTTTAGCGACGCCGGAATCTCGGTCGACACCGATGGCGACGATCCTTTTGCTGGGCTCAACCCGGCCCAACACGATGCCGTGATGCACGGCGATGGGCCGTTGCTGGTGGTCGCGGGTGCCGGTTCGGGAAAGACCCGGGTGCTTACCCAACGGATCGCTCGGCTCATCGACACCGGTGTTTCGCCGTTTGAGATTCTGGCCATCACGTTCACCAACAAAGCGGCCGACGAGATGAAACATCGGGTCGGCGCGTTGGTTGGGCCGGTCGCCCAGAAGATGTGGGTGTCAACCTTCCACTCGGCGTGCGTGCGCATCCTGCGTCGCGAGGCCGACAAACTCGGTTATCCCTCGGCCTTCACCATCTATGACCAAGCCGACGCAAACCGGCTCACCGGCTATGTCATCCGCGACCTTGGCCTCGACCCGAAGAAGTTTCCGGCTCGGTCGATCCACAACGCGGTCAGCGCGGCCAAGAACGAGGGCCTCAGCGTGGCCGAATACGCCGAGCGGGTAAACACCATCTTCGAAAAGAAGATCGTCGATATCTATCAGGAGTATCAGGCTCGGCTTCGCAAGGCCGGGGCGATGGACTTCGATGATCTTTTGGGTCTCACCGTCGAGCTGTTTCGCCGCAACCCCGATGTTCTCTACCACTACCAAGAGCGCTTTAAGTATGTGCTCGTCGATGAGTACCAGGACACCAACCCGGTGCAGAACGACCTCGTCTTGCTGCTCGGCCAACGCAGCGGAAACGTCACGGTGGTGGGCGACGCCGACCAGTCGATCTATGCGTTCCGCAAGGCCGACATCCGCAACATCTTGAACTTCGAAACCGCGTTTCCGTCGACCACGGTGATCTTGCTCGAGCAGAACTACCGGTCGACCCAAACCATCCTCGACGCCGCCAACGCCGTCATTAGCCAGAACGTCGGGCGCAAGCCTAAGGAGCTGTGGACCGACGAGGGCGAAGGCGCCAAGATCGTCCACTACACCGCCGACGACGAGATGGAAGAGTCTCAGTGGGTCGCCAACACGATGTCTCGTCTGCACGACGACGAGCACAACCGGTGGGGCGATATGGCGGTGTTCTACCGCGCCAACGCCCAGAGCCGTTCGCTCGAAGAATATTTGGTTCGGGTCGGCATCCCTTACAAGGTCATCGGTGGCACCCGGTTCTACGATCGCCGCGAAATCAAAGACGCACTGGCCTTTGTGAAAGCGGTGGTCAACCCCAACGACGAGGTCAGCCTCAAGCGGGTCGTCAACGTACCCAAGCGGGGGGTAGGCGATGGCTCGATCTCCAAGATCGATGTGTTTGCCGCCGCCAACGGCATCACCTTCTACGAAGCGTTGTCTCGCCACGCCGAGGCCGGCGTTACCGGTAAGGCGTTGCGAGGGATCGATTCGTTCCTCGACATGCATGAGACCTTCGTCGACATGATCGACGACGGCCCCGGCAGTCTGCTCGAGGCAATTCTCGACCAGACCGGCTACTTGGTCGAGTTACAAGACGATCGCAGCATCGAAAGCGAAGGCCGGCTCGAGAACCTGGCCGAGCTGGTGGGTGCCGCCCGCGAGTTCGACAACGTCGATACCTTCCTCGAGTCGGTCAGCCTCACTGCCGACACCGATGGGCTCGACGAGGACGAATCGTCGGTCACCCTTATGACCCTGCACGCCGCCAAAGGCCTCGAGTTTCCGATCGTGTTCATGATCGGCATGGAAGACGGCGTGTTCCCGCACATTCGTTCCATCGGCGAACCCGACCAGCTCGAAGAAGAACGCCGCTTGGCCTACGTCGGAATCACTCGGGCTCGAGAGCAACTGTTCCTCACCAACGCCTGGAGCCGCATGCTTCACGGCACCACCCAATACAACCCGCCCAGCCGGTTTGTGGGCGAGATCCCCGAAGGGCTCATCACCGAAGCAGAAGGCTCACGGGCCTCCAAGCGAGGCCGCGGCTCGTCGAGTTGGGGCAGCAGCGACAGCTCGTTCAGCAGCGGAAGCAGCTGGGATTCGCATCGCGAAGAGCGGGTCGAGGCGGCCCTAAAACCCAAAGGACCGATCCCTTCAGGAGCTGAAGGGATCGGCCTCAAATTGGGCGACGATGTGCGCCATGCCAAGTGGGGGGAAGGCATCATCGTCGACGTCGAAGGTGCGGGCGACAAAGCCGAGGCGACGGTTCGCTTTGGCTCGGTCGGCGAGAAGCGGTTGCTGCTCGCCTGGGCACCTTTGGAGAAGGTGTAACTACGCCGCTGGCGGAAGCAACACGGTGTCGATGACGTGGATCACGCCGTTCGATGCAGCAACATCGGCGGTGGTAACGGTGGCGCCATTGATCATGACTGCTCCGTCGACAACCGAAATGTCGACGGTTGCGCCGTTGACGGTGGCGACCGACTGACCGTCGAGGCCAATGACGGCTTCGGCGAGGTTCTCACCCGGGATGACGTGGTAGGTGAGGATGGCGCCAAGGTCGGGGCTGGCGAGAAGCTCTTCTGCGGTAAGGCCAAGCTCTTCGAGAGCGGCGGCGAACGCTTCGTCGGTGGGGGCGAGCACGGTGAATGGCCCGTCGCCTGACAAGGTGTCGACCAAGCCGGCTTCGGTTACCGCAGCGACGAGCGTGGTGAACGCACCAGCTTCGACGGCCACGTCGACGATGGTTCCAACCTCGGCGGGAGCTTCAGCAGCCGCGTCTTCGGCGGGTGCTTCGTCTTCCATTGCCTCTTCTTCTTCTTCCATCGCGTCTTCGGCCGGTGGGAGAAGTACCGAGTCGATCACGTGAATCACGCCGTTCGATGCCTCAACATCGGGGGTCACGACCGTGGCATCGTTGATCATCACGTTGCCGTCCACCACCGAGATCGCAACCTCGGCGCCGTTGACGGTGGCGACCGATTGGCCATCGAGGCCGATGACGGCTTCGGCGGGGTTGTCGCCCGGGATGACGTGATAGGTGAGGATGTCGGCGAGTGCGTCGCTGGCCAGAAGTTCTTCGGCGGTGAGGCCGAGTTCGTCGAGGGCGGCGGCGAAGGCATCGTCGGTGGGAGCGAGCACGGTGAACGGTCCGTCGCCCGAAAGCGTGTCGACCAAGCCGGCTTCGGTTACCGCGGCGACCAAGGTGGTGAAGCTGCCGGCGCCGACGGCTACGTCGACGATGGTGCCGGCCTCTTCGGCGACCTCGGCGGGCGGTGCATCGCCGGACTGCGGGATCGCAGTTTCGGCGCCATCGCTGCCGCAAGCGGCACCGACCAAAGCGAACGAAAGGGCTGCGGCGGCAAACCGTTTGCGGGTTGATGGGGATGTAATCACAGGAAACTCCAGTAGGTGGGGGTAGATGTAGAAAGGTCTACGAACCCCAGCGCGAACTGGATGCAGGGTTTTCGAAAGCTCCGTGATCAGGTCAAACAGCAACCCTTGGTGATTGACCAGAAGTCGATTACCGAAGTTGGCGAATCGCAGAATCCACCGCGGTTCGATACTCCGCTATCCGCGCCAGCTTGAGGTCTTCGTACCCTCGGATGAGATCGGGAAGCTCGGCGATCTCGATCGTTTGGGTCAGATTCTGGACGGTTAACCGGTCGAGAACGCTGTCGATGGTGGCGCGGTACTCGCCGGGTAGGCGTCGTTCTTCGACCCGTACTTTGGCCCAGCGAAACGGATCGACCAGTGTGCCGCGGAGCCGTTTGCCCTTCGCCAACCGAGCAAAGATCGGTTCGGTGGCCGGCCCGAAGGTCACCTTGCGGTCGAGACCCATTGCCTTGAGCATCGGAGGATGTAGGCGGTAGGAGATCGTTCCGCCGGTCTTGGCCGCCAACGCTTCGGCTTCAGCTCGGCCGTCGGCCGCAAACATGAGGCGAGCAACCTCATACTCGTCTTTGTATGCCATCAGCTTGTAGAGGTTCAATGCGACCGCGGTGGTGAGTTCGACCGAGTCGGCCACCGTCGATCGCTCGCGTGTGGCGACCGTTGCGATGTAGCGAACAAAGTCTGCGGCGTAATCCTCGTCCTGATACTCGACGAGGTCGGCGGCGAGGCGGGTGAGAATGGCTTGGACGTCTTGGTCGGGGCTGGCGGCCGCCACCGCGGACCGGAGCTTGTTCGACACTCGCGGTTTGGTAGTCGCCGGGTCGGCGTGCAGCTCAGCAACGGAGTCGGGGTCGACGATCTGGAGTCGACCGAGCCGAAAGGCCTGACGGTTCTTTTCGACCGCCACCCCGTTCAGCGCTATTGCCTCCTCGATGGCCGACGGTTCGATCGGAAGCGCCCCCGATTGAACGGCCATGCCGACGACAAAGATGTTTGCCGTCACGGTACTGCCGAAGGCGGCCTCGGTGATGGCGAGCGCATCGGCCCACTGCCGGTTCTGCGACGTGTGGCGGCCGATGAGGCCATCGAGCGTCTCGCTCGTGGGGTTGGCGATGTCGGGATGAGTGATCATCGCACCGGTCGGTGTTGGCGAGTTTGATCCGACCACAACGGTGTTTTGGTTGGTGGTCAACAAACCCTTGTCGGAAGCGGCGACGAGTTGATCAAACGCCAGGAGTACATCGGCCTGTTCTGCGCCGAGTCGGTTCGTGAAGCCTGGTTGAGACGTGGTGAGCCGAAGGTCGCTCACCACTGGGCCGGCTTTTTGGCTGAGTCCGATCTGATCGAGGCCCCGTACCTCGACGCCGGTAAGCATTGCCGCGGTGCCGAGCACCTGGGCAATCGTGACGACGCCGGTTCCGCCGACCCCGGTGATGCGCATGGCGAAGTCATCGGTGCCGAACAACGGTCGAGGGATCGGCAACGGACGGTCCGCAAGCTCGGTTACCCGGTCCTGGGCGGTGATTGGCGTGTGATCCGGGTCGACCTCGATGGTCATGAACGATGGACAGTCGCCCTCCAGACACGAGTAATCGAGATTGCAGCTGCTCTGGTTGATCTTGGTCTTTCGACCAAAGTCGGTCTGGTGCGGCTCGACCGACAAGCAGTTGCTGACCTGGCCGCAGTCGCCGCAGCCCTCGCAAATGCGGTGGTTGATCACGACCCGTTGCGTCGGGGTTGGGGCGGAGCCGCGTTTGCGGGCCCGCCGAAGTTCGGCCGCGCACGCTTGGTCGTGGATCAGCACGGTCACGCCAGGCACGGTTGCCAGATGTTGTTGGGCTTCGATGAGTCGGGTTCGGTCCCATACTTCAATCGCCCGGTCGAGGCCTCGGCGGTCGTAACCGTCGAGGTCGTTGGTGGTGATGAGAACCTTGGAAACGCCCTGTCGTAACAGGTTCGACGAGATCGCCGATACCGAGAGCTGACCCTGAGGATCTTGGCCGCCGGTCATCGCGACCGCGCCGTTGTACAGCAGCTTGTAGGTGATGTTTGTGCCGGCCGCGATCGAGGCGGTGATTGCCAGCTGCCCGCTGTGGAAGTACGTGCCGTCGCCGAGGTTCTGAATCAAATGATCGCGGCGAATAAAGTCCGACATACCGATCCACTGGGTTCCTTCGTTACCCATCGCGGTGATTCCGCTGATCTCGCCGACCCGCTCGGGGTCCATCAGAAGCGTCATGGTGTGACAACCAATGCCGGCCGCTACGAGAGCTCCGTCGGGAACCTCGGTCGATCGGTTGTGGGGGCAGCCAGAACAGTAGAACGGGCTGCGTTCAATAGTGACAGGGATGCGCTCGCGCCGAGACGGCACTTCGGGGACGAGCCGATCGGCGGCGCGGCGGGCAAGCCGGTCGTGGAGTGGGTGAACAATCTTGTCGGCGTCGAGGCTGCCGTATCCGGGAATGAGTGGTTGCTCGTTCTCGTCGGTCTTGCCAACCACCACGGGCCGATTTTCCAGGCTGTAGAGCGCGTCTTTCACCAACGATTCGATGTTTGGTGCCTTCTCCTCGATGACGAACACCTCATCGAGACCGCGGGCGAAGTTTCGCACGGTTTGCGGGTCGAACGGGATGGGCATTTGCATGCGCAGGATCCGGATTCCGGCGGCCGCGATCTCTTGATCCGTCGTCAGGCCCAAGCGAGCGAGCGCCTCGCGTACCTCTTCGCTCGTGATACCTGAGGAGATCAGGCCGATCCACGCATCGGCGGTGTCGACGGTCGCGTGGTTGAGTCGGTTTAACGACGCGTATTCGATGGCGAGTTGGTAGCGGACTTGGTAGATCTCTCGCTCGATATCGAGCGTGCCCGGGGTGAGCAGTCGACCGTCGGGTTCGTGCCGATACGGCTGGCCATCGATGAGCGGGAGGATCGGTTGAATTCGGTCGAGGTCCAGATCGACCGTCGCCGTGCCGTCGGCGACATCGGCCACGATCTTGAGTGCCGACCACAGGCCGGTAGCCCGCGACAGGGCGATGGCGTGTCGTCCGAGGTCGAGAGCCTCGGCGGGGTTGGCAGGGTACAGCAACGGCATATGCAGGTCGGCGAGCAGACCTGCCGAGGACGATGGCACGGTCGAGCTCTTCGCCCCTGGGTCGTCACCCACGATGGCAACCGCTCCACCCATTTGGGACACCCCGGCGTAGACCGCGTGCCGCAACGCGTCGGAGGCTCGATCGACCCCGGGCGCCTTGCCGTACCAGAAGCCGACGACGCCGTCGTACAAGGCGTCGTCCTGAGTTGCTGCCAGTTGAGAACCCATTACCGCGGTCGCCGCGTATTCTTCGTTCAGGCCTCGTTTGTGGTGGATCGGTAGGTCAGGCGTGAGCTCGACCGCTCGGTCGATCGCTCCGTCGAGCCCGCCCAACGGCGATCCTGGGTAGCCCGACACGAACGCCGCGGTGTGAAGCCCAGCTCGTCGGTCGACTCGAAGTTGTTCGATCGGGACCCGCGCGAGGGCCTGTATGCCGGTCAGGAATACCTGGCCGTTGTCGGCTCGGTATCGGTCCGATAGCTGATAACGCGTGACATCGGTCATAGTTTTCATTATCGACGGATCGGTCGTTCGCACAAGGGACAGCGGCATTTCGTCGCTCTTCGTCACTCGGCCTACGCTCGCCGAATGGAATTACGACTCGATGGAAAAGTTGCTCTGATCACGGGTGGTTCGCGGGGCATTGGTAAGGCGATTGCCGCGATGTACGCCGAGGCTGGTGCGAAGGTGATGATCACCAGTCGCAAAGCCGATGTATGCGAAGCCGCGGCCGCCGAGATCGGCCACGGTTGCCAATTTGTGGCCGGCAACGTAGGCAACGCTGAAGACGCCGAGCGGGTTATCGACGCCACGATGGAGCAGTTCGGTGCCGTCGACATCTTGGTCAACAACGCGGCAACCAACCCCTACGCCGGGCCGATGATCGATGTCGACATCCCTCGCTGGCAAAAGACGCTCGACGTCAACATGACGGCGCCGTTGGTATGGACCCAGCTGGCGTGGCACAAGCACATGAAGGAAAACGGGGGAGTGGTGATCAACATCTCCTCGGTGGGCGGTCTGAGCACCAACCCGGTTCTCGGCGTGTACGACGTTACGAAGGCGGCGCTGATCCATATGACCAAGCAGCTCGCCCCCGAACTCGGCCCCGGCGTTCGGGTGAACGCCATTTGCCCTGGTTTGGTAAAGACCGACTTCGCCAAGATGCTGTGGGAGGGCGACAAGGGCGACCAAGTCGCTAAGGCCTACCCGCTCGATCGGCTGGGCGAAGTTGAAGATATCGCTGGCGCAGCGCTGTACTTGGCGGCCGACTCGGGTAGTTGGATGACCGGTCAGATCATGGTGCTCGACGGCGGTGGCCTGGTTCGCTTCGACTCGATGGGCGGTTGATCGCCGTCAGAGCCGGTCGTTAAGGTGCGGCCATGACAGCCAAACCAGAAACGGTCGAGGAGTACCTGGCCCAGCTACCAGATGACCGGCGCGAGGCGATCGAGGAAGTGCGAGCGACGATCCTCGCCCGCCTCCCGGACGGGTACGAAGAGTCGTTTGGGTTCGGGATGATTGCCTACGTGGTTCCCCTTGAGCGGTATCCAGATACCTACAACAAGGCGCCGCTCATGTTCGCCGCATTGGCGAGCCAGAAGAACCACATGGCGGTATACCTGCACGGGGTCTACAGCGACCCAGAGCTCAAGGACTGGTTTGTCGACCAATACAAAGCAACCGGCAAGAAGCTCGATATGGGCGCATCGTGTGTGCGGTTCAAGAAGCTCGAGAATTTGCCGGTCGAGTTGATCGGTGAAGCGGTCGCCAAGACCTCGGTCGATGCATTCATCCAACGCGACGAACAGGTCCGGGCGGAAGCGGCGGCCGCCAAGAAAGCCAGGAAGAAGAAGTAGTCTCGGCGACCATGAGGAAACAGGTGGCCCAAGGCGCCTCGCGTGCAGTGCGATCGGCGATTGGGTTCGGGGCCGACAAGCTGGCGTCGAGCGACCGGCTAATGGGCCTGGTGTACGACCTGTCGAACGAGACGCACTTCGCCGGGTTGTCCGAGCACGAAGAGATGTTGAGCGACTCGGTGCGGGTTAACGCCTATCACCAGGGCATTCACCAGATGGTTTCGCCCGGCGACGTGGTGCTCGATCTGGGTACCGGTACCGGACTGCTGGCGTTTATGGCGAGCAAGGCTGGAGCCTCGAAGGTGTATGCCGTCGAGCACTCCGATTTCATCGATGTTGCTCGTGAGTTGGCCGACCACAACGGCATTGCCAATATCGAGTTTGTGCAGGCCAACAGCCGCGAATTCACCCCGCCCGAGAAGGTCGATGTGTTGTTGCACGAGCAGATGGGCGACGAACTGTTCAATGAGAACATGCTCGAAAACCTGCTCGACCTCCGCTATCGGGTGCTGAAGCCGGGCGGCCAGATCTTGCCGGCCAAGTTCCGGCTGTTTGTCGAGCCGGTGTCGTTTTGTGAGGCCATGCGGGTGCGTCGGTTCTGGAACATTGAGCTGCCCGATGGCCTCGACCTGAGCGGAGCCGAACGTTCGATGGTGGCGGCCCGATTCGATAGGGGCAGGTCCGAGCAATTGTGGGTGCGGCCCGGGTCGGTCGAGTCGACGGTAGGCGATCCCGAACCAGTGCTCGAGTTCGACCTTCATACCCTCGGGTCGGTCGAAGATTTTCCACAAAGCCACGTGATCGAACGAGTCGCGGCGAGCGACGCGATCGTCGACGGCTACTGCGTGTGGTTCGAGGCCGACTTCGACGACCACACGTCGCTTTCCACTTCGCCGCTTGCGCCGGTAACCAGTTGGGGCAACCGATTGTTTCGACTCGATCGCGAGATAACGGCAGGCGAGAAGCTGCGTTGCCACCTACATTTCGAACAGCTCGTCGATGCTTCGACCTGGACCATCGAACAACTCTGAGGTTTCAAACCACCCCTATGCACACCAGCAGCTACCAGCCAATCAAGTACGGACAGAACCCCTTTATCTCGCCGCCCGAAGCCACCGAGCTTTTGTTGGTGCGCCATGGGGCATCGCAGACCTACGTGCCGGGCGAGAAGTTCCCGATGCTCGGCGACCAGGGCGACCCGGCGCTGGCCCCGCTCGGTCGTGAGCAGGCGGCGTTGGTCGGTGCGCGGCTGGCGATCGAAACGATCGACTCGGTCTATGTAACCCGACTCCAACGCACCGTCGAGACGGCAGCACCCCTGCTCGATGCAACCGGGCTCACCGCAACCGTGAGCCCTCATCTTCACGAGATTGGCCTGGGCGAATGGGAGGGCGGCCGGGGGCGCGAGCAGCTGACCGACCCGACCGACCCGGTGGTGATGCAGGTTCGAGCCACCGGTAGCTACGACGCCATCCCCGGCGCCGAACAGTGGGTCGACTTCAGCGCCCGCGTGCAGACCGGTATCGACGAGCTCATCGCCAACCACCCGGGCGAGAACGTGGTCGCCTTTGTGCATGGCGGGGTCATCGCGGCGGCGAGCCGCAACGTTGTGGGCGCCAGCGAACGCTTTGGGATGATCGACAACTGCTCGATTACCCACCTGGTGGCGCACGAAGGAATAGTCCAGCTCCGACTGTTCAACGACACGAGCCACCTGCGCCCGCTGTTTACCCGTTCCTACCCGGGGTAAAGGGCCCGCGAACGTTGGCGTTGCTGGCATCGGTGCGGTAACAAAGGGACCGACATGAGCATTGGTCTGGTACTTACTGCGCTGGGTCTAGGCCTGCGCCACGGCGTCGACTGGGACCATATTGCCGCCATCGCCGACCTAAGCGGCACTGCCGAGAATCGCCGTCGTGGGTTCTTTCTCTCGATGCTCTATGCCCTCGGTCATGGTGTGGTGGTGTTTGGGCTCGGCATCCTGGCCATTGCGTTCGGCCTAGCGATTCCCGACAGCGTCGACACGTGGATGGGCCGGGTCGTTGGCCTCACTCTGATTGCGTTGGGCCTGTGGATCTTGGTCGAGTTGGTTCGCAAAGGGCGCGAATTCCGACTGCGTAGCCGGTGGATGCTGATGATCGATGGCACCTTCGCCGGGCTGCGCAAGGTGAAGCGTCGGGCCTCGCAGCGCTTTGTCAGTGTCGAGCATGAACACGACCACGATCATGACGTGATCGACATCACCGACGACGCCGTTGCCCGGCGGGCCGAACACGAACAAGCCCACGCCCACGATCACGCCCATGTGCCAGCCGAAACCGAAGTTGCATCGTTAGCCGAGAGCGGCGCACGAACCAGTAGCCGTCGAGGTTTTGGGTCGAGCGGCCACAGCCACGGTTCGCACGGCCATAGCCACAGTCACCAGTTGCTCCTTCCCGACAACGCCGACGCTCGCTACGCCAACCGCACCGCCGCCGGCATCGGCATGCTGCACGGTGTTGGCATCGAAAGCCCCACCCAGATCGCCATCTTCGTCGCCTCGACCTCGGTCGCGGGCTTCGGCTTTGGTGTGGTGCTGCTCACCTCGTGGGTTTTGGGACTCATCGTAGCGAATGCCGGGCTGGCGTTTCTCGCCGGGTCGGGTCTACTCAACGCGGAGAAGAGCTTCCCGATCTACGCCGGCATTGCGGTCGTGGTCGGCGTGTTGAGTATTGCGCTCGGTGGCCTGTACCTCGGCGGGTTCGACATCCTGCCGGCGATCGCCACCTAGTTCAGATTCTCTCCGAACAAGCCAAGGTCGTAGGGTTCGAGTGATGGAAACCGTGCCGATCGACCAGGCTGAGGCCGCCGCCAAAATTGCCGACGATGTCGTCGCCCAGGCAATCGCTCACACGAAAAGCCGAGGTGCGGCCGGGCACGACGATCAAGTCACGTTGTACGCGATCTCCCATGCAGCAGCCGCAACGTCGATGATGAAGACCGCCCTCGACTACGCGAGTCACGGCCCCGACGAAGCGCGGCTGGCGACCATCTTCATCGGCAAGATTGTCGGCGAATTGGCCGGCACCCTGTGGGCGAACCACGAACGGTGGGGCGTGGCTGTCGACGCGCTCGACGACACTCGAGCCTTTGTCGCCGCCGCGACCAACGGCGACTACGTGGCCACCGCCGCGGCATCGCCGGGTTCGGCACACCTTGGCCAAGAGTTGAGCTTGGTGGCCGACACGTTCCGGCGCTTCGCGGCAGAACAGATTGCGCCGCACGCCGAACACATCCACCGCCAAGATCTCGACATTCCGGTCGAGATCATCGAGGGGGTCGCCGAGCTGGGCTGCTTTGGTTTGTCGATCCCTGAGCAGTACGGCGGGTTCGCTTCGGGCGGAGCCGACGACTACCTCGCCATGGTCATCGCCACCGAAGAACTTTCGAAGGCATCGCTAGGCGCCGGCGGTTCGTTGATCACCCGGCCAGAGATCCTCGCCCGGGCGCTCGAGACCGGCGGAACCGAAGCCCAGAAAGAGCGGTGGTTGCCCAGCATTTCGTCGGGCGAGACCCTCTGCGCGGTTGCGGTAACCGAACCCGACTACGGATCCGACGTGGCGGGCCTGAAGGTTTCTGCCACCGACACCGACGGTGGTTGGTTGCTCAACGGAACCAAAACGTGGTGCACCTTCGCCGGCCGAGCCAACGCCTTGATGGTGCTGGCCCGCACCAATCCTGACCCCGATGCCGGCCACCGCGGTCTCAGTATCCTCATCGTCGAGAAACCGTCGGACGACGGCCACGAGTTCCGTCACGAATCCGCCGGTGGCACGCTCGAGGGTCGAGCGATCCCCACCCTCGGGTATCGAGGCATGCACAGCTACGAGGTGAGCTTCGACGACTGGTTCGTGCCGGCCGAGAATCTCATCGGTGGCGACGAAGGTCTGAACCGAGGGTTCTATCTACAGATGGCGGGGTTCGAGAATGGCCGAATCCAGACCGCGGCTCGAGCCGTCGGTGTGATGGACCGGGCCTATGAGCTGGGCTACGAGTATGCCGAAGGCCGCAAGGTGTTTGGCCAGTCGCTGCTCGACTACCAACTGACCAAGGCCAAGCTCGGCTTGATGGCAGCCATCATCGCCATCTCGCGCCAGTACACCTACGACGTGGCCCGCCTGATGGGCAATGGCGAGGGGGCAGCCGAAGCGGCGATGGCCAAGGCCTTTGTTTGTAAGTGGGCCGAGTGGGTTACTCGCGAGGCACTGCAGATTCACGGCGGGATGGGTTACGCCGAGGAGTACGAAGTCAGCCGACTCTTTGTCGATGCCCGTGTACTGTCGATCTTCGAAGGGGCCGACGAGACCCTCTGCCTCAAGCTGATCGCCCGCCGCCTGTTGGCGTAGAGGCGTAGAACGAGCTGCAATCCTCGCCCGTCGAGCCCCACCATCTGCCGCCAAGTTTGGCCGATCAACTACCTTCGCAGGTGATGACAAGCGACCTGGGAGCGGTACTCCGTGATTGATCAGCCCGAACGAATCGAGCTGTTGCAAGCCATGGCGGCAACGCTGACCGACACGGTGGTGCCGGCGAGTAGTGGTGGGCCCCAACATGCGGCGCGCGTCGTTGCGAACCTCTGTCGGATCTTGGCCCGCGAGGCCGAGGCTGGAGCCACGGTCGCCCGGACCCTCAGCGGCGACCTCCAAGAGCTGTTGGGCACCGAGGGCAACCTGAAGGAGTTGGTCACCGCCCTCGATGCGAAGCTCGCCGAGGGCGACCGCGCCTTTGAAGTAGCGGCCCTTCCGGCATTGCGACGCAACGTTGAACAACGGCTCGATATCGCAAAGCCGGACTATCGATGAGCCCAAACTACGAAGAACTCAAGGCCGGTCTCGAGGCCGTGCTCGCCGCCGCTGGCTACCGCGACCTCACCGTGCGGGTGGCGGGCGACGCATCGGTTGGTGCAACTCGCCGCACCGTGTTCATCGATGTCAACACCGACACCAACTCGATCCCCGCCGTTGCCCAGGTCAGCTCGCGAGCCAGCCAATTGGCGTTGCCGATGACCGCGTCGGACGAAGCTGGTTTGGTCAACATGGCCGAAGACGCCGGCGTTCCCGTCGCTTCGATGCTGGCGGCATCGGACGATGAGTCGTTGGTTGGTGGCCCGGTGGTTATCGCCCGTCGAGTCGACGGATTGACCGTTCCGCGCCACGTGCTGCGATCGTTGGCGGAAATCGCCGGGGCGGGCGATGCGTTGGCCGCGCAGTGCGGGGCAGCCCTAGCCCGACTGCATGGTGTCGACCTCGAGTTGGTACCCGAGTCGGTACCCCGCATGGCCGAACCAACTCCGGCGGAGTCCTACGTGGCCGAGCTGCACCGGTTGCTCGACAATCTCAACCACCCACACCCGGTGTTGCGCCTGGGCGTGAACTGGCTTGGCCGGAACCTGCCCGATGCGCCGACCCACCCGTCGCTCGTGCATGGCGACTTCCGCAACGGAAACCTGGTGATCACCCCGCAAGGTTTGGGTGCGGTACTCGACTGGGAGCTCGCCCACATCGGCGACCCGATGGAAGATCTGGCGTACCTGTGCATGCGTACGTGGCGATTTGGGCAGAACGACAACGTGGTAGGTGGGTTCGGCAGCCTCGAAGCATTGCAGGCCGCGTACGAAGCCGAGGGTGGCTTGTGGCGTCAGCAGGCCTTTGCGTGGTGGATGACCGCCCGCACCGTGTGGTGGGGGATCGGGTTGGCGTTTCAGGCCTGGAACTTCGCCGAGGGGCGGTCGTCGTCGATCGTGCATGCCGCGAGTGGCCGCCGGGTCGTCGAGCTCGAATACGACCTGTTGAACCTGATCGACGAACAGGGCGGCCTGTAGTAGGTGGCTTTGATCTCGCTCTAGTAGGCAAGGGCCATGGACTTTCGTATTCCCGACGACATCGCCGCCTATTTGGACGAGCTTGACGCATTCATCGAATCCGAAATCGCTCCGCTCGAAGCAGAGAACATGCAGTACTTCGACCACCGGCGCGAGCACGCTCGCACCGATTGGGACAACGAGGGTTTGCCCCGTCGCGAGTGGGAAGAGTTGCTGGGGGAGATGCGGCGCCGGGCCGACGCGGCCGGCCACTTCCGCTTTGGACTGCCAGCCGAGGTTGGCGGCAAGGACGGTTCGAACCTCGCCATGGCCATCGTGCGTGAGCATTTGGCGGCCAAGGGGCTCGGGCTGCACAACGACCT
>CALHTF010000053.1 GCA_938038815.1 uncultured Acidimicrobiales bacterium | reverse complement strand
TAGAGTCTCGGGAAGTTCAAACGGGTAGAGGAGAGTTACATGCCGCAGCAGGTACGCGCAGTTGTCGCCAAGGCGAAGGGCGAGCCGGTCAGCATCGAGATGATCGATATTCCCGACCCAGGGCCAGGTGAAGCGGTCGTGAAGATTCTGGCCTGCGGTGTTTGCCACACCGACCTGCACTACCGCGAAGGCGCCATCAACGACGACTTCCCGTTCCTGTTGGGCCACGAAGCCTCCGGCACCGTCGAATCGGTGGGCGAAGGGGTTACCTCGGTCGAACCGGGCGACTTTGTTATCCTGAACTGGCGTGCGGTCTGTGGCGATTGCCGGTCCTGTAACCGGGGCAACCCGCACCTGTGTTTCAACACTCACAACGCCACCCAGAAGATGACCCTCGATGGTCAAGAGCTCAGCCCGGCGCTCGGCATTGGTGCCTTCGCCGAGAAAACTCTCGTGGCTGCCGGACAGTGCACCAAGGTCAGCGCCGACGCCAAGCCTGAAGTCGCCGGACTCATCGGGTGCGGCGTTATGGCCGGCCTGGGCGCCTCGATGAACACCGGCGGCGTCAGCCGTGGTGACTCGGTTGCGGTGTTTGGCTGCGGCGGGGTAGGCGATGCCGCCATCGCCGGCGCTCGCCTGGCTGGTGCCTCGACCATCATTGCGGTCGATCTCGACGACAAGAAGCTCGAGTGGGCCAAAGAGTTCGGCGCCACCCACACCATCAACGCCACCAGCGGCGATGTGGTCGAACAGATCCAGGCGCTTACCGACGGCAACGGCGTTGACGTAGCGATCGAAGCGGTCGGGCTGCCCCAGACCTACAAGCAAGCCTTCTACGCCCGCGACCTCGCAGGCACCGTGGTGTTGGTCGGCGTGCCCAACCCCGAGATGACCATCGAGTTGCCGCTGATCGACGTGTTCGGTCGGGGCGGTTCGCTGAAGTCGTCGTGGTACGGCGACTGCCTGCCGTCGCGCGACTTCCCGATGCTTATCGACCTTTATCTGCAGGGACGACTCGATCTCGACCGGTTCGTTACCGAAACCATCTCGCTCGAAGATGTTGAGCAAGCGTTCCACGCCATGGAAGCCGGCGACGTTCTCCGCTCGGTGGTGGTGCTGTAATGGCGACCTCGATCGATCGGGTCATCACCGCCGGCATCTTCTCGCTCGACGGCGAGGATTTCGAAGTGGAAAACAACATTTGGCTGGTCGGCAACGACGAAGAGGTGTTGGTCATCGATGCCGCTCACGACCATCGCCCCATCCTCGACGGTATCGGAGGCCGAAAGGTCGCTGGCATCGTGTGCACCCACGCCCACAACGACCACATCAACGCGGCGGCCGAGTTATCGGAGTCGACCGGGGCGCCAATTCTGCTGCACCCCGACGACACGATGCTGTGGGAGGTCGTGTACCCCGATCGGCGAGTCGACGAGACCTTGTCGGACGGCAAGGTGCTCACCGTGGGCGGCACCGAGGTCACAATTCTGCACACGCCAGGGCACTCACCGGGTGGCGTGAGCCTTCATGTGCCGTCCGAACGTACCGTCTTTAGTGGTGACACGTTGTTCAACGGCGGGCCAGGCGCCACCGGCCGGTCGTTTAGTAGCCGGGAGCTACTGGTTGCCAGCATCACCGAGAAGTTGTTGGTGCTTGACGATGAAACCGTTGTTCACACCGGTCACGGCGATTCCACAACAATTGGCGCCGAGGTGCCGAACTGCACGGTGTAATCGCGTGGGGGTAACCCCCGGGTTAGCCCCGATCGACGTCGACGGTGACGATCCGGACCAAACACTCTGCGTCGTGACCGAGCACGGTTGCGTCGTCTGACGATGACCGAATCGTGAAACCTGCCTCGATAAATCCGGCGACGAAGAGTCGCTGGATGGGAGTCGGGTCTTGGCATTCGAGTTCGACGATCGCGCCATGGTCATCATCGAGCAGGTCGATCGTGATCTGGGCTTCGCCGCGGGCCAGCACGGTAGTGGTCTGATTTACTTCGACCGGCTTAAAGCCGTTGTCGGTGAGCACGTCGGTGAACAATCCGCTGATGCTCAGTGGCACCGTGCCGAGGGTGTCGACACTGATCATCGAGCTGGTACCGAGCGCATCGATCGGGGTTGCCCCGACCACCGGCAACGGACGGCTCAAGCTAAGAGGGGCGAGCGGCGGGGGCGGAGGAAGTTGTTCGCCCATCGACGACAGCGCAGCGAGCGACGACGGTTCGTTCGACAGGTCGGGGTCGGCCAAGGTCGGCTCGGGGGCGGGCAACGAAGAAGTCGGTGACCCGGCGGTTGCGGTCAGCATGGCGTGGCGGAGCTCATCGGGTAGCTCGCGGCTCTCGTTGATCGGGCCGCCATCGGTCGGCTCGGCGAGGTCGTACAGTTCGGAGTACGGATGGTTGGCGTGGTCGCTCAGGTCGATGATCGCCGCCGGTTGGCTCAACTCGGGACGGTACGGGGCGGCGGCCTTTGCGCTTTCGGGGAAGTCTCGAACCTCGGCGCTTGGAGCGTTGTCGATCCAGTTTGAGTCCGGTGCGGCGAAGGTTGGAGCTTCGGGCGGAGCCGGCAGTGGAGGCAACGGTGGAAGCGACGGCATCGGGGGAGGGGTTTGGTCGATTGGTGCGTCGGCGGGTTCGCCGACGGCTGAGCTGCGCGGCGGTGGCGGGGGCAGCGTTGGGGCCCGCAGGTCAAGGTCGTGTGCCGGAGGCGCGAAGTAGCGCGAGGCAGGCGGTTGTTGGTCGGTTCGGGCTGGGAGCTCCCACGACACAACGTCGTCGGGATCGAGGGGGGTATCGGAGGGTTTGTTTCGATCTCTCATGTATCGATCTCAAGTCCTTGGGGGTGGGGGAGCCAACAACGGCTTACCCAGAGAGTAGGGCCCCCAAATTAGGGCCCACAATGGGTCACAATCCCTAAATCTTGTCAGACGGGGGATTCGCCGGTTTCGCCAGTTTCGCCAGTTTCGCCAATGTCTTCAAACCACAGTTCCGGGTTGGCCGTAATGAAGTCCGCCATAAGGGTCTTGCACTCGGCGTTGTTGAGGTTTACCAGTTCGACTCCCCGACGTTGTACATACTCTTCGGGCCCGGTGAAGGTTTCGTTCTCGCCAATAACGATGCGCCCGATGCCATAGAGCAAGGCGGTTCCGCTGCACATGTCGCATGGCGACAACGTGGAATACAAGGTGGCGCGTGCGTAGGTTGCCGCCACGAGTCGCCCGGCGTTCTCGAAACAGTCCATTTCGGCGTGCAAAATGGCGCTATGGGCCTGCACCCGGCGGTTGTGGCCTCGGCCGACGATCTGTTTGTCGACGACCAACACCGATCCAATGGGGATACCGCCTTCGGCGAGTCCTTGACGGGCTTGGGCGATCGCCTCGCCAAGAAACGCCTCGTCGGAGGCCGCGGGTGGAGAGGTCGATGTGCTCATTGGTCCGTTTTAGCCGGTTTTGCTGGTTCGGGGGCTCACGCACCCAAACCAGAGGAGCGTAGGAGATGTGAGCCTAAAGTTGTTCATGAGGCCTTTGTTGTTCAAGTTGGCTGTGGTTGCAACGTTCTTGGTGGTTCTCCCGGGCTGAAACACCACCAGAGTGGCGAGAGTGGTTGACAGGGTGGGGCAAAAACCCATAAAGTGGGGCATTATGGGTACCGAGACCACAAACCTCTCCGAATCTGGCGATGAGCTAGCTGCTTCGTCATCGGGATTGCGTCTCGTTCCCGACCTTTCACCCGCCAGCCAACGGGCCACGCATCCCACGATGTCGGCCCATGCCACCCAGGAGCCTTCAGCCCGTGACCTTCGTAGGAACGTTCGAGCACACGCTCGACAAGAAGGGTCGCTTGGTGCTCCCCGCGAAGTTTCGCAAGCAGCTGAGCCAGCAGGATCCCGCGTACTTGTCTCCGGGCCGTGGGAAGTGTCTGGCGCTGTGGCCCGAGGATCGGTACGAGGAGTTTCTCGACCGGTTGACCGAGACCGCTCGGGAGGACTCGAGCAAGGCGCTGGTGCTGCGGGCGCTGACCGCTCAGTCGTCGACGGTGATGCCCGACGCCCAGGGCCGAGTGCTGCTGACCGAGTCGTTACTGAGCTACGCCCGGCTCGACCGCGACGTGGTGCTGGTCGGAGCACGCGACCACATCGAGATCTGGGATCGCGAAGCCTGGGAAGCCCAGACCGCCGAAGCGAACCAGCAAATGATGCAAGCCCTCGAGAATGGCCTGGGGATCTAACCCCACCACCTGCGGCCTAAGTCAGCCCACGTCGTCCCAATCGCCCCCGTACACCCCACAACTACCAGGAGACCCCCACAAGCGATTCGTTGAAAACCTGTGCTCGTTCATCGGCAGTCCTCCGATTAGCGCGATGGAAGGCCCCTACTCCGCCCGCTTGCCATCTTGCTCGTTTGGGAGAGAAAACCCAGCTTGCGTTTGCTGGTCGGAGGACTGCCGATGACCGAGCCATGGATCGACACCTCACCGAACCGCTGGGTAGGTGAGCGCCGGTACATGGTGGCGGTCCGCCCATCGCGGACGCGCGTTGCCATGTGTTTCATCACGAGTCGTGGGCCTACTTCATGACCTTTGCGCATACGCCGGTGATGGTCGACGAAATTGTCGCCCTCTTTGCTCCCGTTCCGGGGGGACTCGTCGTCGACGCCACGCTCGGTGGGGCTGGGCATACCACGACATTGCTCGACACTTACGAGCATCTTTCGATCCTGGGCCTCGACCAAGACGACGAGGCGCTGGCCGCCGCCAGCGAGCGAATGGCCCCCTACGGCGACCGGGCGATGGCCCGCAAAACCCGGTTCGATGGCCTTGGCGACCAACTCGACGACCTCGGCTACGACGAAATCTCTGGCTTCTTGTTCGACCTGGGCGTGTCGTCGCATCAGATCGATCAAGGCGACCGGGGCTTCAGCTACCGCACCGATGGTCCGCTCGACATGCGGATGGATCAGAGCAGCGCCCGTACCGCAGCCGATGTCGTCAACACCCTCGACGTGGGCGAGCTGGCCAACATCTTGCGGGCGTATGGCGACGAAAAACATGCCCGCCGGATCGCCCAAGCAATCGTGGCCGCCCGCCCGCTCACCACGACCCACCAACTTGCCGAAATCGTGCGGGAAGCAACGCCGGCTCGCGATCGTCGTCGCGGCGACCCATCGAAGCGCACCTTCCAGGCCCTTCGCATCGAAGTAAACGACGAGCTCAACATCTTGCGCGGCGCGCTCGACATGGCGATCGACCGGTTGTGTGTTGGCGGTCGGGGAGCGGTGCTGGCGTATCACTCGGGCGAAGACCGCATCGTCAAGGCTGCGTTTCGCGACCGGGTCGATGTCGACGACCACCGCTCGCCAGTGCCGGTCATGACCTCGGACTACGCGTTGTTGTGGAACGGGTCGAAAAAGCCAACGGCTGAAGAGGACACCGCAAACCCGCGAGCCCGTAGTGCTCGGCTACGCGGGATCGAACGAGTCGACAACGCACACGCGGGCGGAGATGCCTCATGAGCCGTTCAAGCGTCGCTCTCAAGACACGCGAAAAGTCGGCCAAGGCACCTCGCCGTGAGTCGGCCAAACAACGCCGTCTGCGGCTCCAAGCGGTCGAGGCACCAGGAACCATGTCGCTCGGTGTCCTGAGTGTGTTCGCCATCGTGATGGTCTTCGGTGCGCTGCTCAGTGCCGCGTTGGTGCAGACGATGGTGGTCCAAAATCAGGTCGAGAGCGACAAGCTCGCCGATCAGATCGAAGAGCAGCGGCTCCTCCAGGACAAGCTCTCGCTCGAGGTCGCCCAGCTCGAATCGCCCGACCGGATCCTCGACGAAGCCCAGAACAAACTCGGCATGGTCACCCCCGACAACCGCCCGTACCTCGCGCCGGTCGTGCCCGATGACCCAACTATCGCCGTGCCGGTTCCGGGCGAGGCCCCCTTCAGCGGGACAAATCCATGACGGCCACAAAGTCACCTAAGCGGTCGAGCACGACACGACCGCGTTCGGCGCCCCGAAACAGCGCGAAGTCGACGCGGTCCGGTAAACGGTCGACTCGAAAGGTCGGCAAGAAGGTCGCGCCAAACCGAGCGGTTTTCATGATGGTGATCGCTGGGCTCTGTGCCTTCGGCCTCATCGCGGAGCTCGCTCGCGTGCAGGCGTTTCCCGATGAGCGACTACTCGCCAAGGGCGAATCGCAGCGAATCCGTTCGATCGAAATCGCTGGCGGTCGCGGCCGAATTCTTGACCGGACCGGAGCCGCCTTGGCGGTTTCGCTGCCCACGCCAACCCTGGCCGCCGACCCGCGCCTCATGGTCGACCCGGTCGGCACCGCCCAAGTACTGGCACCGTTGGTCGGGGTCGAAGAAACCACGTTGGCCGCTCGATTCACTCGGCCTGACAGCAAGTTTGCCTACGTTGCCCGGCAGGTGACCCCCGAGGTCGCCGCGGCGGTCGCTGAGCTCGAGCTGCCCGGGATCTACAGCTACGAGGAAAGCGCCCGGTTTAACCCACTGGGCGACGAGTTCGCCCGTTCGATCCTGGGTCGGGTCAACACCGACCATGAAGGCATCTCGGGACTCGAAGCCGTGTACGGCAAAGAGCTCGAAGGCGAACCGGGCAAACTGGTGGTCGAACGGTCGCGAGGCGGAACGGCGATCCCCGGCGGGGTCTACGAACTCGACGATGCCAGGCATGGCGCCGATCTGCAGATCTCGATCGATCGCACCCTGCAGTTTGAAACCGAGCGACTTTTGATCGACCAGGTGGGTGCGGCCAACGCCGACGGTGGCGTGGTCATCATCATGGATCCAAAGACCGGCGAGGTGCTCGCCATGGCGTCGGTGGGTCGCAACGCGGCGGGCGAACCGGTCGCGGTCGGCGAGAACAAAGCCCTCACCTGGATGTACGAACCGGGATCGGTCATGAAGCCGATCACCTTTGCGGGTGTCTTCGAAGAAGGCCTGGCCGAGCTCGGCACGTTCAACAATGTCCCGTACCAAAAGACGATCTACGACAAGGACTTCACCGACGACCACTTCCATCACACCGAGTGGTGGACGCCGGTCGACATCATGCGGGAGTCGTCGAACATCGGAACCATCCAGTGGGCCGAAGAACTCGGCGCAACCCGGTTGCACGAAACTCTGGTCGACTTTGGGTTCGGTCAACCCACGTCGCTGCGGTTCCCGTTCCAAGAAAAGGGTCTGCTCAGCGAGGTCGACTCGTGGTCGGGTACCTCGCTGCCCAGTATTTCGATCGGTCAGGGTATAGCGGCCACCCCGATGCAGGTCATCCAATCGTTCAACATCATTGCGACGGGCGGCGTGTACGTGCCGCCGAAACTGGTACTCGGAACCACTGGACCAAACGGCGAACTGCGCGAACCGCCCTATGAGCCGAGCCGCCGGGTCATTTCCGAAGACACCGCGGTGAAGCTGATCGCCGCGATGGAAGCGGTGGTGACCGGCGGTACCGGTACCTCGGCGGGTATCCCCGGCTACACGACGGTCGGTAAGACCGGTACGTCGTGGAAGCCTCAACCCGGTGGCGGCTACCAGGACCCCGACGGCAACTTCCACTACGTCGCAACCTTTGGTGGGTTCTTGCCCGCCGAGGATCCGTCGGTGTCGATCTTGGTGGTCATCGACGAACCTCGCGGCGACGAGAGCGAGATCTCCGGTGGTAAAGCAGCGGCGCCGCTCTTCGCCAAGCTGTCGCGTTATGTGCTGCAGCACTTGCGGATTCCGCCTAGCACGATCAACGCCGATATCGATGGCGAGAAGGTGCGGACCGAGACTGCGCTCGAGGCCACCAAGCGCAAGTACGAAGAGGCGATCGCTAAGACCGAAGAAGAAAAGGCTCGGGCAGCGGCCGAGGAAGCAGCGGCGGAGGCCGCAGCACAAAAAGCCGAAGAAGCTGAAGACGCCCAAGCCGAAGACCCTGAGGCACCGGCGCAGGAGGCGCCGGTCGAAGGCGCCGAGCAAGCTACCGAGCCAGAAGACGAACCCGGCCCCGCAGAATCTGACGAGTCCAGTGCTGCTGAGTGAGTTGTCTGCTGGGGTCGACGCCCTCGACGGCACCACCTTGGGCGCCGACCCTGATATCCTAGCGATCACCTTCGATAGTCGGCGGGTCGAACCGGGCAGCTTGTTCTTCGCCGTGGTGGGCGAATCATCCGACGGGCACGTATTCGCCGAGCAAGCGGTCGCCGCCGGTGCGGTTGCGCTGGTGGTCGAACGCCCCCTCGATCTCGATGTTGCCCAGGTAGTGGTGGCAAACACCCGGGCGGCGATGGCGCCGATTGCCGCGACGTTCTACCGCCACCCCAGCAACGACGTGCACGTCATCGGCATTACCGGCACCAACGGCAAGACGACCTGCGTGTCGATGGTTGCCGCCATCGTGGCTGCCGCTGGTCAGCAGTGCCACGTGATCGGCACGTTGACCGGCGCTCGTACAACGCCGGAAGCTCCCGAGTTGCAGAGTCAGTTGGCCGATGCGGCTGCCAACGGAGCCCAGGTAGTTGCGATGGAAGTGTCCTCGCACGCGCTGGTGCAGCACCGGGCCGATTCGGTCGCGTTCGATGTTGGGGCGTTCACCAACCTGTCGACCGATCACCTCGACTACCACAACACGATGGACGAATACTTCGAGGCCAAGGCCCGGTTGTTCGAGCCGGGACGATGCGCCACGTCGGTTGTCTGGACCGACGATCCCTATGGCCGCCAGTTGGCCGACCGGGTCGCAAACGCCGACCACGGTGTCGTGCGCGAAGTGAACGAATCGTTGGTCGAGATCGTCTCCATGTCCGTGGCAAAGAGCATCTTTGATTGGCGGGGTAACCAGATCGAACTTCCGATGGGCGGGCGGTTCAACATCGCCAATGCGATCGTGGCCGCTGAAGCGTGCCATGCGATCGGCATCGGCGAGTCCCATATCGTCTCGGGTCTCGCCTCGCTCGAACCCGTTCCGGGCCGCTTCCAAATCGTCGATGCTGGGCAACCGTTTGGGGTCGTCGTCGACTACTCCCACACGCCGGTCGGACTCGAACTCGCGATCGAAGCCGCTCGAGGCGTGGCCTCTGGTCGAGTTATCGTGGTGTTCGGTGCCGGCGGCGACCGTGACCGATCGAAGCGACCGATGATGGGCGCAGCATCCGAACGCGCCGACCTGGTGGTGGTCACGAGCGACAACCCTCGCTCGGAGGACCCCGATGCGATCATCGCCGAGATCGTGGCCGGAATGGCGAACGCGCCGTGGTTGGTCGAGGGCGACCGGCGCGACGCAATCGGTGCGGCGCTCGTCGAAGCGGTCGAGGGCGACGTTGTGGTGATTGCCGGCAAGGGGCATGAAACAACCCAGACGATCGGCGATAGAGTGCTCGACTTCGACGACCGAAAGGTCGCCCGCCAGTTGATCGAATCGATGGGAGCCGCTTCGTGATTCGTCTGCTCCTCGCCGCCGGACTAGCGATGCTGATATCGATCTTCGGGACCAAGTTGGTAATCGAACTTCTGGTTCGCGCCAAGATTGGCCAGCCGATCCGCGACGACGGTCCTGAGGGGCACGCGACCAAAGCCGGCACCCCGACGATGGGCGGCATCGCCATCGTTGTTTCGGCGGCATTTGGGTATGCGGTTAGCGATCTCTACGGCGGCGTTGTGACCCGCACCGGCCTGTCGGTCATGCTCGCCATCATCGGCGGCGGAATCGTTGGCCTCATGGACGACTGGATCAAGGTGATGCGCGAGCGCAGCCTTGGCCTGAACAAACGAGCCAAGATGATCGGCCTTTTGTCGGTGGCGATCGGTTTTGCGTTGGCGATGACCCAGTTCACGTCGGTCCGGACCGAGATCTCGGTGCTTACTTGGCACACGGTTGGTTTCGACATCGGACGCTGGTTGTGGGTCGCCTGGGCGGTGTTGGTGATTTCGGCCATGAGCAACGCGGTGAACCTCACCGATGGCCTCGACGGACTTGCGGCTGGCTCGGCGATCCTGTCGTTCGCCGCCTACATGGTTATTGCCTTTTGGCAGTTCAGTAACGAGGACCTGCTCCGCAGCAGCGGCGAGTCGTACTACAGCGTGCCCCACGCCCTCGACCTGGCAATCGTGTCCGCCGCGATGGTCGGTGCGCTGCTGGGGTTCTTGTGGTGGAATGCCGCGCCCGCCCAGATCTTTATGGGCGATACCGGGTCGCTGGCAATCGGGGTCGGCCTTGGCGCCATGGCGCTCGCCACCAACACCCACTTCTTGTTGCTGATCATCGGCGCCTTGTTCTTGGTCGAGACGATCTCGGTGGTCTTGCAGGTTGGACGATTCCAACTCACCGGGAAACGGTTCTTTCGCATGGCGCCGATCCACCACCACTTCGAACTCGGAGGGTGGCCCGAAACCCGGGTCATCATCCGCTTCTGGCTGCTCCACGGCATGTGTGTGGCCTTCGGCGTTGGACTCTTCTATTGGGACTGGACAAGGGCGGCCCTGTAACTCATGACCTCGATACTCACCCGATCACACCCAACCCGCACCGCCAAAGGTTCGCGCCGCGCCGCAAGCCGGCGATCCGCACAACCGGGGCCAGTCTTTCTGGGCCTGCTGGCAATCATCATTGGCCTGAGCTTTCTGGGCGTTGTCATGGTGCTTTCGGCGTCGTCGGTTACGGCGCTCGACGAGTACGGCGACTCGTGGCACTTCTTTCGCCGGCAGGCCATGTGGCTCTGCATTGGCCTGGCCGCCATGGTGGTGACCACCGTGGTCGATTACCGAATGTGGGCCCGAATCGCCAAGCCGCTGTTGCTCGTATGTGTCGCCTTGTTGTGCATCGTGCTGATCCCGCAGTTCGGCCGAAACATCAACGGGTCGTCGCGTTGGATCGCGGTCGGTGGGTTTACGTTCCAGCCGTCCGAAATCGTCAAGTTGGCCCTCATCGTGTTTGTGGCCGATCTGCTCGCCAAACCATCACGCCCCATCGAGGACCTGAAGGGAACGGTTGCCCCGGTCCTGTTGTGGCTCGGCGGGGTTGCTCTCTTGGTGGTCCTTGAGCCCGACCTTGGAACGGCCATCATTTCGGCGATCATCGTGTTCGCCATGCTCAACGCCGCCGGCTTGTCGAAGACGGTCCTCGCCGGACTCGCGACGCTCGGCACCCTCGGCGCCGGGTTGTTTGCGTTCACCAGTTCGTATCGACGCGAGCGGATCTTTGCGTTCCGTGACCCATGGGCCGACGAACTCGACACCGGCTTTCAGAACCTCCAGTCGTTGGTCGCCATCTCCAACGGCGGCATCACCGGCACCGGGCTGGGCGCCAGCCGCGGCAAGTGGGGATTTCTGCCATACGCCCACAACGACTTCATCTTCGCCATCGTCGCCGAGGAGCTTGGACTCATCGGTGGGGTAGTGGTGGTGCTGTCGTTCTTGGGCTTCGCCATCGCCGGGCTCATCGTCGCCGCCCGAGTCCGCGACCGGTTCGGTTCGTTGCTTGCGGTGGGCATCACGACCTGGATCGTGGTGCAGGCCTTTGTAAACATCGGCGTGGTTATCGGCGCATTGCCCGTTACGGGTGTGACCCTGCCGTTTATGTCGCTCGGCGGTACCTCGTTGGTCCTTACCCTCGCGGCGTGCGGCATGCTGCTCAACGTCGCGCGCGAGGCCTAGTCGGCGACCGTTGGTCGTTAGTATCGGGCCGTGACTCGGTTTCTCATCACCGGTGGTGGAACCGCCGGGCACGTCCTGCCAGGCATCGCCATCGCCGACGAATTGGCGAGTCGAGGCTTCGCCGCCGACGACATGCACTTTGTCGGTAGCGCCCGGGGGGTCGAAACCCGGTTGGTGCCCGAAGCGGGGTATCCGCTCACGGTTTTGCCGGGCCGCGGAATCGCGCGCAAGCTCACGAAAGCAACGATCAAAGCCAACGCCGGAGCAGTCGCAGGCTTGATCCGTGCGGTCGGTACCGCCTTTGGCCTCGTGCGTTCGGAACGACCCGAGGTTGTGGTGTCGCTCGGCGGCTATGCGTCGGTGCCGTGCGCGCTGTGGGCCGCGATCTTCCGCGTGCCGATCGTGGTCGCTGAACAGAATGCGGTGCCGGGGTTGGCCAACAAGTTGATCGGCAAATTCGCCAAGGTGTGTGGTGTTTCGTTCGATGGGACCGACCTGCCCAACCCGGTCTGGACCGGAAACCCCGTACGGGAAGAGATCCTGGCCGTCGACCGGGCGGCCGGCCGAGATGCGGCGCGCCAACGCTTGGGGTTGCCGCTCGACCGGGTCGTGCTCGCCGTGTTTGGCGGCTCACTCGGCGCTCTGCGCATCAACAACGCTGTGCTGGAGGCGGTGGAGGCGTGGAGCGACCGCACCGACCTGGCGATCCGCCATGTGATCGGGGCGCGCGACTTCGCCGAATTGTCGGCCCGCAATCCACTCGATGGTGACTCCCTCGGCTCCGGGGCGGGTGTGGTGTATCAACAGATCGAATACGAGAACGACATGCCGAGCCTGTACGCCGCCGCCGACGTGTTGTTGTGCCGCTCGGGCGCCACCTCGGTCGCCGAAATCGCGGCCGTCGGGATTCCTGCCGTCCTGGTGCCGTTGCCCGGTGCGCCCGGGGATCATCAGACCGCCAACGCCATGGCGTTGGTGAACGCCGGAGCCGCGGTTCGGGTGGTCGACCACGAACTCGACGGCGCCCGTCTGGTAGCCGAAGTCGAAGCGTTGGTCGCGGCCAGCGAGCAGCGGTCCGCCATGGCGCTCGCCGGACGCAGCGTGGCCCGGCCCGACGCGGCGTCGCGCCTGGCCGACTTGGTGCTCGACGCAGCCAGTACGTCGGGTCCAGCGGCGCCAACCAGCCCCTGAAGCTGTCTAGACTCAGCGGCTGTGTCTACTGATTCTCCCGCTCTCCTCGACCTCCAAACCACGCGCAAGATTCACATCATCGGCGTAGGCGGTGCAGGCATGAGCGCTATTGGCCACGTGCTGCTGGCGATGGGGCACCAGGTGACCGGCAGCGACCTCAAAGCGTCGGCTGGCCTCGAACGGCTCAAAGCGCTGGGTGCAACGGTTTTTGTCGGCCACGATCCCGCACAGCTCGGCGATGCCGAAGTGGTCATGATCTCCACCGCCATCCCCGAGCGCAACAGCGAACTGGCCGCCGCCCGCGAAGCTGGTCTTGCGGTGATGCGGCGCAAAGAGGCGCTCGCCGCTATCTCGGCGATGCGCAAGACGATCGCCGTCGCCGGAACCCACGGCAAGACCACAACATCGTCGATGCTTGCCCTGGCGTTGCTGGCCGCCGACCTCGACCCATCGTTCATCATCGGCGGCGACGTGAACGAAATCGGTACCGGCGCAGCATGGGCCGATGGCGACTGCTTTGTTGTCGAAGCCGACGAAAGTGATGGCACCTTCCTCGAGCTGCCCCGCCATGGCGCAATCGTTACCAACATCGAACCCGACCACATCGAGCATTACGGCGGCTTCGACGAATTACTCGCTGCCTTCGAGCGGTTCTTCGCCGAAACTCCTGGTCCGGTCGTGGTCTGCGCCGACGACCAAATCGCCAACGAGGTCGGCCAGCGCCACAACGCCATCACCTATGGCTTGGCCGAGCACAGCACGTACCGCATGGTCGATGTCGATGGTCGCCGCGACGGGATCTCGTTCGACCTCCACCACGAAGGCGCGCCGCTCGGGCGAATCGATCTTCCGGTGCCTGGTCTGCATAACGCCACCAACGCAACCGGCGCCATCGTGGCGGCCATGCTGGTCGGTGCGCCGTTCGAGTCGTGCGCCAAGGCAATGGCGAACTACGGAGGCGTCGCCCGGCGTTTCGAGACTCGAGGCGAAGCGAACGGGGTGACCTTTATCGACGACTACGCCCACCTGCCGAGCGAAGTTGAAGCGGCGCTGGGTGCGACCGCCGACGGCGACTGGGATCGAGTGGTGTGTGTGTTCCAACCGCACCGATACAGCCGTACCGCTTCGCTGTGGGAAACCTTCGGCGAATCCTTCGACGCCGCCGACCTGTTGGTGGTCACCGATATCTACAGCGCCGGTGAGACTCCCCGGCCTGGGGTGTCGGGCAAGCTGATCGCCGATGCGGTCCTCGATGCGCGACCTCACCGTCGTCTTGCCTACCTGCCTCATCACGGTGGGCTGGTCGACTTTCTCGCCGACGAACTCCAGCCGGGTGACCTGTGCCTGACCTTGGGCGCCGGCGACCTGACCGACCTTCCCGACGAACTGTTGGACCGGCTCGGTTCGTCGGCGTGACCATCGCTGGGGCGTTGCTCGACGATCTGGCTCGCCGACTCGGCCCCGAGGCGGTGACGGTCGACGCGCCGCTGGGCGCGCTCACCACTTACCGAGTAGGTGGTTCGGCAGCCGTGCTCGTGACGGTCGAGTCTTCCGCCGACGTGCGTGAAGTAGCCAATGTGGTGGCTGCGGCGCCCGAACCGCCGGCGTTGCTCACCATCGGGCGGGGTTCGAACATGCTCGTCGCCGATACCGGGTTCGATGGCATCGCGGTGCAGTTGGGCGATGGTCTGGCGGGGGTCGAAGTAGACGGCACCGTTCTCGTCGCGGGCGGCGCAGCAAATCTTCCGGTGGCGGCCCGCTTCTCGGCGAAGGCCGGGCTGACCGGATTCGAGTGGGCGGTGGGTGTTCCGGGCACGATCGGGGGAGGGGTCGCCATGAACGCTGGGGGTCACGGCTCCGAAATCGCCACCAACTTGGCCGAAGCGACGCTCATCGACCTGGCCACCGGCGCAACTCGCACCGTGGGCCCAGCCGATCTCGAACTCGCCTACCGGTCATCGAACGTGCGGCGGTCCGAAGTCGTGGTTTCGGCGAGCTTCCAGCTCGAAACGGGCGACGCGGAAGCGTCGAAAGCCGAGTTGTCAGAAATTGTTCGTTGGCGGCTCGACCATCAACCCGGAGGGCAGAACGCCGGGTCGGTGTTTACCAATCCGCCCGGCGACTCGGCCGGTCGACTTATCGACGCGGCGGGACTCAAAGGTTTGCGGGTCGGCAGCGCCGAAATATCGACCAAACACGCCAACTTTATTCAGGCCGATCCAGACGGAAACGCCAGCGACGTTTTCGACTTGATGACCAAGGTCATCGACACCATTGCGGCCCAGACCGGCATCGTTCTCCACCCCGAGACCCGCCTGGTGGGATTCGCCTAAATTTCTCGCTTCATTCCGTTGGGATTTGGTCGCCGGACCCTCAGACTGGAACCCCGTGAGTGCCGCCGCCCATATCGACCCCCGTATCCGGCGGCGCCGCATCGAAGTGATGCGAGCCAACGGTCGCCGACGGCTGCGTCGGGTACTGATCTTGTTGGGCATCGTGGGCGTGGTGATCTTTGGTCTCATCGTGGTCCGGTCGCCGTTGTTTGATCTCGACGAGGTTGCGGTTTCTGGCGCAACCCGAACCAGCCCCGACGACGTACTTGCCGTGTCGGGTCTGCTGCAGGGCGAGCCACTCATGGACGCCGACATCGCCGCCGCCGAAGCGGCGATCCGCCGGCTTCCGTGGGTGTTCACCGTCGACGTCGCTCGCCAGTGGCCGGGCACCGTGTCGATCGAGATCGTCGAACGCCAGGGAGCAGCAGCGTTGCCATCGGCCAACGGTTTCGCAGTGGTCGACCGGTTTGGTTACGTCCTTGAACGGGTGGCTACTCCACCCGAATCGATTCCGGTGGTCGCCATGAGCGCGGGCGCCGCGCTACCCGGTGAAGTGGTCGAAGAATCGATCGACGCCGTTCGTGTTGCGTCGGCGATGCCCAACGATCTCGACGCGTGGGTCGTTGAGGTCACTAACGATGTCGACGCCGGCGTCAAGCTTGCGCTGGTCGACAACGGGGTAGCGAGCTTCGGAACCAGCGACGCGCTCCACGACAAATACGTTGCACTTTCCACGGTGCTTACCCGGGTCGACCTGACCTGTGTCGACGAGATCGACGTGCGCGTACCGCAGACTCCCGTGTTGACCCGTCGTCCCGGCTGCTCGTAAAGTCGGGGGTTGACCCAATTTCTTGAATTTGGTCGCGGACCCGACGTACGGCACACTTGTCGTTTCTACGGTCTAAACGTTCACCGGAGCTTGTGTCAAGTTGAGGTTGAGGGTTTCTCAACCTTTACCTAAGACTTGATCGAACTCCGAACACACATCCTCCAGGAGTCCAAACGATGTCGAACCCGCAGAACTATCTCGCGGTTATCAAGGTTGTTGGTGTCGGCGGTGGCGGCGTGAACGCTGTCAACCGCATGATCGACGCCGGCCTGAAGGGTGTGGAGTTCATCGCCGTGAACACCGACGCCCAGGCATTGCTGATGAGCGACGCCGAGGTCAAACTCGACATCGGCCGCGAGCTCACCCGTGGTCTCGGTGCCGGTAGCGATCCAGAGATTGGTCGCCAAGCCGCAGAAGATCACATCCAAGACATCGAACAAGCACTCACCGGCGCCGACATGGTGTTCATCACCGCCGGCAAGGGCGGAGGTACCGGTACCGGTGCCGCTCCGGTCATTGCCGAGGTCGCCAAGAGCCTGGGTGCGCTCACCATTGGTGTCGTCACCCGGCCGTTCACCTTCGAAGGCCGCCGCCGCTCGGTTCAAGCCGAGCAGGGCATCCAACGCCTCAAGGAAAAGGTCGACACCCAGATCGTCATCCCGAACGACCGACTGCTCACCGTCTCGAACGAAAAGACCTCGGTCCTCAACGCCTTCAAGATGGCCGACGAGATCCTCCTGCAAGGTGTGCAGGGCATCACCGACCTGATCACCACCCCGGGTTTGATCAACACCGACTTCGCCGACGTGAAGATGATCATGAAGGACGCTGGTTCGGCGCTTATGGGCATCGGCTACAGCTCCGGCGAAGGCCGAGCCCTCACCGCAGCCCGCGCCGCCATCTCGAGCCCGCTGCTCGAAGCATCGATCGAAGGCGCCCGTGGCATCTTGCTCACCATTTCGGGCGGCAGCGACCTTGGCCTGTTCGAAGTCAACGAAGCCGCCGAGGTCGTGCACGGTGTTGCTCACCCCGACGCCAACATCATCTTCGGTGCGGTTATCGACGACGAGATGGGCGACGAGGTCCGCGTGACCGTAATCGCCGCCGGATTCGATCGCTGGGACGACGCCTCGCCGTCGGGCGATGCTGGAGCGGCGATGGCCGCCGATGCTGGCCGCCCAAGCTCGGCTCCTTCAGCGCCGGCCTCCGACGCAGGCGGCACGGCTCCGATCACCGACATCTTCAGCACCGACGATGACGACGACGATCTCGGCGACGACGAGTTCGACGTTCCGTCGTTCTTGAAGTAACCGACCCACTCCGCTCACCCTGGCAGCGGCGAACCGGTCATGATCTCCTACGACCTCGAGCTTTCGAGTGGCGTACGGGTCTGTGTCCGATTTTCCGACGCCGACGACGGCGACTTCGCCACCGCAGGCGACCCCGGCGAACTGTCGCTGGCGCGCCAGCGCGTGAGTCCGCACCCGTGGACCTGGCTTCGACAGGTTCACGGCACCGACGTTGTTGTGGTGGACGAACCAGGAGCCCACGCAGGCGCCGAAGGTGATGCGGTGGTGACCGATCAGGCCGGTGCAACCATCGGCGTGCAGACCGCCGACTGCGTTCCGATCATCCTGGTGGGCGAAAACGGGGTGATCGCCGCGGCCCACGCCGGCTGGAAGGGCGCCACCGCGGGTGTCGCCGCCGAAACGGTGGCCTCGATGCGCGAACGCGACTGCGGTGCCATTCGAGCGATTATCGGCCCGGCGATCCGCCCCGAGTGCTACGAGTTTGGCGAGGCTGATCTGGCGACGGTCGCAAACGCGCTCGGCGACCGAGTTCGAGGTCGGACCAGTGGCGGTTCGCCGGCGCTCGACCTGGTGGCGGGACTCACCACACAGCTCGAGGCGCTCGACGTGGCCGTCGAATCGGTCGGGCACTGCACGGCCTGCGAAGGTAACTGGTTTAGCCATCGCGCCCGGGTCGACAAGGGACGCCAAGTGTCGGCGGTCTGGATCGAACCATGACCGCCACGCCGCCGGCCGCCGGCGCCGCCGGTGCCCCCAATGTACTTGCGGACCGAATTGCATCGATTCGTGGCGAACTCACTGCGGTGGGTCGGCCCGATGTGCGCATCATTGGGGTCTCGAAGACCTTTCCGGTGTCGGCAATCGAGCAGGCCCACGCCGCCGGCCTGGCCGACTTCGGCGAGTCGTACGCGCAGGAGTTTTTGGCCAAGGTGCCCGAGATGGACCACACCGCGCTGCGCTGGCACTTCATCGGCGGGTTGCAGCGCAACAAGGTGCGCAAGATCGCTCCGTACGTCGACTTGTGGCACAGCGTCGATCGGTCGAGCTTGGTGGGCGAGATCGCCAACCGAGCACCTGGAGCCCACGTGCTGCTTCAGGTCGACATCTTTGGTGAGGAACAAAAGGGTGGGTGTGCGCCCCGCGACGTCGAAGGTTTGCTGGGCGAAGCCATCGAGCGCGGGTTGGTGGTCGACGGACTGATGGCGATGGCCCCCTACGGCGACCCCGAAGCGGCGCGGCCCGGGTTTCGCACCCTTAACACCATGGCCGACGAACTTCACCTTGTCGAACGATCGATGGGCATGAGCGGCGACTATCTCGTCGCGGCGAGCGAGGGCGCAACCATGGTTCGTATTGGCTCGGCAATTTTCGGCGATCGGGCAGGCGATAGGGCCAAAGCCCCCGGTAGTCATCTAGAATGAAACCCAGGAGATCAACCGATGTCAGTTTTTAAGAAAACCCTTCTGTACCTGGGCTTGGGCCCCGACGAGGAATACGAATACGACGCTATTCCGCAGTTCGCGCCCGAGAACGAGTCCGAAACTGTCCGGCCGCTGACCCCAAGCGTGGGCGGATCGACCGCCAACCCGAAAGGTCCAACCGTGCGGCCCGTCCCGATGGATACCGCGCCCGTTGAGTCAGCGACGCGTCCTTCGCCAAGCGATGCTGGATCGGCAGCGATCATTCCCCAGCCCGTACGCAGGTCGGGGTCGACCGGCGGCGCCGTGCGCCCGATTCCGATGGTCAACACCTCAAAGCCCTCTACCGTGGCGCCGATTTCGTTCAACGACGCCCAAGAGATCGCCGACCAGTTCAAGTCGAACCAGGCCGTGATCGTCAACCTGCAAAACGTCGAGCGCGACCTCAGTCGCCGGATCATCGACTTTGCTAGCGGTATTTGTTACGGCTTGGGCGGACAAATGGAGCGGGTGGCCAAAGATGTGTACTTGTTGACCCCTGACGATGTGGTGGTCAACGACGACGATCGCCAGCGGCTGATCGACTGATTTCGTCCTCGGCACGCCCCGCTATCGGGCGCTGACCAGAAGGTCCCCAAAACTCACTAAACGCGACGTTATGCTCCTTGGCATGGACGTAACCCCTCAGTTGCTTAAAGACGTCGAGTTCCGCCAATCGCTACGTGGCTATGACCCCGACGAGGTCGATCTGTTTCTCCAGCGCGTCGGCGCCGGGGTAGCCCAGCTTCAGGGGCGCCTCGCCGAAGCAATCTCGCGAGCCGAGGCGGCCGAAGCGCGCATCGACCGCGGCGATGCGCCGGCCAAGTCCAAAGCGCGGTCGGCCGACCAGCCGACCGAAGAGACCATCACCCGCACGTTGCTGATCGCCCAGCAAACGGCCGACCGACTGTTGTCCGAGGCCCGAGAAGAGGCGGCTACGACCGTCGCCGACGCGCAGAACGAGGCGCAGCAACTGCGTTCGGTCGCCGAACAAGAAACCGAAGAACTACGGGCAACGACCGCAAGCGAGGTGCAGGAGCTGCGGTCGACCGCCGAGGTTGAGGTCGCGGACCTGCGAACCAGCGCCGAAGCCGACGCCGCCGCACAGCGCGGCGAAGCCGAACAACTCCTGGCAACCGCCGTGTCGAGTGCGGCGGCCGAGCGGGCTGCGGTTCTCGGCGATGTTGAGTCTGAGGCCCGTCGGGTCGCCGAGGAAACCCGTGAGCCGCTTCTGGCCGAGATCCGCGAACTCGAGACCCAGCGGACCGCGCTTCAGGGCGATGTCGACTTGCTCGAAACCCATGTGGTTGAGCAACGCAATCTGATCCGGTCGTCGATCGGTCGGCTACAAAGCGTGGTCGACAACCCCGACACGTTGCGAGTTGCCGAAGCGCCGGCCACCAGCGAGTTCTCAAGCGCAACCGCCGATGCGGTGCATGTCGAAACCGAACCGGTGTATGCCGGTCAACCAGTGGTGGTCGAGGCCGGGTCCGACCCCATCGACAACCCCATCGAGAGCCTTGACGACGATGTCGACCACGAGGTGGCTATCGAGCCCGCGGCAAACGCTCTCGATGGCGCCGAGGCTGAAGCGACCGAAACCGAAGAGGTCGAAGTCGCCGAAGACGCCGCCGAGGTCGGCGCAGACTCCGCAGTTGCGGTCTTTGACCAACAAGATCTCGACGAAGCGATCGAACTCGACGACCAAGTTCCGGCCGGGACCGCGACCGCCGCCGTGGCGGGAACGTCGATCCTCGATGAGTTCGGAGCAACCACCACCGAGGTCGCCGACGCCGACCGACAGATTGGCGATGACTTGGGTTTCATCGAGCCGAGCGATGGTTCGACCGAAGTCGACATCGATTTGTCCGAAGATGGCCTCGCTGAGGTAAACGCCGAAGATGATTCGGTGCTCGAAGAAACCGAGGAAGCCCCAGCCGATTTCGATGCGCTCGACGCGAGCGATGACCTGGCTAGCGATGCTGGCGCCGATGAGCAGACCGAAACCGACCTGGCCGACCAAAGCGAACCCGCCATCGACATCTCCAATGAACCCGCTGACGAGTCCGTCGAAGCAGCCGAGGTCGATCTCGACAGTGCAATCGACAGTGAAGTCGATGAAGAAGTAGTGCTCGAAGACGATGTGGCGCCGGCCTTCGACAACGACGACTTCTTCGCCGAATCTGCTTCCGATGAGGTCGAGGTCATCGACCTGACCAGCGAAGACACCGCAGAAATCGCCGAGGACGTCGAGTTTGGATCGGCCGGCGAACCAACCCAAGCGTTCAGCACCATCGGCGCTGGGGGAGTGGCCCAGGGCGACGAGCCAGCGACCGGCGATGCGTTTTTGGACGAACTTCGCCGGGCAGTGGGCGAAGAAGAGACCGACGATGATCCGGCGATGGTGGCGTTCTTCGACGATGACTCCGAAGGCCCAACCCGGCGCTTTGGCCGCGGAAGTTAGCGGTTTCTGCCCAAAAATTTGCAATAAATGGTGGGCATGACGTGCATTTGTGCGTTCTGGCCGTATACTCCGGCGGGTTAATCACTAGACGGTTTTGCGGCCTCAAACCGCAGCGTTTGGTGAGCTGAGAGGACACTATGGCAGCGAAGAAAACTGCGGCGAAGAAGGCAACGGCGAAGAAAGCGGCCAAAAAGCCGGCCAAGAAAGCCGCCAAGACGACGGCGAAGAAGACCAAGAAGGCCGCCGCGAAGAAATCCACGGCGAAAAAGGCGACCGCCAAGAAAACGGCGGCCAAAAAGCCGGCAGCCAAGAAGGCGGCGGCGAAAAAGGCCCCGGCCAAAAAGGTCATCAAGAACAAGTTCGACAAGAAATTCCTCGACGAGATGAAAGACCTCCTCGTCGAAGAGCGGGCCCGGTACGTCCACTCGGCCAAGGTCCTCAAAGAAGAAGCCGACTCGCTGATGGAAGATCGAGAGCCTGGCGACGTACAATTTGATGAAGAATCAGGCGAGGGTGACACCTTGGCTGTCGAACGAGAGCGCGATCTTGCGCTCAGCGCCCAGGCTCGAGCGGCGGTCGACGAAATCGATCGAGCGCTCATTCGAATCAAAGACGGAACGTATGGAATCTGCATCCACTCCGGACAGCCAATCCCTAAAGAACGACTCCGAGCAATCCCGTGGGCCCTCGAACGAGTCGAATACAAAGCTGGCGGACTCGGACGTCGCTAACCCCGACGCTGAAACCAACGTCACCGAAACCATCCCCGGTGGTCTCATCCGGCCGTGGCTAGCACCCCTGGTGGCCGCCGTGGTCATCCTGGCCGACTACCTCACCAAGAATTGGGCGCTGGGGAGCCTTGCTGACGAACCCATCGACCTGGCGTTTGGTGCCCGGTTCCGGCTGCTCTTTAACGACGGGGCGGCCTTTAGCGCGGGCGGTGGACTAGGTCCGGTTTTCGGCATTGCCGCGTTGGGCGTTTCGGTGTGGCTGTTCTGGATGGCACGCAACAAAGCGCACCGGGGCGCGCAGATCGTGATTGGCATGATTGCGGGTGGTGCGCTGGGCAATGTTGGCGACCGACTCTTTCGCCGGGGCGATGGCTTTCTCAAGGGTCTCGTGGTCGATTTCATCGACGTTGGGTGGTGGCCAGTGTTTAACGTGGCCGACATCGCCATCGTGTGTGGCGTGATCATCATGATTGTGCTTGTAACGCTGAATCCGGACCTCTAGGCCCTGGTGACGAATTCGCCGGAAACCGAATCCGAAATCGTTCCTGCCGCTCTGGCTGGCGAACGGATCGATCGGGTTATCGCTACCATCACCGCCCGGAGTCGGTCGTGGGTTTCGACCCAGATCGCCGACGGTTTGGTGACCTGCAACGGCCGCGTCGTGACCAACCGGTCGGCCAAGGTGGTCGCCGACGATGTATTGGTCTTCCCGCCCGAACCGGGCGAACCGCCGCCACCCGAGGCCGATCCATCGGTCGAGGTGGTCGTGGCCTACGAAGACGACCACGTGGTTGTGGTCAACAAGCCAGCAGGACTGATCGTGCATCCGGGTTCGGGCAATCCGGCCAGCACGCTGGTGAACGGGCTATTGGCCCGGTACCCCGACATGGCCGGCGTTGGCCAGGCTGGCCGACCGGGGATTGTGCACCGGCTCGACAAGGGAACGAGTGGGCTGGTGGTAGTGGCTAAGACCGACGAGGCGTACGACGGCCTGTCGGCCCAGATGATGTCGCACTCGGCGGCTCGCCGGTACCTCGCGTTGGTAGCGGGCAACATCGATGCTGACGATGGTTTGATCGATGCGCCGATCGGTCGGTCGAATCGCGACCCGAGCCGAATGACGGTGGTGCCGACCGGCCGCGAGGCCCGAACGCACTACCACGTCGAGAAGCGGTTCTCGGAGCCAACCAAGGCGTCGCTGGTGCGCTGCGATCTCGACACGGGGCGTACCCATCAGATCCGGGTACACCTGCGCTCGATTGGCTATCCGGTGCTTGGCGACCCGGTCTATGGCGGGTCCGACAGCGTCGAGGGCCTAGAGCGGCCGTTCTTACATGCCAGCGAACTGCAGTTCACGCACCCGGTCACCTACGAACAGGTACACGCCGAAGCGCCTCTCGCCGCCGAACTGCAAACGGTGCTCGACCGCTTTCAGTAGTTAGTCGGCCTCGGCGGCGGTTGGCCAGGCAGCGGTGCCCGAAGCCATCGCCGCGATATCGGCCAGGGAATACGAGTCGAGATATTCGCGCATGTGGGTTCCGGCGTGATCCCAAATGGCCAGCAGCACACATTGGCCTTCGTGGTCACACGACCCATCGGTATGTGGTTGGCCAAAGTCGCCGGCGACGATGGGCCCGTCGACCGCCCGAACAATCTCAGAGAGGCGGATCTCCTCGGCCGGTCGGGCCAGAATGTACCCGCCGCCCACCCCGCGCTTCGACCGAACGATTCCGGCACCCTTGAGCGCCAGCAAAATCTGCTCGAGGTAGGGCTGGGGTAGGTCGGTGCGGGCCGCAATCTCCTTCACCGATGTTGGCGCGCCAACATCGTGCATCACCAGCGATAACAGCGCTCGGCTGGCATAGTCGCCTCGGGTCGAGACCTTCATCGGTGCCCCCTCTCTACGTACTTCGGGACCATGTGCGATTGTAGTGGGGTGGAGCCACTCCTACCGATCTATAGCGGCGCTTGTTTGACCAACGTGGTGCCCGGGCTGCTCTCTGACGAGCCTCTGCCCGAAGCCTGGGACTCCTGGTTCCCCACGATTGCCCGAGACGCAACCCAGGTTGTGTTGCTGGTGGTCGATGCTCTTGGCTGGGAACAGCTAGGCGAACGACCCGAGCACGCGCCCACGTTGTCGATGATGGAAGGCGGAGCGATCACCTCGGTGTGCCCAACAACCACGGCGACTGCGTTGACCTCGATCACCACCGGGCGCCCGCCCGGCGAACACGGGGTGGTCGGGTACCGCATCGCCGTCGAGGGCGAGATCCTCAACTCGCTGCGGTGGACGACCGCCCAAGGCGATGCCCGCAAGCGAATCGAGCCATCGAGTTTCCAGCCGTGTGAGATCTTTGGCGGCGAAAACCCGCCGGTGGTCGGCAAGGGCGAGTTCGTGACCTCCGGGTTTACCGACGCTCACCTGCGAGGTACCCGCTATGTGGGGTATCGCGGCGTATCGGGAATCGCCGTCGAGGTCGATGCCCAGCTCCGAACCGGTGCGCCATTGGTGTTTGCCTACTACGACGGGCTCGACCGCACCGCCCACGAGTTCGGGTTTGGCGACCACTACGGTGCCGAACTGCAGCTGGTCGACCGGTTGGTCGACGACATTTTGGCGGTGCTGCCGCGCGGTGGCGTTCTGTTGGTCACCGCCGATCACGGTCAGGTCGACTGCACCAATACCGCAACCCCGCTCGCTCGCACCATCACCGATCGTCTCGCCCGCCAAACCGGCGAAGCCCGCTTCCGCTGGTTGCACGCCCGCGACGCCGACGACACCGACTCCATTGCCTCGATGGCTCGCGAGTTCTACGACGACAAAGCGTGGATCCGGACCCGCGACGAAATGCTGGCCGAAGGCTGGTTCGGGCCGGTGGTTACCCCCGACGCGTTGGCCCGACTCGGCGACGTCGCCGTGATGGCCAAAGACAACTGGTGCTTTGAGGACCCGGCCGACAACGTGCCGATCGAGCTGATCGGTCGCCACGGTTCGTTCACCTCCGCCGAGGTGCACGTGCCCTTGCTTGCTGGCTGGCGCTAGCTGCTCGCCGGCCGGCGCAGCCTACAGATTAGAGATAGGTGCCGGGGCGGTCGTCGGCGTTGGCGGTCGGTGCACCGGGTGCCTGACCACCAGGACCGGGACGGCCGGGCGCTTGGCCAGGGGCACCTTGGCCGGGCTGGAGTTGGCCTCGCAACTGCTCGAATTGTTGTTGGGCCATCATCTGCTGGGCGAACATGGTGGCCTGGATGCCTTGGATGAGTCCTTCGAGCCATCCAACGAGCTGCGCCTTGGCGATCTGGAGTTCGATAGCGCTCGGCACGTCGTCTTCGGTAAAGGGAAGCGCCAGGCGGCTGAGTTCTTCGCGAAGGTCGTGCGACAGGGTCGACCCGAGTTCGCCTACCGAGGTTTCGTAGATGTCTCGCAGCCGGTCGCGGCTGGCTTCGTCGAGATCCGCGGTACGGACCTCTTCGAGGAGTTGTTTGAGCATCGTGCCGACCCGCATGACCTTGGCCGGGCTATCGACCGCCTCGTTGGGCGGCGCGGGCTGAGGCGAACTTGGGGCCTCGATGACCTCGGGGACCTCGGAGGTGGGTTCAGGCGTGGCTGGAGTGTCAGACATACGCACCAGCGTAGTCGGACCGAACCCGCTCTAGGTCCCGCTGCGGCGGAACTCAAAGGCGCCCCGCTCTTGGCGCTTGCCGCGAGGGCGAACGTCGCCGTCGTGGTCGATCTTGCCGATCAACGCGGTGGTGGCACCGCTACCCCGACGCCATTTCCGGGTGAGGTGAAAGTCGTAGTTCGCCGCGTCGCGAAACGGCGGCATCGCGTTCTGGTCGCTGCGTTTGCCGAGTTCATGATCGCTTTGGCTGTTGGGTTGATCGGGGAAGTTGAAGAAGCCCTTGGTGGCCTCGCCGACGAAGCTGTTGTGGTTGGCCTCGATCGACCAGTCGGCGATGTTGCCTCGGTAGAACGCCCGAACCTCGTTCTGTTTCGGGTTCAGGTTGGGATCGACGACCATGATGTTGTTGATCAGTTTGATGTCCCACGAGGTCTGGCCCTGGGTGCCAAAGATGGTGATCTCGGCCCGGCCAAACTCGTCGAAGCGCACCGACTTGTCGCCCACCGAGGTGAGGTTGTGGTAGCTCGTGTTGTTCAAGATGTGGATGTGGCGTCCGCCGTTGGGGCCGGCGTGAATCCCTCGGCCGCCGTTGCGGTAGACCACGTTGTTCGATACCAGCGCCTTACCGTCGAACGGGTTGCGCTGGTTCTTCGGCTTTTGCAGCGTTTCGAAGTCGTCGAGGATGATGCCGTTGCCGTCGGTGGCGACGAGGTGTCCGTCGTCGTTGCGGTACCAGGTGCTGGTGACCTTGTTGGCGTTGTGATGAACCTTGTTGCCGCTGATCACGATTTGATACGGCGCGGCGTTCGGGTCGCTGTTGCCGATCGAGTCATCGGGTTGATACACCGAAATTCCTGAGCCTTGTTCCTTGCCCCAGAACGAGTTGTGGTGAACGTTGTTGTTCAGCACGAACAAATTGTTCGAGTGGTTCAGGTTGATGCCGCCGAGCGAGAAGTTGTGGATGTGGTTGTCGACGACCCGAACGTGGTGGGTCGACTCGACCGAAACGCCGACCCGGGTGACGTCTTGCCAGTTGGTCGAGGTTGCCGTACCGGCCAATTCCAAGCCACAGACCTGCACGTAGGGTTCGCGAATGTCGACCGCCGCCCATGCCGTGGCGGCGATTTTGGGGCTCCTGCCCTTTGCCGCAGCAATGGTGATCCACTTGCCGGCATACCCGCCCTTGTTCTGCAACAGATGAAGCGGGCCGAGCGTGTTGTTGGTGTCGACGAGGATGAGGTCGCCGGGGCGTCGATCGTCGATGGCTTTGCGCATTGAGGCGTCGGAGTTCACCCGCACGGTCCGGTCGGCCGACAGCGAGAGGTCGCACCCATGAATCGACGTTGCACCTGCTGCGGCGGCCGTCGGGCCGGGGACCAACGCCAGGGTCGAGCCGATCATGGCGGCCAAGATAATCAGTGCAGCCAGCACTGCTCGGGTTGACGACCACGTGGTGGTTTGGTCTGAGCGCATAAAAAATTCCTTACCCGCATTGGGAAGTTTTTGTGGGGATGTGCTTGTGGGAAGTGGTAAGCGAGGCCCGCACGTTGCGCAAAAGGCGCACCTAGCTCGCAGCAAACAGCTTCCAAGCCTAGACGAGTTTGGGTGGGTGGGGTGGCACGCAACCGAGGCGTTGGCTCTGCGTGGTTAACCGAGGGTCGGCGAACGCGATAGACCTAGGGCAGCGATCCTGATAAACCCGATAATCCCGGACACCGAATCTGTCCGGACCGCCCCCAACTGCCCAAGTACCGATCGATCTTGTCTAGTTCTTTCACGCACCTTCACGTCCATAGCGAATACTCCATGCTCGACGGGGCAGCGCGCCTCGAAGACATGGTCGCCGCCGCAGCCGCCGATGGTCAGCCCGCCTTGGGCATCACCGATCACGGCAACATGTACGGCATCCTCGACTTCTACAAGGAGTGCCGCAAGCAGGGGATTAAGCCCATTCTTGGCACCGAGGCGTACATGGCGCACGAAGACCGGTCCGAGCGGCCGTCTCGCCGCGGCAAGATGGACGACTCGGGCGGCGACACCGAGGGTGGCAAGAAGCTCTACTACCACCTCACCCTGTTGGCCGAGAACAACAAGGGCTACCAGAACCTGATCCAGGTCGCGAGCCGGGCCTTTATGGAGGGCTACTACTACAAGCCTCGGGTCGACTGGGAAGTGCTCAACGACCACAGTGAAGGGCTCATCGCCACCACGGGGTGCCTGGGCGGCCACGTGCTCCAGTCGCTGTTACACGGGGACGAAAAGGGCGCACTCGAGAAGGCGGGACGCCTCCAGGAAATCTTTGGCAAGGACAACCTGTTCGTCGAACTGCAGGATCACGGCATTCCCGAGCAGATTCGCACCAACCCCCAGTTGGTCGAGATCGCCAAGAAGATCGGCGCTCCGCTGATCGCCACCAACGACAGCCACTACGTGCACCGCAGCGATGCCGTATCGCACGATGCGCTGTTGTGTGTGCAAACCGGTTCGCTGTTGAGCGATACCGACCGGTTCAAGTTTCACGGCGACGACCACTACCTAAAGTCAGCGACCGAGATGCGGCACCTGTTCCGCGAGGTCGAGGTGTCGTGCGACAACACCTTGTGGGTGGCCGAGCGGGCCAATGTGGAAATCGAGTTCGGTAAGCCGCTGCTGCCCGAGTTCCCGCTGCCCGAAGGGTTCGAAAACGACGACGCCTATCTTGAACATCTCACCTTCGAAGGTGCTCGGATCCGCTGGGGCGAGCAGCTACCCGACACGGTGGTCGAACGGCTCGCCTATGAGCTCACCACCATTCGCGACATGGGCTTCTCGTCGTACTTCCTCATCACGTGGGACCTGATCAAACACGCCCGCGACCTCGGTATCCGGGTTGGTCCGGGCCGTGGCTCCGCCGCTGGTTGTGCGGTGGCCTACACGTTGTGGATCACCGACCTTGACCCGATCAAGTACGACCTGCTGTTCGAGCGGTTCCTGAACCCGTCTCGTATTTCGATGCCCGATATCGATATGGACTTTGACTCCCGATACCGAGACGAAATGATCCGCTACTGCGCAGAGCGATACGGGCGCGACCACGTCGCCCAGATCGTGACCTTTAGCCAGATCAAGGCCCGGGCCGCGGTGCGCGACGCCGCCCGTGTGCTCGGCTACCCCTACGCGGTGGGTGACAAGGTCGCCAAGGCCATGCCCCCGCTCATCATGGGTCGCGATACGCCGTTGGCCGCGTGCTTCGAGGAACAACCCAAGTTCGCCGACGGCTACAAGATGGCGGGCGACCTGCGCGACATGTACAACACCGACCCCGACGTAAAGCGGGTGGTCGATGTTGCCAAGGGTCTTGAAGGCATGCGCCGCAGCGACGGCATTCACGCCGCGGCGGTGGTGGTCACCAAGAACCCGCTCACCGATTACCTGCCGATTCAGCGCAAACCCGAAGCGGGCACCCCCATCGAAGAAGTACCGGTGGTCACCCAGTACGAGATGAACGGCGTCGAGGAACTCGGCCTACTCAAGCTCGACTTCTTGGGTCTGCGGAACCTCGACGTCATCTCCGACACGCTCGAGTTGATCAAAGCCTCCCAAGGGATCGAAGTCGATATCGACAACGTCGACCTCGAAGACGAAGAGACCTACAATCTGCTGGCCCGAGGCGACAGTATCGGTGTCTTCCAGCTCGAGAGCACGCCGATGCGCGCCCTCATGCGGGCCCTCGCTCCGAGCACCTTCAAAGACGTAGCGGCGCTGGTTGCGTTGTATCGACCTGGCCCGATGGCGGCCAACATGCACAACGACTACGCCGACCGCAAAAACGCCCGCCAAGAGATCACCTACATCCACGACGACGCCACCGATATCCTCGAAGACACTTACGGCCTGATGATCTATCAGGAGTCGGTGATGCGGATGGCGCAGAAGTTTGCCGGCTACTCGCTCGCACAGGCCGACAACCTTCGTAAGGCCTGCGGCAAGAAGATCCGCGAGATGATGGTCAAGGAGAAGGCGGGCTTCGTCGACGGTGTCGAGGCAACCGGCTACGGCCGCGAGCTGGGCGAAGAAATGTTCGCCATCATCGAACAGTTCGCCGACTACGCCTTCAACAAGAGCCATTCCTACGGCTACGGGTTCATCGCCTACCAGATCGCCTATCTCAAGGCGCACTACCCGGTCGAGTACCTGGCGGCGTTGCTTTCGAGCGTCAAGGGCAGCCTCGACAAGGCCGCCATCTACCTCAACGAGTGTCGCGTAATGGGCATCGACGTGGTGGTGCCCAACATCAACACGGCCCGCATGGATTTCCACCCTGAGCCGAACCTCACCGGCGAAAACGACGGCGACCTCGGCACGATCATCTTTGGTATGTCGGCGGTGCGAAACGTCGGCGAAGGCTTGGTGGAGAAGCTGCTGGCCGAACGCGACGAAAACGGCGCCTTCAAGGACTTCTACGACTTCTGCCAGCGGGTCGACTCCGATGTGCTCAACAAACGAGCGGTCGAATCGCTGATCCAGGCGGGCGCCTTCGACGAGATGGGGTATCCCCGCCAAGGGTTACTCAGCGTGTCGGCCGACATCATCGACTACACCTTGGCCCGCCGCAAAGAACACGACATGGGTGTCATGTCGCTGTTCGGCGAAGCCGAAGGCGGACCGGTGTTCGACGAGCGGGCGACCATCCCCGACATGGAGTTCGACAAGAGCGTCAAGCTCCGCCGCGAAAAAGAGATGCTCGGCCTGTACATCTCTGACCACCCGCTGCTCGGTTTTGAGGGTGCGGTGCGTCGCAAGTCCGATGTGTCGGTGACTGAAGCGTTCGACCAGGACGAGGGCAACCGGATCAAGGTCGGGGGAGTGGTTACCAACCTGTCGAAGAAGTGGACCCGCAAGGGCGACCTTATGGCGGTGTTTGAACTCGAAGACCTGGAGTCCTCGATGGAGGTCATGGTCTTCCCCCGAACGATGACCGAACACGGCCACAAACTCACCGACGACGCCATCGTGATCGTTACCGGCCGCATCAACGGAAACGACGACGTGCCCAACCTGTTCGCCCAGAGCATCGACGTGGTCGACACCACCGAGTTGGGGGCTAGCAAGCCCCTGCGCTTGCGGATTCGTCCCAATGGTCTGGAATCGGACACCATCGACCGACTTCGCGACCTGTTGCGTAACCACCCGGGTGAATCGCCGGTGTATTTGCACCTCGGAAACCAGGTTTTGCAGCTTCCCGACGACACTCGGGTCGACACCCAAGGCGGCCTGGTAGCCGAGTTGCGGGTGCTTCTGGGCCCCGATTCGGTGATCCGCGAACGCCCACCCGAAGAGCCTCCACGAGCTGCGTACGGCTAATCCCTGGGCCTCGCGAACCCGCTTGCTACAGGCTTTTTCGGCTACTGGTTTGCCAGCGCGGGGTAAAAGCGGCTGGACTAGAGGGGTACTACAGCCATCAGAACAGGGGCAGAGAACACGCTATGGCAATCGAGGTCGAGACCAAAGACTGCACGGCTCTTAGTGACGCCGAATTCGAAGAGATGGCCGATATGTGCGCGGACGGGCCATTCGAATACCAGGCAGGCATGCTCTCGAAGGAAGCCGAAGACTGGGTGCTCGTCACCCAGGCCTGGGAAAACGGCAAGCTCAAGGGCTTTTCGTTCTTCACCCTCGAGCGCATTGGCGGAACCCCGAGTGTGTTGATTGGCCTGGCGTCGATCAAGCGCTCCAGCAAGCGCGAATCGGTGCTGCGGGCCATCATGCTCGACCAGTTCCGCCGGGCGCTTATGGCGTTCCCCGACGAAGACGTTCTGGTTGGTTCCAAGCTGGTCAGCGCATCGGGCTTCGATGCCTTCAAGGCGCTTGGTGCACCCATCCCTCGCCCCGATCACAAAGCTTCGGGCGAAGAGCGGGCTTGGGGCCGCCGCTTGGCCAAGCGGTTTGGCGTGCCCTCGACCAAGTACGACGATCGAGCATTTATCGCCACCGGCGATGGTGCGATGGCGTGTGTGCTCGACCACGAGGCCCTCAAGCCCGAGAAGTTCAGCGACGAACTCAACGCTCAGTTCGATGCGGTCAAGGTCGCCAAGGGCGATGTCTTGATGGGCTTTGCCTGGGCTACCGCTGAAGAACTCGAAAAGATCGCTTCGTAACCCACGTTACGAACGCAGCGCTCGGTGGAATTGGTTGAGGCGTTACGCACTCGACGGATGACCCGGGCGTTTCTCGCCGATCCGGTTCCCGTCGAGCGAATCGACGAACTCTTATCGCTGGCGGTGCGCGCCCCGTCGGCCGGCAATACCCGCAGTACCGAGTTCTTGGTGCTCGATACACCCGAGACGGTGGCGACCTACTGGTCGATCACCTTGCCCGACGAGAAGCGCTCGACGTTTCCGTGGCCCGACCTACTCGTTGCCCCGGTGCTGGTGATTCCCTTGGTCAGCCCCAGTGCCTATGTCGATCGGTACGCCGAACCCGATAAGGTCCGGACTGGTTTGGGGAAATCGTCGCAGGCATGGGGCGTGCCGTACTGGTTTATCGATGGCGGCATGGTGGTGCAGAATCTGCTGCTGGCCGTGCATAGCGCGGGCGACCTCGGCGCACTGTTCTTTGGGTTGTTCGACAACGAACGGGCGGTGCTCGATCACTTTGGGGTTCCCGCCGACCTGCGAGCGCTCGGCACGGTGGCCATTGGGTTTCCGGGGCCCGAGCAGCGACCGAGCAGTTCGCAACACCGTCAACACAAACAACTCCACCAACTCGTCCACCGTTCGGCCTATCCTCAACAACATCAACACGACCACCACCAGCCACCAACCAGTCTCTGAGGTTCTGACCGAGAACCCGCGGCCGATCATCTCGGCCGATCAAAAGCTGGTCGTGTTTTGGTCGGGGAAGTCGGCGTGTACCACCACCTTGCGGTGGTCGTTTCACCAGATGGGCCTGCTCGGGGCCGCCGACTATTTCGGGTGGATTCATCAGTTCCGGACCAAGGTGTATTACGAGTCGCGTCGCTACAACGTTTCGGTCAAGCGGTATACGCCCGAGCACTACCGTCACATCCGGATTGTGCGCGATCCGTTCTCGCGGGTGGTCAGCGCCTATCTGCACGGGCTCGAACAGGGGTACGCGCATCAGCGAATTGCCCACTTTCTTGGCGAGGACCGGGCGTACAGCTTCCGCGAGTTTGTGGCCTGGCTCTCGACGCTGAACCTTGCCCACGACAACATTCACTTCTCGTTCCAGTCGACCGTGGCCGAGCGCAACGGCACCCTCGAACTCGACGAGTTGATCCGCATCGAAGATGGGCTCGAGAAGCGGTTGGCCGAGGTCGAACAACGCCTGGGGCTGGAATCGACCGACTTCGCCGACGGCCAGCTGCGCAGCAAACACCGCAACGACTACGCCGGTGTAGCGACGTTCGCCGGCGACGTGGCGCACGAACCAGGAGCCAAGCCCGCCGCGCCCTCCTACGAGTGGTTCTACGACCAGTCGCTCGTCGCGCAGGTGGCCACCCTGTACGCCTGTGACTTTGCCATGTACGGGTACTCGACCGAGCTCGCGGCGCCAGGAGCGTCCGGCGTGATCGACCTCACCGACCGAGCAGTCGACAAACGTCGCCACTCCGCTGCGTAGCTGACCCTTCGATTACTACACTGCTGCGCATGAACCGCTGGTTGCTCGGAGCTCGGCCCAAGACGCTGCCTGCGGCAATCGTGCCGGTGGCGGTCGGAACCGCGGTTGCGTTTGGCGATGGCGGGGTGATCTGGTGGCGGGCACTTGCCGCGTTGGTCGTGTCGCTGGCCCTGCAGATCGGCACCAACTTTGCCAACGACTACAGCGACGGCATCCGGGGAACCGATGGCGAAAACCGGGTCGGTCCACCCCGGCTCGTCGGCGACGGGTTGGCGACCGCCGGCGAAGTGAAACGGGCGGCGTTCGCCTCGTTCGGCGTGGCAGCTGTGGTTGGTCTCGCGCTATCGCTGGCGGTCGGCCCCGAACTGCTTGTCCTGGGTGCACTGTCGATCGCCGCCGGATGGTTCTACACCGGCGGCCCTCGCCCCTACGGCTACGCCGGCCTCGGTGAAGTGTTTGTGTTTGTGTTCTTCGGGCTCGTGGCGACGATCGGTTCGGCGTACATCCAAGAATCGGGGTTGTCGTTCGTCTCGGTGATGGCCGGAATCGTCGTGGGCTTCCCGGTCACGGCGTTGCTGATCATCAACAACCTGCGCGACATCCCCGGCGACACCGAGTCCGGGAAACAAACCCTGGCCGTGCGCCTCGGCGACGCAGCGACCCGCAAGCTGTACGGCGTGGCGATCGCGCTCGGGTTTGTTTTGTTGTTGCCGCTTGCCTCCGCACGCATCGGGGCCCTCGCTGGCCTAGTGGCGCTACCGCTTGCGGTAGGTGGTCTCAAGACGGTGTTCGGCGGGGCGTTGGGGCGCGACCTCATCCCGGTGCTTGGATCGACCGGCAAGGTCGAGATGGTCCACGGGTTGGCGCTCGCCGTTGGACTGGCGTTTACCTAGGAGCGGGTGCCGATCAACAGTTGGGTAATACCACCCGACAACAAGTTCCGTTCGGCATCGTCGAACCCAACCGAACGCAGCGAGGCCATCATGGCGTCAGGTTCGGGGAGATAGGCGAGCGATCGAGGCAGGTACGAATACGCCGCCTTGTCGGACAAAAGTCCACCGATCTTGGGCACCACCTTGCCGAAGTACACGTTGTAACCCGCCTTGAGGATCGGGTTCGGGGGCTCGGCGACATCGAGCAAGGCAATCCGCCCACCGGGGCGAACAACGCGAGCCAATTCGGCGAAGAACGGTTCGAGTTCGACGAAGTTACGCAGGGCGAACCCGCACGTGGCGCCATCGACACTGGCGTCGCGCAGTGGCAAGCGCAGGGCGTCGCCCTGGGCTAGTTGGGCGGTGGTGCGGGCGTTGTCGAGCATGCCCCACGAAAGGTCGAAGCCCAGCGGGTGGAGGCCGCCAGCTTCGAGGTCGCGGCAGAAGTCGCCGGTGCCGCAGGCCAAGTCGATCACCGACGAACCAGGTGCCAGGCCCAGGTCGGCAACCGTCCGCTTGCGCCAGCGCACATCGAGACGGAAGGTCATGATCCGGTTGACCATGTCGTAGCGGGGTGCAATCGCGTCGAACATCGACTGGACCGCTTCGACCTTTTCGTCGCCGGTCGGCAACGTGTCGCCTTCGGGCATCGAGTGCGCAGGAGCGGAGCCAGAGGTCGGGGAGTCCGGGGTGGTCGGGGCAGGAGCCATGGCCTTAGTTTGCCAGCTCTCCTCGCGAAACCAGTGCTCGAACTGGCCCGCTAGCGTCGGGTAGGTGGTGCGACCGCGGTGGTGGAGGCGGTGGCTGGTGATGGGCCGTCTTCGCTCGCCATGGCGGCTTGGGAATTGGCCCGTAGCTGACCACATGCGGCGTCGATCTCAGTGCCCCGATTTCGTCGCACGGTGACATTCACCCCGAACGCCTCGAGCTCGGCGGCGAATTCTCGGACTCGGGCCTTGGGGGTGCCCTGGGTGAGGTAACCCGGCGTTGGGTTGAGCGGTATGAGGTTGACGTGAGCTCGGAGCGGTTGGGTGAGCCGTGACAACTCTTTGGCGTCGGACCGACGATCGTTTACGCCGTCGATCAGCGCCCACTCGAACGACACCCGGCGGCCCTTGGCGTCGAAGTAGGCGTGGCAGGCGTCCATGAGGTCGGCGATCGGGTAGCGCTTGTTGAGCGGCACGAGTTCGTCGCGAAGTTCGTCGTTGGCGGCGTGGAGACTCACGGCAAGATTCACCGGCAGGTCGGCCTTGGCCAACTTGTTGATGCCGGGGATGACGCCGACGGTCGACACGGTCAGGTGGCGAGCCGACAAACCAAAGTCGCCGTGCAGGCGCTCGACCGCTGTCCACATCGGGTCGTAGTTGGCGAGCGGTTCGCCCATGCCCATGAAGACGATGTTTGAGACCCGGTGTTCGCCGGCCGCTCTCCGGGCTCGGATCACCTGTTCGACTATCTCGCCAACGGTCAGGTGTCGCTCAAACCCCGCTTGGCCGGTGGCGCAGAATCCGCACGCCATCGCACAACCTGCCTGGCTGCTGATGCAGACGGTCGACCGGTCGCGGTAGTGCATGAGCACCGTCTCGACCGCCGCCCCGCCCTGAAGATTCCAGAGCCATTTGATGGTCTCGCCGTCGTCGCTCACCGACTCGGCGGCTAGGTCGAGCGCGGTGGGGAACTCGGCTTCGAGTTCGGCCCGCAGGCTGGCCGGCAGGGTGGTGATCTCGGCGATTGCTATTCCGTCGTCGTACAGGCCTCGCCAAAGTTGGTCGACGCGGTACGTCGCCATGCCGTCGAGTCGTTCGGCGAGCTCGGCTCGGCCAAGGTCATAGATCGTGGTTGCTGTTTTAGACACGGGGTATCAGTCGGTGATTAGAGGGCGTCGATCTGGCGTTCGTACGCTCGACTTGTGCGGTGGTGGGTGAACCCCAACTTCCGGTAGACGGCGTTGGCTGCGTGGTTGTCGGATTCGACGTAGAGCATTGCGGTGTCGAGTCCTTGGGCGGCGAGCCATTCCAGCCCCGCCAAGGTCATTGGTCCGCCGAGGCCTTGGCCATGAAAGTCGGGGTTGAGGGCGATGACGTAGATTTCGCCGAGCGCTGGGTCGGCTGGATCGTCGGCCCCCGCCGGGTGGATCTTGGTCCAGCAGAACCCGGCTAGCTCGTCGCCTACTTCGTGAAGCAAGAAGCCCTCGGCCTGAAACCAAGGCTCGCCCATCGTGGCCTCGACGTCGCGGCGGGTGAGGCCGCCTTGTTCAGGGTGCCAAGCAAAGGCCCGGTTGTTGATGTCGATGAATCGTTCAACGTCTTCGTCGTCATCGACCCGGAAGGGGCGAACATCCAAATTGCTCGGTGCGGCCGGAAGTGCCATGCGGACCTGCCAGAGGTCGCGGTAGGCCACAAAACCGGCGCCGGTAGGGCCGAGGTCGCGGTTATCGTCGACGCCGTGAATCCAGAACTCGGCTCGGCCGCCACCTTTGGCGGCAATAGTGGCACTCACCAACTCGAGTGCGCTTTGCACCCCCGCGGGGTTATCGAGCGCCTTGGCGGTCAGGTCGCCAGTAATCGACCAGCCGTTTTGGGACGGTTGAGCTCGAAGGGCCGGAGCAGCACCGGAAGAATCAGTAGACACCTTGGTGAGGGTACCGGGGGAGTCACCCAGCGGTGAGATCGAGTACGCCGATCTCGGGGGGAACGCCGAACCGGATCTGCGGGGCCTGGTTCCGTTCGATGCCTACCCCCGCCGACACGTAAAGGGCTCGATCATCGATGAGCATCGCACCACCTCGGGCAGCTTGGCGCGGCACCTCGGTGAGGGTCACCAGGGGCCCAACGAACGGCAGGGCGATCTGGCCGCCGTGGGTGTGGCCGGCGATGATCACGTCGATTGGCGCCGTTTCGCCGAGGCTGAGCGCGGCGTCGGGTCGATGGGTCAGCAAAATGTTGAGCTCGCCCGGATCGAGTAGACTGATCTCGAGTTGGAGCTGGTCATCGATATCGCTGGCATCGCCGACGGGAAGCGCCGTGCCAACCACGGTTATCTGCTGACCATTGATGTCGTGTCGCCAAACCTGGTTGTCGAGGAACACTGCGTCGGTCGCCGCGGCCAACTCTCGGAGCTGCGCGGGGGAGTCGGTGTCGCCGGCGACCATCACCACATGACCATGGTTGGCGGTGAGTTGGCCGAGTAACTCAACGAGTTCGTTCGCGACCTGTGGGTACTGCGCGGCGCCGCCCGACCACAGATCGCCCGGTATCACCACCAGGTCGGCCTCGGCGTCGAGGACGGCGGCGAAGGCCCGTCGCTCGTGGTCGCCGATGTTGGGTGATTGCAGGTCGCTGAGCACCGCAACCTTGAGAGGCTGGGCCAGATCGGCAATGGCGATCGTGTGCCGGTCGGTGATGAGGCGGTCCGGCTCGATGTGGGTTGCGTAGTACCCAAGGGGCGCCGGCAACATAGCGACCAAAAGGGCGGCAACGTTGCGTCGGGCGAGCTGGCGATTGGTAGTTCTCAAACGGCGAACACCGATCGCAAGTAGTACCCCAGCAGCCACCGGAATGGTGACCACAATGGCCAAGTAGACCACGTGAGCAATGCCAAAGACATCGAGATCTCGGAACAGATTGTGCACAACGAGTGCACCGAGTGTTAGCCAAAACGCCACCAGCAGCGCTCGACCCATGGCGCGAAACGAGGGGAGCGGATCGTGAAGTTGGGCCGCGATGACTGCTATTGCAGCAACGATGAGGGCACCGAGGAGAAGCTGGTTTGTGAGTCCCACAACGACGTTAGCTTTTCACACTTTGTGAAGGTCGGTGGGGCAGGTAATGAAGGGAAATCATTAGAGGCAAATCGTTGTGTTTACTGCGCAGATGATTAAGCTAGTCGGTAACTAAGATGTGAAGACCGCAACCTAGCTGTCGGCTAAAGCCATTTGCGCAGCATGTTGCATCTTCGGTGCCAAGTAATGCTAGCTTGGCTCTCAGAACGTCAGGTTCCGCCACCTGATACAAGAGCGACACAGGGATCCGCCGCCCGGTGTCGCCGAACCGGCGCCCTTCGGGGCGTCGGTTCTGCTTTTTACTCACAGATACCCAGCGCCCGATCGCGACACCACCGAGTCGGTTACCGCGACTCCATGTCTTTGAGGATCGAGCCGAGCCGCCGCGACGCACCAAGCAGGTTCCGTTCGACTTCATAGAGCCGAGCCGCCAGGTCCTCGTCGGGTCCATTGGCGTAGGAATCGGCGTGGCGAACAATTCGTTCGGCGATGTCTTCGAGTCCGGTGCGCACCGACGACAGATCGGCGGCGTCGCTACTAAACGACGACATGGTTCGCAGACCTGGGGTCGCTGCTCGGCTTCTGGTTCGTCACGTTCGCTCCGGGCGGAAACTGGTGCGGGTATTGGGTAGGCCGAACGCTACCTTGGCAAGGGTGAGCACGCCGCACCGCACCCCGCCTCGTCTACGCGACGACCTTCGAGCCCTCGTTGGCTACCACTCGCCCCAGCTTGAGGTCGATGTCCGACTCAATACCAACGAGTCGCCGTTGCCTCCGCCTGCCGGATTTAGCGATGCGGTCGCCGATGCCGTTCGCGACATTGCCTGGAACCGCTACCCGGACCGGGCGGCGCTTGGCCTGCGCACCAAACTTGCGAGTCGGTATGGGCTCGACCCGGCAAACGTGTTGGCCGCCAACGGTTCGAACGAAATCATCCAGAACGTCTTGTTGGCCTACGCCGGGCCCGGTCGCAAAATGGCCACCTTCGAGCCGACCTACGCAATGCACAGCCAGATTGGCCGCACCACCGGCACCACGGTCGTCGCTGGCGAGCGGGCCCCCGACTTCTCGCTCGACATGGACATCGTGCAGGCGGTTATCGCCGAGCACGAGCCAGCGGTGGTGTTCCTTTGTTCGCCCAACAACCCCACCGGTATCGTCGATCCGCCCGAGACCGTCCTCGAGGTTCTGGCCTTGGTCGAGTCGTACGGCGGCCTGTTGTTCGTCGATGAGGCGTACGGTCAGTTCGCCTCGCAATCGGCCACCGAGTTGATCGGCGAGGACCGGTCGTTGGTGGTTTCTCGAACCTTCTCCAAGACCTGGTCGATGGCGGCCGCCCGCCTCGGTTACCTCCTTGCTCCGACCTGGGTCATCGAGGCCCTCGAACTGGTGGTGCTCCCGTACCATCTCGATTCGGTTACCCAGATCGCTGGCGAAACCGCACTCGATTTCGCCGACGCCATGGATCAGCGGGTCTCGTACCTGGTCGAGGAACGCGGTCGAGTGATGACCGCGCTCGCCGACCTGCCGGTCGAGGTCTGGCCCTCGGGCGCCAACTTTGTGTTGTTCCGCCCAACCGATGCCGATGGCAACGCCGTGTGGGAGAAACTGGTCGAGGACTCGGTGCTAATCCGGAACTGTTCATCGTGGGACCGCCTCGACGGATGTTTGCGGGTGACCATTGGTACCCGCGAAGAAGACGACCGATTTCTCGCCGCCCTGCGAAACCAACTTGGCTAGGAACCCGACAGCCCACCCGCCTAACCACCCAAAGAAGAAAGCAACCCCATGAGCACTCCTCGCACCGCCACCAAAGAACGGTCGACGAAGGAAACCCAAATCTCGATCACCATCGACCTCGACGGCACGGGCAAGACCGACTGCACCACTGGTCTGCCCTTCTTTGATCACATGCTCGATCAGTTGGGTCGTCACGGCGGATTCGACCTTACGGTGCACGCCAAAGGCGACCTCGAAATCGATAGCCACCACACGGTCGAAGACACCGGTATCTTGCTCGGCGAGGTGTTCCGTGAAGCATTGGGTGACAAGATCGGGGTGCGCCGTTTCGCGTCGGTATCGATCCCGCTCGACGAAGCCCTGGTCGACGTGGCCCTCGATCTTTCCGCCCGGCCCTACATGCACTACGACATCGTGTTCCCGGGCGAAAAAATCCTCGGCGACCCGCCGTTTGATCCGCAGTTGACCGAGGAGTTCTGGCGGGCGTTTGTGACCTCGGCCGGGATAACGCTCCACCTGGTTTCGGTGCGAGGCAAGAACACCCACCACCTCGTCGAAGCCGGCTTCAAAGGGGTGGCTCGTGCCCTTCGCGACGCAGTACGGGTCGAGGGTTCGGGTCTGCCGAGCACCAAGGGCATGCTGTGACTGGACCCCTTGTGGCGGTCCTCGACTACGGGATCGGCAACTTGCGGTCGGCCCAGAAAAGCCTCGAACGAGTCGGCGCCGATGCGCGCCTTACCGCCGATGCCGGCCTGATCCGCGACGCCGATGCGGTCGTGCTGCCCGGGGTCGGCAACTTTGGCCGGGTGGCCGAGGCGATCCGCGACGCGGGGCTTGCCGATCCGGCTCGCGACGCCGCCGCGTCGGGGCGTCCGTTCCTGGGGATCTGCGTCGGCATGCAGGTGATGTTTGATGGCAGCGAAGAATCGCCCGATGTGGCCGGACTGAGCATCTTGCCCGGCACGGTTCGCCTCTTGCCCGACACGGTCAAGCGGCCCCAAATGCAGTGGAACACGTTGACGGTCAAACGAGCGTCTCCGATGCTGGCCGGCCTGGCAACCAACGACGAGCCGCCATGGGTCTACTTCGTGCACTCCTATGCGGTCGAAGACACGGCGGCCACCATCGCAACCTGCGACTACGGCGTGCCGCTCGTTGCGGCGGTCGAACATGACAACATCTTTGCTACCCAGTTTCACCCCGAGAAGTCCGGGCGCAGCGGCCTGCGCTTGCTGTCGAACTTCGTCGAGCGTGCCAAGAAAGAAGACCAATGATCGAGCTTTATCCCGCAATCGATCTGCGAGGCGGAAAGTGCGTGCGCCTGTATCAAGGCGATTACGCCCAAGAGACGGTGTACGCCGACGATCCGGTGTCCCAAGCAAAGGTGTTCGCCGACGCCGGAGCGCCCTGGATCCATGTAGTCGACCTCGACGCGGCGAAGTCAGGCGACCCGGTCAACCGCGACGTTGTGGCGGCTATTGCCCAGGCGGTCGATGTACCCGTGCAGACCGGCGGCGGCGTTCGGTCCGAGGCGGCGGCCCGTACCCTCTTTGAAGGCGGCGTCGAGAGGGTAGTGATCGGCACCGCAGCACTCGAAGACCCGGCGCTCGTGTATTCGCTCGCCAAGGACCACCGGGTTGCTGTTGGCCTCGATGTGCGCGGCACCGAGGTAGCGGTGCGCGGCTGGACCGAAGGTTCGGGTCGTGCGCTCCACGATGTGGCCGACGACTTCGCCGAGATGGGGGTCGATGCATTGATCGTCACGCAGATCCACGTCGACGGGACCATGGAAGGCCCCGATCTCGAAGGGCTGGGAGCGTTGCTGGGTCACACCGAGGTCGACGTGATCGCATCGGGTGGCGTCGGCAACCTCGATCACCTCCGGTCATTGCTGAGCTTGCGGGGCAACGGCGACGAAGACGGCCGCACGCCAACCGGGGTGATCGTTGGTCGAGCGATTTACGAAGGGGCGTTCACGGTCGAACAGGCGCTCGCGGAGCTGGCCCAATGACCATCAAAACCAACACTCGAGTAATCCCGTGCCTCGACGTCGACGAAGGCCGAGTAGTGAAGGGCGTCAACTTTGTCGACTTGGTCGATGCTGGCGACCCGGTCGAGTTGGCTGCTCGGTACGACCAGCAAGGCGCCGATGAACTGGTGTTTCTCGACATCACTGCCTCCTCTGGCGACCGAGACACCATCGTCGAGCTCGCCCGCCGGGCGGCCGAAGAGGTGTTCATTCCCTTTACCATTGGCGGCGGCATCCGGTCGGTCGACGATGCGCGTCGGCTGTTGCGGGCCGGAGCCGACAAGACCTCGGTGATGACCGCGGCCATCAACCGACCAGAGTTGATCACCGAGATGGCCCAAGAGTTTGGGTCGCAATGTGTGGTGGTCGCTATCGATGCTCGCCGGTCGCTCGGCGAGAACGGACAGCCCATCACCGCCAGCGGCTACGAGGTCTACACCCGTGGTGGTCGCACGCCGACTGGAATCGACGCCGTCGAGTGGTCCAGCCAAGCGGCCGAACTCGGCGCCGGCGAGATCCTGCTCACCTCGATGGATCGCGACGGCACGCGCGACGGTTTCGACCTGGCGCTCACCCGGGCGGTCACCGACGCGGTCGCCATCCCCGTGATCGCCAGCGGGGGAGTGGGTACGCTCGACCACCTCGCCGAAGGGGTGACCGAGGGCGGCGCCGATGCCGTGCTGGCCGCCTCGATCTTCCACTTCGGCGAACACACCGTCGCCGAAGCCAAACAGGTTATGGCCGCCGCCGGAATCACGGTCCGCCCGCCCGACGCCTAAGGCTCCACGAACGCTCGAACTGCGTCGAGCGCGGTACCCATCGACTCGGCCAAGAAGTGGTCGCCGGGGATCTCGGTGACCGTCGTGCTGGTCCACCCGGCGGTTACCTCGGTGGCCCGAGTGTTCGGGCAAAACTGGTCGTCGGTTGGGGCGAGAACCAGCTTGGGTCGAGGGTCATCGCGGGCGGCGAAGGAGTCGAATAGTCCAAGCGGTGGTGCGATCACCGCCCAACCGCAGTGGCGCGGGTCGTCGACGGTGAGCGCCACGTCGGCGCCGAACGAGTAGCCGGCCAGAAACAACGGGAGGCCGTCGGCGCACGCGTGGACCGCCGAATCGATCGCCGCGACCAGATCGTGGCGTTCGGCTTCGCCTTGGTCGTGCGACCCAGAAGACGCGCCAACACCCCGGAAGTTAAACCGGAGCACCGCGATGCCCTGAGCAGGCAGTTCGCGGGCCAGCGTGGCGGGCACCGTGTTATACATATCGCCGCCATAGAGCGGATGCGGGTGGGTCACCACGACCACTGCTTTGGCGCCTTGTTCGGGCCTGTGGAGCAGCGCTTCTAAGGCTTCGCCGTCCGCGGTCTCGAGGGTGGTTGGGATGCCGGTTGGTCCTGTCACGGCCCAAGTTTGGCCGCCCCCGTCTGAATCGGCGAACCCGACGGGCGAGCGCTACCGTGCCCTGGTGAGCAAAGCCAAAAAGTCCGACGCAAAGTCAGATATTCCACCCGACCACAACGATGGCGACCCGTCCGCTGGTCTGCCGATCAAAATGTTGAACGATCGGATCCTCGTATCGATCGAGGGCCCCGAAGGCGAGCGACGCTCAACCGGCGGCATCTTGATTCCCGCGACCGCCCAGGTCGGCAAACGCCTTACCTGGGCGGAGGTGGTCGCCAACGGGCCAAACGTTCGGTCGATGGAGCCCGGCGACCGAGTGCTGTTTAACCCCGAAGATCGCTATGAAGTCGAGGTCCGGGGCCGGGACTACATCATCTTGCGCGAACGCGATGTTCACGCGGTAGCGGCACCCCGCCTCGAAGAAGGCTCGACCGGGCTGTATCTGTAACTAGCTGGTCGGTCTTTCACCTCGACTACTACGCTTGGCGACTTATGAGTTCTGACTCCGCCCTAGAAGAATCAACCAGCCTCCAGCTCGACTTCGACAAGGTGGCCAAGATCGGCCGCGATGGCCATCAGGTTGTGCCGGTCGTTCTCCAAGATGCCGACTCAGGCGACGTGTTGTTTATCGGCTACGCCAACGAAGAAGCGTTTCGGGCCACCCTCGAGCGGAAGTCGGCGGTGCTGTACTCCACGTCGCGCAACGTGCTGTGGCACAAAGGGGCGACCTCGGGTGACACGTTGGACCTGGTGGAAGTGGCGGTCAACTGCGACCAGAACAGCCTGTTGTACAAGGTCCGCAAGGCCGGATCGGGCGTCTGCCACAGCAAGGACGAAACCGGTGCAACCCGCCAAACCTGCTACTACCGCACGGTCACCGACCCCGACACGCTCACGTTTCACTAACCAGCAATGACGCAGATCTCGCCTAGCTTCGACGAATTTGTTGCCTACGCTGCCGATCACCGGGTGATCCCGGTCTGGCGTCAACTGCTGGCCGACCTCATCACCCCCGTTTCGATCTTTCGCCGGTTGGTCGGCGACGACCCAGGATTCTTGCTGGAGTCGGTGTCGGGCAGCCAGTGGTCGCGGTGGTCGTTCGTCGGGCGCAATGCCGAGGCCACGATGGTGCTGCGCGACGGAACGATGGTGGTCGACGGCGACCTGCCCGACGGCGTGCCGACCGACCAAGGAATGCTGGCGGCGCTTGAGGCGCTGCTCGACATGTATCACTCGCCCGAGATAGACGACCTGCCGCCGATGCACGGCGGGCTGATGGGCTACCTGGGTTACGACGTGGTGCGCGAAGTCGAGCGACTGCCCGATGTGCCTGAAGCCGACCTTGATTACCCCGACGCCATCATGTCGATAATCGGCGAGTTGGCAGCGCTCGATCACTGGGGCCAACGAGTCACCCTGATCGCCAACGCGTTTGTGCCCGACGGTGCCACCCGCGATGAACTCCGTGCGATCTACGACAGCTGCATTGTCAAAATCGATCAGATGGCGGCCGACGGCGCAGTGGCGCTCGACGAACCACTGATGCCGATTCCCCGAGCCGACGACCCGTTGCCCGAGGTCACCTCCACCATGGGGAAAGACTCGTTCATGGCGGCGGTCGAGGCGGCCCGCGAGTACATCTATGCTGGCGACATCTTTCAGGTCGTGCTGGCTCAGCGGTTCGACCTCAAGCTCGACTTCTTGCCCTATGACTTCTACCGGGTGCTGCGGCAGGTGAACCCGAGCCCCTACATGTACTTCGTACAGCATCCCGAGCTCACCATGGCCGGCGGTTCGCCCGAACCAATGGTGAAGTTGCTCGACGGTCGAGTTATCTCCCGCCCCATCGCCGGAACCCGGCGGCGAGGCGCCACCGACGTCGAAGACCGCAAGATGGAAGCCGAGTTGCGAGAGGACCCCAAAGAGGTCGCCGAGCATGTGATGCTGCTCGACCTCGCCCGCAACGATGTCGGGCGAGTCGTGAAGTACGGCACCGAGAAGGTCGACGAGGAGTTCGTCCTCGAGCGTTATAGCCACGTGATGCACCTGACCTCGCAGGTGTCGGGCGAACTCGCCGACGGCAAAACGCCGATCGACGTGCTGCGAGCCACCCTGCCGGCGGGAACCTTGTCAGGGGCGCCAAAGGTGCGGGCGATGCAGATCATCGATGAACTCGAAGCGGTCAAACGCGGTCCGTACGGCGGCGTCGTTGGTTACCTCGACTTCTCCGGCAACATCGATACCGCGATCACCATCCGCACGATGTTGATGTCGGGCGACACCGCTTCGGTTCAGGCGGGAGCCGGTGTGGTCGCCGACAGCGTGGCGAGCCAAGAACACCTCGAATGCGAGAACAAGGCCCGAGCGTTGTTGTCGGCAGTCGAGGCCGCTCGGCGTATGGCCGAAGCCCGAAGGAGCACTTCATGACCGACCTTTCCGAAAGCTACCGACTACTCACCGCCGGTGAAGGGGTGGCGATGGTCGAGCGCGACGTGGTCAAGATCGCCGGGCCCGACGCCGCGAGTTACCTCCAGGGCCAGATCAGCCAAGATGTCGATGCACTCAGCGTCGGCGACTCGGGCTGGTCGCTCATCCTGCAACCCCAGGGCAAGATCGACTCGTGGTTCCGAATTACCCGCACCGCCGATGACACCTTCGTGCTCGACACCGACGCCGGCTGGGCTGAGGCGCTGATCGCCCGGCTGAACCGGTTCAAGCTTCGGGTCGACGCCGAGATCACCCAAGAACCGACCGTTGCCGTCGCCGCTACCCCGCAGCTCCAGCCGGTTGGCGCTCAAGCCCCCGATGGCCTGACCGAAGTCGATGCCGCGGCGTACGAGGTCGTGCGTATCGAGTCAGGGATCCCAAAGATGGGGTCCGAACTCAACGAAGACACCATCCCTGGCGCTACCGGAGTCGTCGACCTGTCGGCCAGCTTCACCAAAGGGTGTTACACCGGCCAAGAGTTGGTAGCCCGGGTCGACTCGCGCGGCAACAACACCCCAACCCGACTCCGGGTGCTGCGGTCAGACGAACCGTTGGCGGCCGGCGACGAAGTGGTCGACGCCGACGGCAAGACCCAGGCCACGGTAACCAGTGCCGCGGCCCATCCCGACGGTGGCTACGTGGCCTTGGGATACGTGAAGCGGGCGGTCGAGGTACCCGGATCGATCGCCGCTGTATCCGTACTAGACCTGCCCGATCTTCTACCCTGATCCTGTGGACCATTATCTGGCGCTCGAGGCCGAGCCCACCGATAGTCAAGATCAGTTGCGGCGTGCGTACCTGCGTCAGGCTCGTCGGTACCACCCCGACCAATTGACCAACGCGTCGGCGGCCAAGAAGGAACAGGCCGAGGCCAAAATTCGCCAGATCAACGAAGCATGGGACGTGCTCGGCGACAAGGCGCGTCGGCTGCGGTACGACCAGAACCTCTTTGAGGCTCACACCGAGGTCATCCGTGAAGAGTGGAAGCCGTTCGACGATGGCGACGACCCGGAGTACGTCGAACCCGTGGTTCCTGGGCGAGCCAAGCCACCCACCTGGCTCACCGCAACCCCGCCGATCGCGGTCGGGGTCGGCATCATCATGACGATCCTCGGCGCGATGACGGTTATGCCACTCTTCGTGCTCGGACTGATCACCATCACCATGGGCGCCATCTCGTTCGTTTTTGTGCCCTTCGCGGTGATGGTCATGAGCGCCCGCAGCGAAAAGCCTCACTAGGAAGACCCATGGCTGTTACCTATCTCGACAAGATCATGGCGGCGCATCGCGCCGCGGCCGACGCCGACGACCGGTCGTTCGACGACCTGTTCGCTCAAGCCCAGGCCTCGCCGGCACCGCGTGGGTTTCGGTCGGCGATCGCTGGCGCCACCGGCCTCGCCGTTATCTCTGAGGTCAAACGCCGCTCGCCTTCCAAGGGCGACCTGGCACCCGACCTCGACCCGGCCACGGTGGCGAGCGAGTACGCCGCCGGTGGCGCGACCTGTTTGTCGGTGCTTACCGATGCCGATGCGTTTGGCGGTTCGCCAGCCGACCTCATGGCCGCCCGTTCGGCGGTCGCCATTCCGGCGCTGCGCAAAGACTTCACCGTGGCCCTCAACGACGTGTGCGACGCCCGAATCATGGGCGCCGATGCCATCTTGTTGATCGTTGCTGCGCTGAGCGACGATGAACTCGCGAGTTTCAATGCAGTGGCCCGCGACCTATCCCTCGACGTGTTGGTCGAAATCCACGACGAGGCCGAACTCGAACGAGCATTGCTCATCGACGCCGACCTCATCGGGGTGAACCAACGCGATCTGGTGACCTTTGAGGTCGACACCGCCCGGGCGGTCCGGATGGCGCCCAAGCTTCCCTCCGGGGTGGTCCGAATCGCCGAGTCCGGTGTGCAAGGGGTCGACGATGCTCGGCTGCTGGCCGAAGCGGGATACCACGCGGTGTTGGTGGGCGAATCGTTGGTGAAGTCTGGATCGCGAACCGACGCCGTTGCCGGATTACGAGCGATTCCCCGAGCCTGACCAGATACCGTGTGATCAACGTTGCGTCGCCCAACCGGAGCGCAAAGGGGGAAGCCAGCACATGTTTGTGAAGATCTGTGGAGTCACGACCGAGCAGGATGGTTTGGTGGCGGTCGCGCTCGGCGCCGATGCCCTTGGCCTCAACTTTGTTCCGGGCAGCCCTCGCCAACTCAAGCCAATGGCCGCCCGCGATATCGCCAGCCGACTGCCCACCGAGACCCTTTCGGTCGGGATCTTTCGTGACATGGACCGCCAAAAGGTCGTCGACATTTGCCATGACGTTGGGCTCGGGGCGGTGCAACTTCACGGCCACGAGTCGCCCGAAGACTCCCAGTGGATCGCCAATCAGGTGCCCATGGTCATCAAAGCCTTTCCGGCCGGCGCCCGAGGCCTCGATATGTCCGACGACTACGCCGCATCAGCGCTACTCATCGACGGACAGTCGCCTGGTTCGGGCGAGGTCTTCGACTGGGCGCTCGCCGAGGGCATGCCTTCGAATCGGCGGATCATTTTGGCCGGGGGACTTCACCCGGGAAACGTGGCTGACGGGATCCGCTCGGTGCGGCCCTGGGGTGTCGATGTCAGCACCGGTGTCGAGTCGGCGCCCGGTAAGAAGGACTCCACCAAGATGAAGCGGTTCATCGAAAACGCTCGAGCGGCCGGCGCCGAGATCGAGCGTCGTCCGGTCGAAGCGCTCGACGGTGCGTTTCCCTACGACTGGATGGAAGAATAACCGGCGTGGCTGCCCCTCGACCGCCGAAGTATCAGGTCATCTACAACGCACTTCGCGACCAGATCCTTTCTGGCGCGCTCCAACCCGGCGAACAGTTGCCGTCGCAACAGTTGATGGCCGAAGCCCACAACACGTCGCTGATGACCCTGCGCCAAGCACTGTCGAGCCTGGAGGCGGAAGGGCTTATCGAAGTTGCGGCCGGCCGTGGTACCTACGTGTCCGATCGGCCAATCGATGTGCGGGTGGGCAACCTATCGAGCTTTGCGAGCGAAATGTTGGCCGCCGGGATCGAGATTACCTCCGAGGTGCTCGACAACTTTGCCTGCCCGGCATCGTCGGCGGTCGAGGCGGCCGCAGCATTGGGTATCGCCGAAGATGCCACCCTGGTATGTGTGGTTCGGAGGCGGTCGGTCGATGGTGTGCCCTTTAGTCTTCAGCGCAGCTATCTGGCGGCCGAGGTCGGCGAACAGATCGACCCGAACGCACTGGTCGATGACTCGTTGTACCGCTCGATCGAGGCGGCTACGGGCTTCACGGTGACCGCGGCTCGCGAAACCATTCGGGCTGTTCGCCCCAGCAAAGCCGATGCCGCATTGCTGGAGACGAGCGCGACGCAACCAGCGTTGCTTTCGATCCGAACCTCGTTGAATCAGTTTGAGGTTCCGTTCTTGTTCGACGAGGCATTGTTGGTCGGGGAGCGATGCACGATCGCCGCCGACCGGACCTCCGAGCGGCTCCGCATCACCTACGGGTTCGACGCCTGAGCGAGCGCCCACTGCTGACGAAAAGAACTTGTCGCTCGGTAGCGTCCGGTTTACGCTAAACCTCTAGAGTTCTAGAAGAGTTACTTCTCGAGATCCGGAGGCCCGCTGTGGCACTGAGTGAACATCCCATCGCCGATACCTTTCCCGAGGCTGCATCGCCCACCCATATGGGCCTGCCCGACGCCGCAGGATTCTTTGGCGAATTCGGCGGCCGATTTGTCGGCGAACCGCTGATCGGCGCCTGCCAAGAACTCGAGGAAGCGTTCATCGACGCGTGGGCCGACCCGGAGTTTCGTAACGAGTTCATCGACGTGCTGCGCGATTACGGCGGCCGACCATCGCCGCTGACCGAATGCGAAAACCTCAGCCAAGATCTCGGCCTCCGACTGCTGCTCAAGCGTGAGGACCTGAACCACACCGGCAGCCACAAGATCAACAACGTGATCGGCCAAGCACTCTTGGCCAAGCGAATGGGCAAGACCCGCCTCATCGCCGAAACCGGCGCCGGCCAGCACGGGGTCGCCACCGCGACCGCCGCCGCCCTGCTCGGCATGAGCTGCACGGTGTACATGGGCGAGGTCGACATGGAACGCCAAGCGCTCAACGTATTCCGCATGCGACTGATGGGGGCCGAAGTCATCCCGGCGATGTCGGGGTCACGGACCCTCAAGGACGCGGTGAACGAGGCCATGCGAGCCTGGGTGGCCGAAGTAACCGACACCCACTATTGCCTCGGTTCGGTGATGGGGCCGCACCCGTACCCCTGGATGGTGCGTACCTTTCACGAGATCATCGGCACCGAAGCTCGCCAACAGGTCGAGGCCCTCACCGGTGGCTTGCCTGACGTTGCGGTCGCCTGTGTTGGTGGCGGCTCGAATGCCGCTGGCCTGTTTGCCGGGTTCGCCGACGACGAGACGGTTCGCCTCATCGGTGCCGAACCGGCGGGCGGTGCCGCCGCTGGTCGGGGAGTGCCGGCCATCGTGCACGGCATGAAGGCCTACTTCATGCAAGACGAGGTGGGCCAGATTCTCGAAGCTGAATCGATCTCGGCTGGCCTCGACTACCCAGGCCTTGGACCCGAGCATTCGCATCTGGCGCTCAACAAACGAGCCGAGTACTACCCGGTGACCGACGAACAAGTGCTCGATTCGTTCCAGCTGTTGAGTCGCCGAGAAGGCATCATCCCGGCGCTCGAGTCGGCGCACGCCATCGCATGGGTTGTGCAGGAGAAAGAACAGTTGGCCGGCAAGACCGTCCTGGTGAATCTCTCCGGGCGAGGCGATAAAGACGTCCGCCAGGTCCAAGAGATTCTCGATGTACAGAACAACACCGTGAACGGAGCCCCCAAATGACTGCCACCACGACCGTTTCGCTCGAAGCGCACCTCAACGAACGGATCGCCGACGGGCGCAAGGTGCTGTTGCCCTATGTAACCGCCGGTATCACCGACGACTGGGTCGACCTGGTGGAGGCGGTGATCGATGCGGGCGCCGATGCGGTGGAGATCGGGATCCCGTTTTCGGACCCCGCAATGGACGGAACCACCATTCAAGAGGCCTCGGTGGTAGCCCTTGACCGGGGAATGGCCCCGGCCCAGGCGCTCGACGAGCTTCGCGGCCGCGAGTATGGCGTGCCCTTGATCGCCATGACCTACTACAACCTCGTGTACCGCTATGGCCACGAGCGGTTTGCGGCCGATGCTGTCGAAGCGGGGGTGCGGGCGACGATCCTTCCCGATCTGCCGATGGAGCAGGCGGGCGACTGGGCGACGGCGGCCGCCGAGCACGGGATCGAGAACATCTTGCTGGCCGCCCCGGTCACCAACGACGACCGACTCGCCCAGATCGTGGAACGTACCGAGGGGTTTGTGTACGTGGTGAGCACGATGGGAACCACCGGCGAACGAAGCGACGTCGACGACGCCGCCAGCGTGCTGGCTCGACGGGTAAAGGCCGCGGGGGACCGTCCGGCGATCGTCGGCTTTGGCATCTCCGGGCCCGAGACCGCCGTGGCCGCGAGCCGAGAATCCGACGGCGTGATCGTGGCCTCGGCGTTGATGCGCAAGGTGCTCAACGGCGAATCGGTCGAACAAGCCGCCAGCTTTGTGGGAGAAATGCGAGCCGCGCTCGACGCCGCCTACCCTGCGAACTGAATCAGGTGTCAGACACCTGATTCAGTTTGGAAACATTCGACGGGTCGGCGGGTTCATTCACTGTGGATTTCTTGAAGAACCTGCTCCTCGACCTGGCATTGCCGCGCACCGACCGCGTGGTTTTCATCCAGTGGGCGATCATGGTGCCGTTTTGGCTGGTGGTGCTCACCATCACGTGGCGAAAAACAAAGGTCAAGGAATACCGCCAATTCGCGACCGGGCTTGCGATGATGAACCTTGCGTGGTTCTGCGCCCGAATGATCCACTGAGAAGGACTCCCCACCATGGCCTCGACAGACGCTTCAACCACAACCACCTATGACCTGATCGTGGTCGGCGGTGGAGCCGCCGGACTCGGCGCGGCCAAGGCCGCAAACCGGTCGGGCAAGCGGGTGCTCCTGGTAAATGAGGGCCAGCCCGGCGGCGACTGCACCTTCACCGGCTGCGTGCCCTCAAAGGCCCTTATTTCGCAGGCGGCCAAGGGAGCGAGCTTCGATGAGGCAATGGCCCACGTCCGGTCGTCGGTGGATACGATCGCCGCTACCGAAACGTTCTCCGTGCTGCAGCAGCACGGCATCTCGACCCTCGACGGGCGGGCGGTCTTTGTCGGCCCGAAGCAGATCGAAGTCGACGGTCGGACCTATTCGGCCGAGAAGTTTGTTGTGGCCACCGGTAGCCGAGCTTTCGTGCCGCCGGTACCGGGCCTCGATTCGGTACCGATCCTGACCAACCACAATTTGTTCAGCCCCGGCACCGATGGATTGGGGGCAGCGCCCAAGACGATTGCCGTCCTCGGCGGCGGCCCTATCGGTGCCGAGCTCTCCCAGGCCTTTGCCCGGCTGGGGATTCACGTAACCGTTTTTGAGATGGCCGACCGGATCCTTGGCCGCGAGGAACCCGAGGCGAGCACCATCGTGGCCGACGCCCTCACCGCCGATGGGGTCGATGTTCGTACTGGCACCGCGGTTACCGAAGTCGCTGCGGCCCCCGGTGGTGTTTCGGTGCAGACCGGCGATGGCTCGGCGACCTTTGAACACCTGTTGGTTGCTACCGGTCGGACCCCGAACTCGGCCGACCTCGGGCTGGAGGCACTCGGGGTGGCGCTGAGTTCGCGAGGTCACATCGAAGCCGACGACAAGCTGCAAACCTCGATCGAGCACATCTACGCCGCAGGCGATGTAACCGGAAAGTTGCCGTTCACGCACGCCGCTGACGAAATGGGTCGACTCGCCGCCGGCCACGCGTTGCGGCTCAACCAGCGCTGGAAGTTCAGCGAACGGGCTATTCCCTGGGCTACCTTTACCGCCCCCGAGGTCGCTCGGGTCGGGGTGACCGAGGCTCAGGCGGCTTCGATGGGTGGGCGGGTGGCGCATCTTCCGCTGGCCGATGTCGACCGGGCAATCACCGACGGCGCTACCAACGGTTTTATCAAGATCATCGCCGGGCCAAAGCTGGTCAGCCGACGCATGTTCGGTGGCGAGATCATCGGCGCCACCATCGTGGCCCCGCGTGCGGGCGAAATGATCAACGAGATCGCACTCGCCATGCGGACCCGGATGTTTACCGGTCGACTAGCACAGGCCACCCACGCCTATCCGACGTGGTCGTTTGCGATCCCGCAAGCGATAGCGCAGTTCTTCTTTGAACAGAACGGGCATAAGGCCCGCCCGGCTCGAGCGAACTAGTTCGCCGAATCGTCGGCCAGTTGACCGCCGTCGGCTTCTTCAGAGATTGATGCACCGAACGCCCGCAGACGGTCGAGGGCGGTGTCGTCGATCTCGAGAACGGGACGAGCCAGCGATGCTTTGAGCTGGTTAAACGTGTTGGCCTCAAGACCGCAGTCACGACACGCTTCAAGGTGAGCGGCGATTAGGTCGCGGTTTGCCACGGTGTCTTCGTTGTCGAGGAACGACTGAAGATCCTCCGCGACCTGCTTGCAGGCCAAGGCCGAACTGGGCGAAATGGCGTCAGCACCCGTGGTCTTGTCGGTCTTGTCCTTTTTGAAACGACGGAAAAAACTCACTGTCGACCTCGTCCCATGTCGGTATCTTTTAGGCTTTCGCGGATTTTGGCTCGTGCCCGATGGAGCCGGCTCATCACGGTTCCGACCGGTACACCCAGTTCGTCGGCCGCTTCTTGGTACGACATGCCTGCTAGATCGACCAGTCCAATGACTTCCTTGAACTTCTGCGAAAGATCGTTAAGGGCGTTCTCGACATCGACATCGAATACCGCATCGAGCACCGCGGCCTCCACGTCGGCTTCGTCGACATCGGTCGAAGCAACTCGCTCCATGGTGACGTCGGGGTCACGGAGCAATTCGGGGCGCTTGCGACGGACCCGGTTGATCTGGGCGTTACGCATGATGGTCAACAGCCAGGCTCGGGGGTGGCGGCCGTCGAACCGGTCGATGGCCCGGTACGCCCGAAGCATGGTGTCTTGCACGAGGTCTTCGGCGTCGACTTTATTGCGGGTTATCGACATCGCCACGCGAAACAGCACGTCGACCTCGGGTAGCACGAATTCGTCGAATCGTGCCTGTTGGCCCACAGCGTCCGCAATTGGTTCAGGAGAACTCATCTGGGGCCAGTCTAGGTAGGCGGCGGACGCTATGTCGTTACTAGCCGATCCGTTTTGCGCGTTTGAGCTTGTATTGGAACCAGCCATTGCACGCGAGGGTCTCGGTTTGTTTGAACCCGACGCTGCATCCGCCCGGACTCGACCATGCCCCTCGTGACTTCACCCGGGTGTCTTCGGTTTGTACGACGGCGTTGTGAACCGTGATGTAGTCGACCTCAACGTTGCGGTCGGTGCCTGGGCGGGCCTTGTGGTCGTTGACAAAGAACACTCGGACCTTGGAGACCTTGGTGTCGATGCGGGGCCGGTATGTGTACACCCCCCAATCCGAACTCAAAACAAAGCGGGCAACCGTTTTGCGATTCACCCGAAGTTTGATGACCTCGTCGCCCGTCGTGCCTCGCGCCCGGATGGATATCGCTCGTTTCACGACTTGGGGTTCGGAGGCGGCTGTCGGTGGGGTAGTCGGTGGGGGCGTGGCCGCAACGGTGGTCGGCGGAGTCGTGGTGGGCGGCACAGTCGGCGCAGGAGTGGGCGGCACGGTGGGCGCAGGAGTGGGTGCGGGGGTTACCGCAGGGCTGGTGGTGGAGACTGCGGTTTCGGCCGACCGGCATTCGGGTACGGTCTCGAATCGGTAGCCCTGCTCGGTGAAGTGCTCGAGCACGAGTTCGGCGGCCTCGAGGCTGACGACCCCAGCGTTGTCGTGCAACAAAATTACGTCGCCTGACCGAGCCGACCGCACCTTGTCGAGAAACTCCTCGGCGGTTTCGAGGCCGTAGTCGCCGCCGCCCCGGTTCCAAAGGACCACGGGCAGGTTCGCTTCGGCCGCAATGCGTCGGATCCGGTCGTCGATGGTGCCCGACGGTGGACGGAAGCAGCTCACGGTTACGCCCGACGTCCAACGAATGATGTCGGTCGCTGCTTGGATCTCGGTCCGGATCGCCTCGTCGGTGATCTCCAGCAAGTTTGAGTGGTGATAGGTGTGATTGCCGATCGCGTGGCCTCGGTCGGCAATGTTGCGGGTGAGGTTCTGGCGACGTTCGACCCGCTTGCCCACCGGAAAGAACGTCGCCTTTGCGTCATGGCGATCGAGCGCGTCGAGAAGTAGGGGAGTAAAGGTGGGGTCGGGGCCGTCGTCGAAGGTGAGGTACAGCACCTTCGAGCTTTGGGCTGCGGCCGGGGGTTTGAGCGACGACCAACCAACGGCCGACGCAACCACGACGGCGGCGGTGATCATCAGCACGAATCCGATGACCTGAGGGCCCCGTGAAATCGGTGGAAACGGGTTTGAAGGCGACGAGATCGATGACAAGTACGCCAGACTAACGGTTGCGTACCGACGCCTCTTACATGCTCGGCTCGAGTTGCCGAGCAGCGGCCAGGCAACGACTGCCCAAACAGGGAATAGCAGCCGACAGTCGCCGGGTTCCTACGCCGTGAGCTCGAACCATGAACGAATCGGCCTGTTCCGTCATCGCCGTCTGCGCTCGAGCGTGAGCGCGTATATCGATAACGAACTAGGGCCCGACGAGACCGCTGAGGTGCGCGACCATTTGCGGGTCTGTCCGGGCTGCGCGGCGATCGAAGCTCAGCTACGTCGCATCGTTTCGTCGCTCAAACGCACCTCAACTCGCCACTACGACGAACTGGTCGTTGCCCGGGTCACCGAGCAGTGGAGCAGTCGAGAAGGCTGATTTTGACCGTCGATAGGTAAATTTCTTCGGATTTCTTTTTCGGGCCTTTTTGACGGATTTTCGGGCCTTGCGAAACGCTGGCCGGGGTACGACTCGGCGAACCGTTCCGCCCGTTGCGCGACGTGATCGGTGCGGTGCGTTGGATTGCTCGCAACCGGACCGATCGGTGTGCCCGGCCCAGGTGCGACCGGGGTCCGCCACGGTGAAGGTGCCTCGCCGGCCCCGCTGGCGATTGCGGTACCCGCGGGTGCGGGAGCGTCGCGCCCCAACACCAGCACGCTGGCGGCGGGCATGCGGCACCCAACCTATAGTGGAACCAGCTCCAAATCGTTGCAATTGCAGCGATCTTTAAGGCTTCGGTCTGGGGCGGCGAACTTGTGGGCCGTCGAGACCCGCACCCACGATCGGCGTGTTTTCGCCAAAAAACATGACGGTTGCGTTACATCGATCGACGGTTCGATCGGCCAACGGTGGGCGAGCGACAGGTGCTTTGTTGGCCGGGCGAATCGGTTGGTGCTCGAAGTGACTCGGTGCAGTGAACATTGGTCATCGTTGGGTTGGCTGCGCCGACGAGCAAGTCGATCGGGTTTTTGGCCCGGCCATTGTAATTTGGCGCCCTCGCCGCAACCCCTGTGTTTTGAGGCCCCGTGAGTCGAAATGCTTGACTTTCGGGCGCTGGTGCACTGGCGTTGTAGTTCGTAACCCGCACACAGGTGGTGTAGCGGGCAAATACAAGGAGTGTTCCCACATGACAAAGAGCGAACTCGTCGCAGAGATTGCAGAGCAGGCCGAAGTAAGCCAGGCCCAGGCCGGTGCTTGCGTCGATGCGTTCTTCCAGATCGTTTCCAAGCAGGTCGGTAGCGGCAACGAAGTTTCGGTGCCCGGCTACATCAAGTTCAGCCAGACCGAGCGCAAGGCTCGCAAGGGTCGTAACCCCCGTACCGGTGAGGTCATCGACGTTCCTGCAACCAAGGCCGTAAAGATCCAGGCCGGATCGAAGCTCAAGGCTGCTGCAAAAGGCAAGTAAGTAACGTTCGTCGACCGCCGGTGAGGCCTCCATGCCCGGAGCCTCACCGGCGGAAGTCGTTTTGGGGCGACCCAGCCCCACAATCAGTTCTGGAGTGCCAATGAGCCTGCCCAATCCCGCCGATGTGATTCCTCATCGCCCGCCGTTCTTGTTCATCGACGAGATCACGGCCCTCGAACCGGGGGAGAAGGCGACCGGACTTTGGCACCTCAGTGGCGAGGAATGGTTTTTCAGCGGCCACTTTCCCGGTCGGCCAACCTTGCCCGGCGTGCTGATGTGTGAGGCGATCGCCCAACTCGGTGCGGTCGCCGTACTCGGCAGCGAAACCTATGCCGGCAAACTGGCACTGTTCGGTGGGCTCGACAAAGCGCGCTTTCGGCGCCAAGTTGTTCCCGGCGACACCCTCGAGATCACGATCGAGATGGGCCGCATGAGCGCCCGAGCCGGTAAAGGATCAGGCACTGCCACCGTCGACGGCGAACTCGCCTGCTCCTGCGACCTCATGTTCGTCCTAGTAGACGAGTAACGCACGCCCAGGGGCAGTCCGACAGGAAGCGGCCACAGAGCCCGGAGCGCCAGCAGAGGGCAAGGGGATCCGACTGGCGGGACCTCGCGCAGCGCAGAGAGAGCGAGCGTACGAGCGACCGACCAGAGATAGAGTCTGGTCCATGAGCAACGCACAAGCCTTCTATGACGCCCAGCACGCCCGTATTGGGGGCGAGCCCAAGGTTGGTTCTTGGACCGAGGTGAGCCAGGAGCGAATCAACCAGTTCGCCGACGCAACCGACGACCACCAGTTCATCCACGTCGATGTCGAAAAAGCCACCAACGAGTCGCCGTTCGGGGGAACGATCGCCCACGGAATGCTCACCCTGTCGCTTCTCGTGCCGCTGGCGGCCGAGCTGGGCAAGGGCGAGCCGATTCCTACCGGAATCCTTATGGGCATCAACTACGGCTTCGACAAGGTCCGCTTTATCGCGCCTGTGCCCTCGGGTGGTCGTATCCGGCTCAGCGCCGTCACTTCAAACGTGGTGCTCAAAGGCACCAACGTCGACTTCACCCAAACCATGACCGTCGAGCTCGAAGGCTCCGACAAGCCCGCCATGATCGCCGAGTGGATCACCCGCACCGTCTTCGATAGCTGAAAAAGAAAGAACGCGGGGTCAGACCCCGCGTTCTTACTTTCCCGGTCTAGGCGGGGCCGATAACGAGGGTTCCGTTGTGGCCGCCGAATCCTAGGCTGTTCGACAGGCTGGGGCCTGGCTCCCAGTCGGTTAGTTCGGTAGCGAGGTTGATCGGCTCGATCTCGGGGTCGGCCTGCTCGAATCCGGCCGTTGGCGGGATCACCTTGCGCTGGATCGCCATGAGTACCGCTGCGGCCTCGAGAGCGCCTGCTGCGCCCAATGCGTGGCCGGTAACACCCTTGGTGGAGGTAACCACCGGGCCCGGCTGACCAAACAGTTTGGCGATTGCGCCCGCCTCGGCGGCGTCGTTCAGCGGCGTGGAGGTGCCATGCGCGTTGACATGCTTGACATCGCTCGGCTTGAGGCCTGCGTCTTCAAGAGCGAGGCTCATGCAGTTGATTGCCCCAATGCCGCCCGGTGCCGGGGCGGTGATGTGATGGGCATCGGCGGTACTCGCCGAGCCGAGAATTTCACCGAGGATCGTGGCGCCGCGCTCGACGGCAAGATCCCAAGACTCGAGCACCATTACCGCCGCACCTTCGGCCATCATGAAGCCGTCGCGCCGCACGTCGAATGGGCGACTCATGCCAACGGTGCTAAACGCCGTCATGTTGCGGAAGCCCGCAACGGCGGTGGGGGTGAAGGGTGCTTCGGCGCCGCCGGCCAGAACTGCGTCGCAGCGGCCGTACCGGATCAGGTTTGCCGCGTTGCCGATGGCGTGGGTGCCGGCCGCGCACGCGGTGACGGTGTTCTCGCACGGCCCTTGCCAACCATGGCGCATCGAAACGCTGGCCGCAGCCGCATTGGGCATCATCATCGGGACGAGGAACGGCGATACTCGCCGGTCGCCCTTCTCGGCGTTGACCAGGATCTGGTCTTCGAGGGTCTTGATTCCCCCGATGCCGGTTCCGATAAACACGCCCTTGCGGCTCGGGTCGGCGTCGATCTCGCCCGCTTGTTCGAGCGCCATCGAGGCCGCCGCCATAGCGAACTGGGAATACGGGTCGCTTCGGCGCGCCTCTTTTTTGTTCTCGTACCAGTCGCCAGCATCGAATCCTTGGACGCGACGTTCGCCCTCTGGCGCTGGCCCGCAAAGGCCATCAAAGAAGTTGTCGGCCCCGATCCCGCACGGGGAGACGACGCCAATACCGGTTACCGCGACCCGCTTGCCCGTCATTAGAGCTTGGCGATGATGAGGTCGTAGGCGCCGCCAACGGTGCCAATGCCTTCGAGTTCCTCTTCTTCGACGCTGACGTCGAATTCTTCCTCGAGGGCCATAACAAGTTCGACGAGGTCGAGGCTGTCGGCGTCGAGGTCGTCGGCAAACGATGCCTCTTTGGTGACCTGGGCGGCCTCTACGGAAAGCACCTCGACGGCGCATTTGGTGAATCGCTCGAAGTTTGCTTCGTCGCTCATGTAACTATCTCTCTCTTTATTCTCTAAGGTCCGCCCACAACAGTGAGCGAAGGCCAGATCGTAGTGCCCCGGCGGGGCTTGTGTCGGCTTCAGCCACCCATCGCCATCCCGCCGTCGACCGGCAACACGGCTCCGGTAATAAACGATGCGCCATCGGACGCAAGGAATTCGATCGCCGATGCGATTTCGGCTGGTTCGCCCATGCGGCCCAGCGGTACAGCGCCGGTGATTGCCGCCTGCTGGTCGTCGTTGAGGGCGTCGATCATGTCGGTTCGGATGGGGCCGGGGGCCACGATGTTGACCGTGATGCCCCGCGAGGCAAACTCTTTGGCGAGCGATCGGGCGAGCCCTACCAGGCCCGCTTTCGATGCTGCATAGTTGGCTTGGCCGGCCTGACCTGCGGTTCCGACAATCGACGACAAGAAGATGATGCGTCCGAAACGGGCTCGCATCATCGATTTCACTGCGCGCTTGGCGACTCGAAAGCCGCCGACCAGGTTGGTGTCGAGTACGTCGGTGAAATCGTCTTCGCCCATCCGCAGCACCAAGGTGTCGCGGGTCATGCCGGCGTTCGAGACCAGGACCTCGACTGGGCCGAGCGCCTCTTCGACGGCGGTAAAGGCGTCGTCGACTTCGTCGGCGTTGCTTACGTCGCACTTCACGGCAAACAGGTCGGCGGAGGTCTCGGGCGGCGACGAGCGATAGGTGACCGCAACCTGGTGGCCGGCGGCGGCGAATTGTTCGGCGGTGGCGAGGCCGATTCCGCGGTTGCCTCCAGTGACAAAGACGACTCGAGACGGGCTGGTTTCGGTTGATTCAGTAGCTGCCATGGACGTTGTGTAGTCGACTACGGGTCCCAACGCACTACTGCGCTGCCCCAGGTCATTCCTGCGCCGAACCCGGTGAACATGATGTTGTCGCCCGGTGCTACTCGGCCGTTGTTGATGGCGTCTACGAGCGCCAGCGGAACCGATCCTGCCGAGGTGTTGCCAGTGCGGTCGAGCACGACTGCCGTGCGATCGAGTCCAATGCCAAGTTTGCTGCACGCACTATCGAGGATGCGGATGTTTGCTTGGTGGGGGACCAGTAGCGAGATGTCGTCGGCGGTGAGGCCCGCTTGGTCAAGCGACGCGTTGCACGAGTCGACCATGGCCCGCACCGCTCGGCGGAAGACCTCGCGACCTTCCATCTTGAGGTGGCCGCCGTGGTCGATATACAGCAGGTGTTTGGTCGAGCCGTCCGACCCAAGGTTGCTGCCGAGCAACGTGGTGGTTTCGGCCGGTTCGAGCACCACTGCGCCGGCGCCATCGCCGAACAAGATGGCGGTGCCGCGGTCGTCGAAGTCGACCCAGCTGGTGAGCACATCGGAGCCGATTACGAGGACTCGTTCGTAGCCGATGGCCGCCATGCCAAACCCGTTGACCAGGCCATACACAAAACCCGAGCAGGCGGCGTTGAGGTCAAAGGCCCCGCACGACAACCCAAGTTCGCTCTGCACGGTTGGGCCGGTGGCCGGCATGATCTGGTCGGCCGAGCTGGTGGCGAGCAACAACAGGTCGATGCTGGCCGAATCGATTCCGGCAACGTCGAGCGCCTTCTGGCCGGCCTCGATGGCTAGCGAACTGGTGAGGCCACCAATGCGTCGCTCACGAATGCCGGTGCGTTCGGTAATCCACTCATCGGTGGTGTCGAGCATCGACTCGAGGTCGGTGTTATGGAGAACTTTCTCGGGGAGCGCCGTGCCCCAGCCAGTGATTCGGGCGCCGGTCATCAGGTGCGAACCTGAAGCCACGCCAACGGCTGGCTCGAGGTAACCCGCTCGCCCTCGTGCGCCAAGAATCCTTTGAGTTGGCCGGCGAATGGCGACCGAACCTCGGTGGTCCCAACAAAGCCGACCAGGTCGCCAGCGGCGATGAAGCCGTCGTCCTCGACGTGGTCTTCGGCTTTGGTGAACACCCCAGCCATCGGGCTCACGACGAGCCGTTCGATCGCAAAGAGGTGTTCGCCCTCCAACTGGCCGACATCGCCGACGGGCTGTCCGGCGAGGGCCTCAAGAAAAGAATCCAGATCGTCCGGCGAGCTGATCGACAGCTGCTTCGAACCTTTGATGGTGCGCTTGGCCATTCCGGTCAGCACCTTGCCCGGGCCAAGTTCGACAAAGGTCGAAAAGCCCAGGTCGGCCATGGTGTGCAATGACTGTTTCCACCGCACCGGGCTGGTGAGTTGGGCGTTGAGCAGGTTCGCCCAGTCAGCACCGACGGTGTGTTCGGCGGCGTCGACGTTGGCGATGACGGTGGTGTCGATATCGCGGATCTCGACCTGATCGATGGCTTTGGCCAACCGTTCGCGAGCCGGCTTCATCAGCGGGGTGTGAAATGCCCCGCCGACCGGCAACGGCATCGCCCGCTTGGCGCCGAGTTCTTTGGCGACCTCGTTTGCTTTGGCTACCGCTTCGGCGGTGCCGGCGATTACCACTTGGCCGGGCGCATTGAAGTTGGCGACCCAAACATCGTCGGCCACCCGTGCACAGGCGATCTCGACCTGGTCGTCGTCGAGGCCCAAGATGGCGGCCATCGCCCCTGGCCTCTCGTCGGCTGCGGTGCGCATGGCGTTACCCCGTTCGGTAACCAACTGCACCGCATCGGAGAAGTCGATCGCACCCGAGGCGGTCAGGGCGCTGTATTCACCCAGCGAATGCCCAGCGTGTCCGGCGGCTTCGGCGCCGATCCGGCTCACCGCATCGAGGGTGACCATCGACAGAACAAAGGTCGCCAGCTGGGCGTTGTTGGTTTCTTTCAGCTCGTCGGCTTTGGCATCAAGCAGAAGCCGAGCAACATCTCGTCCCGCCGCGTCGGAGGCTTCCTCAACCAACTCCCACGACGGATGGTCGGCCCAAGCAGCGCCCATTCCAGGCTTCTGAGAACCCTGTCCCGGATAGGTGAAAACAATCATGAGTAGTGGCGTCTCCTGCGACGTCGAATGGCTCTTCACTTCTTCTGACCCGCGCCAGAGTGAAGAGGTTTCATTAAGTCTTGCAGGCTCACCCAGCCGGATCTACGTACCCGCGGGTAACAACCATGTTCCTTTGGTCGGGACGTGGTCGCCGGTTACCGGTACTTCGGGCACGTCGTCGCTTTCGGCGCTTGCGTTGGTCGGTGTACGTGGCCGCCGGCTATCGGTACTTCGGGCACTCCGTCGCTTTCGGTGCTTGCGTGGTGGTTCTCGGCACTCCTCGCCCGATGCGCTCGTGGCTCCGAGCTCGACAGTTCGGGACCGGATCACTCTGGGTCGCTCCGGCTTCGCCTCCGCTCCCACGCTTCGCCTCCGCTCCCACGCTTCGCCTCCGCTCCCACGCTTCGCCTCCGCTCCCACGCTTCGCCTCCGCTCCCACGCTTCGCCTCCGCTCCCACGCTTCGCCTCCGCTCCCACGCTT
>CALHTF010000052.1 GCA_938038815.1 uncultured Acidimicrobiales bacterium | reverse complement strand
GTCTTCGGTCCTGACGGACCTACGAGCCTTAGCGAGTTGCTTCGCAACTCGGGATTGGGCCGACGCGAGGGACGTTTTCGGTGGAGCGCAGCGGAACCGGAAACTCCAGGAACCCCAGAGGCCCCCAAGGGCCGAAGGGTTCACCCGGTCGGTTTCGGCCGCCTTGGCGGTCGAAGCCCTTAGCGAGTTGCTTCGCAACTCGGGACCTTGCTCCAAAAAGAAGAAGAGCGCGCCGGTTAGCGCGCTCTTTCTTGATTGCTTGCAGCTTGATTTAGCTGAAGGACTGTCCGCAGCCGCAGGTGCGCTGGGCGTTGGGGTTGTTGATAGCGAAACCGGCGTCGGTGAGGCCATCTTTGAAATCGAGGGTTGCGCCTTCGAGGAGCATTGCGCTCGACTGGTCGACAACAACCTTGACGTCGCCATACTCCTTGAGGACATCGTCGCCGGCTACTTCGGAATCGAAGAACATCTCGTAGCTGTAGCCCGAGCAACCGCCGGGGCGCACGGCTACGCGCAGGGCGAGGTCGGCTTCGTCTTCGGCGCTAATAAGTTCGGCGACCTTGCTGGTCGCGGCGTCGGTAAGTGCAATCACAGCGTTCTCCTGAAATTTGTGAGCTGTCATCACTGTACAAGTGGTGATGGCCTATAGAACAGCCCAAGTTGGGCAGATATTGCACAAGATCGGCCACTTTTCGCCCGACATGTACCCGCCGAGGTCGTCTGGCCTGGTCCGAACGGCGAAAAACTAGGCCCAAACACCCAGAAATGTTTCAAGTTTTCCGAGCTTGTGCCGTTACAGCAGTCGTACAAAACAAACCCCAATTGCATTAAGGACACATTGCATGAAACGTCTCTTCACCATTTTGGTCGTCGCCGCCATGGCGATGGTCGGCTTCGCGCCGGTCGCCTCGGCGGAAACCGACGAGTCAACCGACCGTTGCGACCGCATGACCGAGATCCAAGAACGGCTCGACATGAAGATGGACAGGATCGATGCCAAGAGCGACCGTATCGCCGCCAAAAAGGCCTCGATCGCCGAGCGCATGGAAATGCTCGACCCCGACAAGAAGAACTTCGAAAAGCGCACCGCCAAGATGACTGAGCGGCTTGAACGCCTCGACGTGAAGAGCGAAAAGAACAACGTTCGCGCCGAGCGCGTTGAAGCCAAGATGGCCGACCTGGTCGAAATGTGCGGCGCCGCCGAAGAACCGGTCCAAGAAGACGAGACCACCGAAGAAGAGGTCCTGGAGCCGGTAGAAGAACCCGCTGACGAAACCGACGTAAACATCTAGCCACTCTTGCGCAGTCTGTGGCTGACGAAACGTAACAATCCCGATCGCCGGCAGCTTCCGCAGCTGCCGGCGATCGCTGTTTTGGTCCTCGACCGCCTCGCTACGCCAACCGCCGATATGTGATGAACTACGGCGATGGACATGCCGATCAACCACTTCAAGCAGCAGCTCGCCGAACCGGGGAACACCTACGGCATCATCGTGAGCCTCGCCGACCCAGTAGCCGCCGAGATTACGGCGAACGCGGGGTTTGACTGGATCATCGTCGATACCGAGCACGCCCCAAACGATCTACGCACCGTTATGAGTCAGATGCAATCAACCGCGGCTTCAGACTGCAACGTGATTGTTCGCCCGATGTCAACCGACCGAGTAACCATCAAGCGCCTGCTCGACATCGGAGCCCAAAGCCTCCTCGTTCCGATGGTCGATGATGCTGCTGAAGCAACCCATGTTGTGGAATCGATTCGCTATCCACCGCTCGGCAAGCGAGGAGTCGCTGGCGGCCGGGCCGCTGGGTGGGGGCAGGTGGAGGGATACTTCACAAAAGCCGACGACCAGATGTGTCTGATCGTCCAAATCGAGTCGGTCACCGCACTCGCAAACATCGAGGAAATCTGCGCCGTCGACGGTGTCGACGCAGCGTTTGTTGGGCCGTCGGATCTCGCCGCCTCGATGGGCATGATCGGCCAGGCCGGGCATCTCGATGTGGTGACCGCGGTGTCCGATGCGCTGCAACGCATCACCGCCGCCGGATTGCCCGCTGGGGTATACGCGGCGTCACCGGAAACGGCAAAAACCTACGCCGATGCTGGAGCGAGTTTCCTGGCCGTCGGCGTCGATACCTACATGTTGGCCCGGACAGCGAAGGCCCTGGCCGAAAGCTTCACGTCGGACTAACCGGCTTCGGCGTCAAACGCATCGAGGGCCGCAGCTGCAGCATCGAGCATGCGGGCCGAGCAGCCAGCCATCTCGACCGGCGGAACGATCTCGGCCACCAATTGATCGACGATTTCGTTTAGAACCTCGGCCGCTGGACCGCTGCCCAAAATGACCGGTTCGCCGTCGTCACCGCCGCGCGCCACCGCGCCATCGATTGGCACCTGGCCGAGTAGCGGCACGCCAATGTCGTTGGCCAACGTTTCGCCGCCACCCGATCCAAACAGTTCGTAGCGGGTGCCGTCGTCGGCGACAAAAGCGGTCATGTTCTCGATAACGCCAGCGATTCGCAGGTAGTAGCTGCGTCCCATACCGGCCACCCGGCTCGCCACGTTCTGGGCGGCTTTGGCCGGCGTGGTGACGATCAGCATCTCGGCACGCGGCAATAGCTTGGCCACACCCATCTGTACGTCGCCGGTTCCGGGCGGCATGTCGATCAGTACGTAGTCGCAGTCGTCGCCCCACTCAACGTCTTCGATGAAGTGCTGCACGGCCCGGTTGAGCATGAGGCCGCGCCACATCAGGGCGGTCTGTTCGTCCGAAACCAGGTGGCCCATCGAAACAACTCGCAGAACCCCAGGGCCGATCTTTCGCTCGAGCGGAACAATCCGCTTGTCCTTAGCGGCTAGTTGGCCGTCGACGCCCAACATCCGAGGTACCGAAAAGCCCCAAATGTCGGCGTCCATCACGCCGACCGTGAAGCCTCGCGCCGCAAGGCCAGCGGCCAGGTTGACCGTTATCGACGATTTGCCAACACCGCCTTTGCCACTGGCCACCATGACCACCTTGGCGGTGGAGGGAACCAGGGTCTCGGGCGCGTCTTCGGCGTTCTGCACGTTGAACCGAGCCTTGGCCATGGTGGCGGCCTTTTCCTCGGCGGTGAGTTCGGTCCAGTCGATCTTGACTTTGGTGACCCCGGGAAGCCCGCCGACGCGGGCCCGGATGTCCTTTTGGATCTGCGCCCGGAGCGGACAGCCACTGGTGGTGAGCGCAACGGTGATATTCACCCGACCATCGTCGGCAACGGTCGCCCCTTTGGCCATGCCAAGCTCGACGATGTCGCTGCCGAGTTCGGGGTCGACAACACCACGGAGCATTTCCATGATGTCTTCTGAAGTTGGGAGCCCAGCCATAGAGGCCATGCTACCGCCGCACCACCGGGTAAGCCCGGCGGGGTGAGCCGGAGTTAGGACTGGCTGTTGCGGCGAGCGATGTAGCCGCCGAAGACCAACAGGAGACCAACGTTGAGCAGGATCTGGGTCTCGACACCGGTTTCGGCAAGATCTTGGGATTCGGACTCGGTGGCTTCGGCTTCGGCTTCACCCTCATCTCCGCTTTCGCTTTCGCCTTCGTCGCCGGCGCCCTCGTCGCCGCCCGCATCGGCGTCACCGACGGTTACTCGGGCGGTTGCACCAGCGGTACGGGCGGCGTCGCCAGCGGCGAAGATCAGACCCTCTGCCGGGATGTCCCATTCGGCGGTTGCTTCGAAGGTGCCATCGGCGCCGACGGTTACCGGGGTAAGGGCGCTTGAGTCACAGGCGTCGCCGGTGGCGTCGGCCAGGTCATCGATTCCGGGGCACGGCAGGATGAAGATCGCCAAACCTGGCTCCCACCCTTCACCGGTGATGGTGACCTCTTGTTCGCCGGCTTCGGCAACGTTGGCCGACATCGAGGGATCGCCCTGAGCGAATGCTCCGGTCATGTTTCCAAATACCAAGAGAACTGCGAGCAGCGTTCCAACGATGTACTTCATGGCTTACGTATCTCCGACGGGGTTATGTGATGAAGGCAATCAACCGTCCTGATTGCTCGCGTAACAGTAGTGAACAATGTGCGACGAGTGAAAACTGTGGTTGCGAATCAGCGAAAGAATCACGACTGGAATGCGTTCATGTACATGTGTTTCAGCACCCTTGATGGCCATCTGCAGCACTTGGCCGTCAAGTTTTTCGGCCCGCCGAGTTGGGAAACGATTCCGAACTCGCTACTTCGGGGGCAACTCGGTTTGGTCAGGCCGCCGCGATTGCCGTGACTTCTCGGTCGAGTCGGCGTCGTACACCGGGCCTCGGCTCCGCCCGAACCCAAACCCGCTTCGTCTGGTCGTGCTGGTTCGAAACATGTCGGGGTCGATGCCGGTAGCGACCGTCACCCTCGACTTCACCGCTTTGGCGAGCAACGGCCGCAGCAGCGCACGGACCGGTGGCAACAGCAACGACATGCCGACCAGGTCGGTGAGGAACCCGGGGGTGAGCATCAACGCTCCGCCGCCCAAAATCATGGCGCCGTCGAGCAGCTCGTCACGAGGCATGCGTCCGCTGTTGAGCGCGTCCTGGACCCGCGTTACCACGCTGAGGCCCTCGCGTTTGACCAGCCAGGCCCCGATCACACTCATCAAGATCAACAACCCGATGGTGGGCAACAGTCCGAGCCCGCTCGTCACCTGCATGATGATGAAGATCTCGACCAACGGCACAACGATGAAGACGAGAAGCAGCAGCCCGAACATTACCTAAGCGTAGAGCTCTCCTATCCTGAGCGCATGGCGACACCGGCACAACGTCCCCCTTCCGTCGACAAATTGGCGCGGTCGTTACAGGAGTCCGGTCTGCCTCACCCGCTCCTCGTCGACGTGGCTCGCGAGGCAATCGCCGCCGGCGACCACGAGTCGGCGCTCGACCGGGCGATGGCGCTGCAACGCACCTTGCTTCAGCCGGTGGTGAACGCCACCGGCGTGTTACTGCACACCAACCTTGGCCGGGCCCCGTGGCCGAGCAGCGACGATGGCCAGTACCGCAACCTCGAACTCGACCTGGCCACCGGCGACCGCGGCAGTCGCCAAGCCCACGCGCCAAAACTGCTCGCCCGAGCCTGTGGCGCCGAGTCGGCGATCGTGGTCAACAACTGCGCGGCGGCCGTCATGTTGGTCTTGGCTGCCCTGGCCAAGAACCGGTCGGTTGCGGTCTCGCGAGGCGAACTGGTCGAGATCGGTGGCGGCTTTCGAGTCCCCGAGGTTATGGAGCAGTCGGGCGCCAAGCTCCTAGAAGTAGGCACCACCAACCGGACCCGTGCGACCGATTTCGCCAACGCCGTCGCCAACCCCGACAACGACGTGGCGCTGGTAATGCAGGTACACCAGTCGAATTACAAGATCGTCGGGTTTACCGAGGCCCCTCACATCAGCGAACTGGCCGACCTCGGTGTGCCCTTGGTCGCCGACATTGGTTCGGGACTACTCGACGAGGCCTGCCCGTGGCTGGCCGACGGTCCGCCCACCTGGTTGGCCAACGAGCCGGCCGCTCGCCAAACCCTCGAGGCGGGCGCCAGCCTGGTGATCTTCTCCGGCGACAAGCTGCTCGGTGGGCCACAAGCCGGGGTCATCGCCGGCGACGCCGAACTGGTTGCCGCGTGTGCCCGCCATCCGCTGGCTCGAGCCCTGCGACCCGGCGGGCTGGTACTCGCATCGCTCCAGCGGCTCGCCCTATCGTACCTCGAGCGCGACGGGCAAGCGATTCCGTTCTGGCGTATGGCCACCATCCCGGTCGAACAGCTTCGAGCCCGCGCCGAGGCGGTAGTCGCAACCGCCGGTAACGGCGAAGTGGTCGACACGATGTCGGTTCCGGGCGGCGGCACGTTGCCCGATGTCGAGTTCCCGTCCGCCGGCCTGGCACTACCCGGCAATCACCGCGAGGCACTGCGCCAGCTCGATCCACCCGTGGTCGCTCGGGTGGCCGACGACGTGACCACCCTCGATTTCCGCACCATCGACCCGGCCCACGACGGCCATGTCGCCCAGGCGATCGGCGGGCTCACCCGGTAATGCACGTCGTCGCAACCGCTGGCCACGTCGACCATGGAAAATCCACGCTGGTGAAAGCACTCACCGGCACCGACCCCGATCGATTCGCCGAAGAGAAGGAACGGGGCCTCACCATCGACCTCGGGTTCGCATCGTTGTCGCTACCGAGCCAACGCGGCGTGGCGATCATCGACGTTCCCGGCCACGTTCGGTTCCTGAAGAACATGCTGGCCGGAGTCGGCGCGGTCGACGCCAGCCTTTTCGTCGTGGCCGCCACCGAAGGGTGGAAACCCCAGAGCGAAGAACACCTCCGCATTCTCGAACTGCTCGGCGCGCAGCACGGGATCATCGCCCTCACCAAAGTCGGCATCGCCGACGACGACCTGATCGAACTCGCGCGACTCGACATCGCCGACCACGTGGCAGGCACCTTTCTCGAAGACGCCGAGGTGATCGGCGTCGACGCCCTTGCCGGCATCGGGGTCGACGACCTTCGAGCCGGGCTCGACCGGCTGCTCGACACCACCCCCCAAGCCGCCGACTCGACCAAACCCCGCCTGTGGATCGACCGGGCGTTCGCGGCCAAGGGCGCTGGCACGGTGGTCACGGGCACGCTTACCGGCGGTCGTATCCGGGTTGACGACGAACTCTCCGTGGCGCCCGGCGATCGACAGGTTCGAGTTCGAGGCCTGCAAAGCCAATACGAGAACCGAACCAAGATCGGCCCCGGCAACCGCGTGGCGATCAACCTCGGTGGTGTTTCGCACGACCAGGTGGGCCGAGGCGACGCCGTGATCAAGGCGGAACAGTGGCACACCACCGACGTAGTCGACGCCAGCCTCACCGTGCTCGACGCCGTCGACCACAAGGTGTCTCGCCGCGGCGCCCACCTGCTGTACATCGGGTCCGGCGAATATCCGGTCCGCATGCGAATTCTTGGCCCCGAAGCCTTGCAGCCCGGGCAGGCGGGCAATGTCCGGCTGTTCCTCCCGACCGCTCTTCCGTTGGTGCCGGGCGACCGGTTCGTGCTGCGCGAAGCCGGACGGGGCGAAACGATCGGCGGCGGCGAAATCCTCGACCTGGCACCCGTGCTCCCTGCGTCGAAAGCCCGACCCGACCGATCGGTCGATCGGGTGGTCGCCGAACGCGGTTGGGTCGATGTCAAGCACCTCACGCTGCTCACCGGTGAAAAGCGCGAACCCACCGTCGGTAGCTGGGTGGTCTCGCCCGAAGCTCTAGAAGCCAAGCTCACCGAACTGCGAACCCGCATCGATGAAGCAGGTCCGCTGGGCTTCGACACTGCGGTCCTCGACGACCAGAGTCGGGCCGCGATCGAACTGCTCGAGGGGTACTCGATCGAATCCGGGCGCGCTCGCGCTTCCGACGCGGCCAACCCAACCGCCGACCATCCGTTCCTGGCCGCACTACGGGCCAATCTGTTGGCGCCGCCCGACCCGGACGGCATCGGCCGCGACGAACTGCGCGACCTTGCTCGACAAGGGGCGGTGTTCTCCAAAGACGGCGTCTTCTTCGCCACCGAAGCGATCGATGCGGCGATCGACGTTGTTCGAGGCCTGCTCGCCAACGCCGATGGCTTTACCGTTTCGCAGTTCCGGAGCGCGGCCGGCAACACCCGCAAACACGCGCTGCCGCTGCTCAATCATCTCGACGACAACGCAATCACTCGTCGCCGCGACGACGTCCGAATCGCCGGACCCCGCTTCCCCAGCGACTAAACCGCGGCTGCGGTTCGGCGCTCGCTCTCGCTCAAACCGCCCCACACGCCGTGCTGTTCACGGACGTTCAGGGCGTGGTCGAGACAATCGCTGCGCACCGGACATTCGTCGCAGATTGCCTTGGCCAGATACTCGCGTTCGAGTCGCTCGTCTTTGCGCTCGAAACGTGGTGGGGGAAAGAACACTCGAGCTTGCGGACCCCGACACGCCGCTTTGGCCTGCCACGCGATTTCTCTCGCCGAATTTCCAGACTTCACTTCCCGACAACTCCCTACCTCATGCCGATTTCGAGGACCCTATACGGCCTCGGAATCGCGCGCCAAAGAGTAAATGGGCTGGTCAACCACGTGACCCCCATCACATCTCGACCGAAGGGCAAATTTCGGGTAACGCCGCTGGCTAGCGGCTTAGGACTCGACGGTTTCGGTTTGGTCGGTTTCGGCGACTTCGCCGTCTTCTTTCGGGCCGCGTTCGCGGTAGTCGCGCGCTGCGCCGGCTTCGGGCTCGACTTCGAGGATCAGGCCATCGATCTCGATAACCCGGGCTCGTTCGCCAACGTCGACCGGAGTTGCGCGGTTGGTACGAGCCCGCCACCGGGCGCCATCGATCATGACCACGCCATCTGGGTTGACCGCCTCGACCACGTCGCCGAGCTGACCGAGCAGGTTCGTCCGACCGATCGTGGGGGTCGAGAACCGGGTTCGGACCATCGACGGCATGCCGTTGATCATCGCCAACAGGATCCCGATCAAGCCGGTCAGCAATGCGACCCAACCAATGCTCACGCCGTCGTACAAGAAGATCGAGCCGATCACCAGGAGCACGGTTCCGACCGCCGTCCAAAAACGGGGCACACCGGTCTGCACGTCGATGGCAAACGCCACCATGGCCAGAACCAGCATGGCGACCGCCCACCATCGGGCAGGCAGCACGTCGAGGCCGTAACAGCCACCGATGAACGCACCAGCGCCGATGATGCCGGCAACACCAACGCCGGCGGTGAACAACTCAAAGATCAACAGCGCAATGCCGAGCAGAAACAACAGGTACGCCACCGGTGGGCTGCCGAGGTTGTGGACCTGTTGCTTAAACACCGAGAGTGCGCCGAATCGGGCCTGGGTCTCGGGTACGCGAACCGGCTGCTCGCCCGAGTCGTCGATCGAGGATTCGAATTCGGGCAGGTCGAGTAGGAAGAAGATAATGGTCGGGGCGAGTCGACCGAACCCGTACTCGACATCGTCGCCCTCATCGATGAACTCTTGGGTGTTGTTTCGCAGCCCGGCTTCGACGGCTTTGTACTCGGCAGAAACCTCGGCGTCGTCGAGCACCGACGGGCCGAGGTCGCCGAACGGCGAACCGTTGGCGATTCCGACCTCATCGGCCAGGCCCAGCAACTGCGCTGAACGGCCTTTGGCCTTGGCGCCCGACGGGCCGACCCACACGTTGAACGGGATCGTCATCTCGGCGATCCGGTCGGTGAGCTTGGCGAAGGTCTCGTCGTCTACCAACGCGCCCGGGCTGTTGAGCTGAAGCACCACCGACCGAGCGCCCTGGGCTTCGGCCAAGTCGAGTTCTTGGTGGATGAAATCGACCAAAACCGCATCGAGGTAGCCCGATACTTCGACGATGTTCACCACACCGGCATCGAACGACGGCTCGGGTGTCTCATTCTGCGCGGTATCTTGGGCGTCACCTTGAGCAGTCGCCGCGGGCGCGCCACCGATTAGCCCGCCAAGCAGTGCTGTGATCAACAGCGCCAATATCGCTAGTCTTCGAAGTCGAGTGAGCACCCGTGGATCCTGACGATTATTTCGACCGCACCCGCCTGGTCATCGTTGCTGGCAAAGGTGGCGTGGGTAAAACCGTAGTTGCGGCGTCTCTGGCACGCCTAGCTGCCCGGACGGGTCGTTCGACACTTCTGGTCGAGGTCGATGGGCGCTACGCTCTGGCCTCACTCTTTGAGGTCGACGAGATCAGCTATCGCGACACCACCCTGCGGGCTGCCGACAAAGAATCCGCCGCGATCACCGCCCGATCGATCACGCCCGATACCGCCTTGGTCGAGTGGCTCGACGATCACGGTCTCAAGATGGTCTCGAAACGGCTCCAAAAGACCGGGGCCATCGAGGTGATCGCCACCGCGACGCCCGGCATCAAAGACCTGCTCGTGCTCGGCAAGATCAAGCAGCTCGTCAACGAAGCGCCGGTCGATCTGGTGATCGTCGATGCGCCCGCCTCGGGGCACGCCATGACCTTCCTGCGAGCCCCGGCTCAGCTGATGGAAATGGCCGAGAGCGGACCAATTCACGCCCAGGCCAAGGCGGTGCTTGAGATGCTCAACGACCCCGCGACCTGCGAGGTCATGTTGGTCACCTTGCCGGAGGAAACACCGGTCAACGAACTCATCGACACCGCCTACCAACTCGAAGACGATGTGGGTGTTCAGCTCGGCCCGGTGGTGGTCAACGGCCGGTACTCCGAGATCGACGGACTCGACGTGAGCCTCGACGATGTGCGGACCAACCTCAGCAAAGCTGACCTGGCCGACCTCACCGCTGCTGGCGACTTCCGCCAGAAACGGAGCTTGCTGCAAGCCGAACAGCAAGCACGACTGGCTACCGAACTCCCGCTCGAGCAGCTCACCCTGCCGTACATCTTTGGTAGCGATGTCGGAGCCGACCAGATCGACGAGCTCGCCGAGCATCTTCGCCACGCGGTCGAAGCGATCGAGTTGGGTGATCCCTCATGAGCGACATCACCTCGTTGGTCACCGATCGCCGGGTGATCGTTCTCGCCGGCACCGGCGGGGTCGGCAAAACCACCACTGCGGCGGTGTTGGCCCTCGAAGCGGCACGTGCTGGCCGCAACGTTGCGCTGGTCACGATCGATCCGGCGCGGCGTCTTGCCGATGCACTGGGTATCGGCGAACTCGGGAACGAACCCACCGAGATCGACCTCGATAACCAGAGCGCTGGCCGGTTGGTCGCCTTGATGCTCGATACCAAGACCACCTTTGACGAGTTGGTGCAACGCCACGCCGGCGACGACGCCCAGGCCGAGCGGATTCTCAACAACGACTTCTACGCCAACATGTCTCAGTCGCTGTCGGGCACCCAGGAATATATGGCGATGGAAAAGCTGTACGAGCTGACCACCAACGGCGAGTACGACCTGGTCGTCGTCGACACCCCGCCGAGCCGCAACGCACTGGCCTTCCTCGACTCGCCCAACCTGCTCGCCCGCCTGATCGACCACTGGCTATACCGCGCGTTGATGACCCCAACCCGCTCGCTGCTCAAGGCCAGCCAGGTGTTGTTACGGCAACTTTCCAAGATCGTCGGCAGCGCGGTGGTCGACGATGTGGTTGCGTTCTTCCAGGCGTTTGAGGGAATGGAGGGCGGCTTTAAGGAACGGTCCCAAGCCGTGTTGGCGATGCTGGGTTCCGATGAGGCGGCCTTTGTGTTGGTTGCGTCGGCGCGGCGCGACACCACCATCGAAGCGACCTACCTCGCGACCCAACTACACGACAACAGCCTCGACGTGGCGGCCGTCGTGATGAACCGGCTGCAGCCGTCGTTCGTGCGGCTGAAGCGCCGTCCAAAGGCTCCCGAGTTTGCGCCGTACCTACAGGCTCACGACGAACTGCACGCGCTGGCCGACCGCGAAGACGAGCACATCGCGAGCCTGGTCGAGTCGATTCACGGCGACCCGATCGTGGTTCGGGTGCCGCTGCTCGACACCGACGTACACGATCTCGAAAGCCTCGATCGGCTACGTCAGGCGATATTTGGGGAAGACGAGTAGCGCGCTTAGCTCTGTAGTTCGGGGTCGTTGAGCGCCGAAACGGCTTCGTCAATGGTCTCGGTTACCGGCACGATCCGGTCGAAACCGGTGGTGTGCAGCAAGCGGGTGAGGGTTTGGCGGGCGGAGACAACCGCCACGGCGCCGTCGTTGTCGCGCACCCGGCGGATCCCGCCGATAAGTGCGCCAAGGCCCGCCGAGTCCATAAAGGGAACCTCGGAGAGGTCGATCAAAAGCTGGGGTGTTTCCGCCAATTCGGTGAGCTTCTCGCGAAAGTCGCCCACGGTATATGCATCGAGCTCACCCACGGGGCGAGCAATGGTGTACTTATCTGTGTTCTCGATCTGAATCTCGAGCACTGGGTCCTCCTAGGACACTCGGTCTGCGAACCGAATCCGAGATGTAAGGATAGCCGAGTGTCGAACCGAGTTTTAGTCCGGACCCTGAAACGGGGCTGTTTTCGTTGCGATCGTGGGCTGGGTTCGCCGGGCGGGTAACATTGCGACCGTGGCTGACGTACTTCTTGCAACCGATGCAGACTGGCTCTACGACGAGGTCGATGCGGCTCTTGGTGGCCTTCACCAGGTGTTTCGCATTCGTGAAGGCGCCCAGGTGTCCGAAGCGATGGAACAGGTCGAACCCGACATCGTGGTTCTCGACCTGCAAATCGGCAATATGGGCGGAATGGCCACCAGTTTGCTGGTGAAACAAGAGGCTCGTGAGGGCCGTCTCGACACGGTGCCGGTCATGATCTTGCTCGACCGCGAGGCCGATCAGTTCCTCGCCACCCAAAGCGAAGCCGATGGCTGGCTCGTCAAGCCCCTCAACGCCTTCGGCCTACGCCGCAAGATCGACGAACTCCTCACCGCCGCCGAACTAATACCCGCCGAAGACCACTAACCCCCTCCCGAAATTTTTGCAGTTGAACCGCGCTCCGCGGCTCAACTGCAATCAGAACGGGTGACGGGGCTCTACGCTGTTCGGATGCGTCAATCGATTCGGTCATCGGGAGCCGGTAAAGACGGGTCGGCGATTACGTTCGCCCGTTCGATCGCTACCCCGCGTGCCGGAATCGTGTTGTTGTCGAGCGCCGACCTGCCAACCGATTGGCCGGTAAGCCCCGATACCGGCAACGTCGAGGACAACCTAGGCCACGGCTTGGGTTGGACGATGGAAATCCGCCGTCACGACGTCGTGCTGCTCAACCCGCTAGGCGAAGGGGTGGTCAAGACCGACCTCCCCGACCTCGACGAGCATTGGCTGGCCAGCGTTCGAGCCGACGGCAGCTGCGCGGTATTCCTCGCGCCCGCCTCGATGGACGCTGGCACCGCCGACGGAACGATCAAGTCGGCCGCTGGCCTGGGTCGGGCGGCAACGGTACGAACCGCTATCGCCGACGACTACGGCAAGGTCGACCCGGTCGGACGAAACCAGCCATGCACCTGCGGGTCAGGCAAGAAGTTCAAGCACTGCTGCGGCTAGGAGTCCGGTGTGTACCGAAGGAGGTCGGCCGGTTGACACTCGAGCACTTCACATATCGCCGACAACGTGCTGAAGCGAATCGCTTTCGCCTTTCCGGTCTTGAGGATCGACATATTGGCCATCGTCAAGCCGACGCGTTCGGCGAGTTCGGTCATGGTCATGCCGCGGTCGGCGAGCACCTCGTCGAGGTGCACCGTGATGGCCGACGAGTCGTTATCGGCGGGCATCAGATGATGAGTTCCTGATCGGCCTGGAGAGTAACCCCACGCTGCCAGATCTGTAGAAGGCCACTGAGGAGCACCGCAACGTATATCGACGTGAAGTCCCAACTTACCTCGAAGCCGTCGAACCCTGCACTGTCCTGGATCGCCACACTTGCGATTGGGCGCAAAAAGTCGGTGCAAGCAAAGGCGAGCGACAGCCCGATGAGAATTTTGAGCCGCTTGGCATTGGCTTCGGTAAACGGTTGGGTGTCATTACCCAGCATTTTGTACATAACTGCCGCGAACGCAAGGCCCAGCAACGACCGGGCATCTGTTACGAGCCACCACATCAAGCGATAGCCCAGACCGGTTTCAACATCGACCAGCGCCGTTGCCTCGTCCGCTGATGCGCCCGTGGGGAACTTCGACGAGATCTCCTCGGCGCCCAGCGACAACTCGAGCGGCGCAACCAGGGCGTCGGAGGTAAATACCGAGACAAAGCTCGCCATAAACCACACGGCCATGCCTATAGCGGCTCCTACGACGAGCCATCGCAGAGCCGCCAGGCCACCGCCACTACTTGGCTTGTTTGCTGTTTGCACGACATCTGCTGAATCCACGTTCCGCTCTTTCTGGACCATCATCGGCCATCCCACTCGTAGTATCGACTATCAATGTTATTGATTATCAATATGATCGTTTATCAATAAGTTGTCAAGCGCGAAGTTTCCGCCAAAACGGAAGAAACCCTCCGAGACCAATGTCCGGAGGGTTTCGTGTGTTGGTCGGGTAGGCGGGATTTGAACCCACGACCTCTTCGTCCCGAACGAAGCGCGCTACCAACCTGCGCCACTACCCGTGAAGCCAAGATGCTACATCGTAAACCTCACCATTCCGACAGCCGGGCCGAAGGGGAATCTCCTACCCTTGGAAACCAATGGCCGACCCCCTCGAACAACTCCGTGCTGGCATCCAGTCAGCATTTCGTCGCACCATCACCGGTACCGACGAACCCCCGGAGCCCTACGAACGCACCGACGATGGCCTCTTTGGTCCCGACAGCGTCACCTGGGTCGTGCACGGTGATGTCGCAACGCTCATAGGCGGAATGCGCTCGCTCTTTATGCAGTCGCTGCATCCTCTAGCCACCGCTGGTGTGGTCGATCACAGCGACTACAAGGGCGACCCGCTCGGCCGGTTGCAACGCACCGGGCAGTTCGTCGGCACCACCACGTTCGGCTCGACCGCCGATGCCGAACGAGCCATTCGGATGGTTCACAACATTCACAAACGGGTGGTCGGTACCGCCCCGGACGGCCGGGCCTACGAGGCCAACGATCCGCACCTGCTCGAGTGGGTGCACATCACCGAAGTCGACAGCTTTCTCCGCGGTGCCGTGTCCTACGGGTCGACCCCGATCGACCGCGACGCCGCCGATCGGTACGTCGACGAAATGGCCGTGGTCGCCCAAGGGTTGGGCGTCGCCGAACCACCCCGGTCGGTTTCCGAGCTCGCCGACCGCATCGACGACTACCGGCCCGAACTGCACGTTGGTTCGCAAGGTCGCGAGATCGTTCGATTCTTGCTGTACCCCGACCTTCCTCTTGCCGCCCGCCCGTGGCACGGAATGATCGCCGCGGCCGCGATCGGCATGTTGCCCGGTTGGGCTCGCCGCATGTTGTGGTTGCCGGTTGCCCCTCTGGCGAACCCACTGCTGGTCCGACCAGCGGCGCTCGCCATGGTGAAAACCCTCGGTTGGGCACTCGACCCAACCGACGAGGTGGTCGAGGCCCGGAAGCGGCTCGCCAGCTAATCGGCCGCGGCTACGTTGGGGTGATGGACTCAGCGACAAGCGAACGACTCGGCGGGCAAACGGTCGAGCTTCTCCAAGCCATGATTCAAAACGAGTGCGTCAACGACGGTACTCCCGAATCGGGTCAAGAGATCCGCAACGCCGACACGCTGCGGTCGCTGCTCGAAGGGTCGGGCCTCGATGTGCAGCAATGGGAGCCAACGCCTGGTCGGGCGTCGATCGTGTCGCGAATCGAGGGCTCGGACCCCAACGCCCCGAGCCTGTGTTTGATGGGCCACACCGACGTGGTGCCGGTGAACCCCGACGGCTGGTCGAACGATCCGTTCGGCGGCGAACTCATCGACGGTGAGGTTTGGGGCCGCGGCGCGGTCGACATGTTGAACATCACGTCGTCGATGGCGGTGGCGTTCCGGCATCTGGCCGACACCGGATTCCAACCCAAAGGCGACCTCATATTCTTCGGGGTCGCCGACGAAGAATCCGGATCAGCCCACGGCGCCCGCTGGTTTGCCGACAACGAACCCGACGCCATCCGGGCCGACTTCGTGCTCACCGAGAACGGCGGACTCCACTCGAGCGGCGACGGCCAACACAGCGTCGGAATGGTGGTTGCCGAAAAAGGCGTGGCCTGGCGACGGCTACGACTGCGGGGTACCCCGGGCCACGGGTCGCGGCCCTACGCAGCCGACAACGCACTCATCAAAGCGGCGGCGGTCGTGCAACGGATCGCCGACTACTCGCCGACGCCGGCCTTCCACGAGATGTGGGGGCAACAAGTTCAGACGCTGGCGGTCGACGACGAATTGAAGGCGGCCTTGCTCAACCCCGACACCGTCGACGCCACGATCAAGTCGCTGCCCGACCACGCAGCCTCACACCTATGGAGCTGTTGCCACACCACGTTCTCGCCGAACCTGGTGTCGTCAGACCTACCAATGAAGACCAACGTGATCCCCGACCAGGTCGACATCAACGTCGACATTCGAACCATGCCGGGCGACGACGCCGAGGCAGTACAAGCTCACCTCGATACCGCCCTTGGCGACTTGGCCGATCAGGTTGAGGTCGAGATCATCATGAACGATCAGGCCAGCATCAGCCGGACCGACACACCGTTGTGGTCGAGCCTGCAAAAGGCGGTCGGCAACCACTTTCCCCACGCCGATATCCGTGGCCAGATGATCGTCGGGTTTACCGATGCTCGGATCTTTCGCGAGATGGGAGCCACGGCGTACGGCGCCGGCCTCTTCAATCCCGAACTCAGCCTCAGCAAGTTCGGCACCATGTTCCACGGCAACGATGAGCGAATCGACACCGAGTCGTTGCGGCTGACCACCCAGCTGTGGGTCGACGTCGCCCGCGACTTGCTGGGCTAGGCCGAACTACGACTCGCCGCCCGGCTTCCAGAGTGTGTCGGCGGCGTCCTGCTCTAACAACTCTTCGAGTACCTCGGGTTCGACCGGAATGTTTGCGTGGTCGCGAACCATCGCCGGGCCACTTGGGAGATCGGTGAGGTCGGGCCACGCGTCAGCCGACCAGAGCTCGGATCGCCGAAACGCCTTCGAGCAATGGATGTAGGCCTCGGCAACCGTCAGCACCGCCACAACCTTGGCTGGCTTGTCGCCAACGGCGAACCGTTCGCACAGCTCGGCATCGGTGTGAAGTTCGACCTGGCCGTTGATTCGCAGGGTTTCGTCGAACCCGGGGATCATCAACAACAGTGCGGCGTGGGTGTTCTCCACCAAGTTCTCGAATGAGTCGAGCCGGTTATTGCCCGACAGGTCGGCCCAGGCGACCCGCTGTGAATCGAGCGCCTGCACGAACCCGGGTTTGCCGCCCTTGGGCGAACCATCGCAGGTCCCGTCGGCGCCAGCGGTCGACAACACAAAGAACGGGCACCGGGCCAGGAAGTCGATGCAGTGTTGATCGAGTTTGTCGATGACCTTGTCGATCGGCCCGCCCGAAGCTTCCTTATAAACCGACCGAAGATCCTGCTGCGAGCGAAGTGTCATGCCCTACTGTCGCGCACTTCATCGTGACACACACCGACTACCGGCCTTAGGGAGGATTTTCGCGGTACCGGGCCATGGCATCGTCGAGGCTGATGTCGCACTGGTTGGCGAGCGACGCCAACCACGCCAGCACGTCGCCAAACTCGTGGAGTTGTTGGTCGCGGGTGCCCTTGCGGACCGCTTGGGCGAGTTCGCCTAGCTCCTCGCACAGCCACGCGACGGTCGAGGGGACACCTCGCTCGCGGTCGGCTGCTCCGTAGAGATCTTCCATGAGGTCTTGCACTTCGGCCAGCTGCATCGGCCGAGACTACTGCGCTTACAAACGGTCGAGCAGTGCTTCGGCAATCTGGATCGTGTTGAGAGCGGCACCCTTGCGCAGGTTGTCGCCACTGACGAACAACGCCAAGCCGTGCTCGACCGTGGGGTCGGTGCGAACCCGACCCACGATCGAGGGGTCGATGCCGGCTGCCTTGAGCGGGGTCGGAACCTCGTCGAGCACGACGCCGGGGGCCGAGGCCAGAACCTCAACCGCACGCTCGGGCGAGATCTCGCGGTCGAACTCGGCGTTGATCGAAAGCGAGTGACCGGTGAACACCGGCACTCGGACGCAGGTACCTGACACGGCAAGGTCGGGCAGGCTCAAAATCTTGCGGCTTTCGTCGCGAAGCTTGCGCTCTTCGGACGTGTCGCCCGAGCCATCGTCGAGGACCGAACCGGCCATGGCGATCACGTTGAAGGCAATCGGCTCGACATAGTTGTTGGGCTCGCCGTGGTCGACCGCCTGGCCGTCGTAGGTCAGCCCGGTTGCTCCGTCGGAAACTTTGCGGACCTGCTGATCGAGTTCTTCCACGCCCGAGAGTCCCGAACCAGAAACCGCCTGGAAGGTACTGATGATCAGGCGGGTCAGCCCAGCCTCGTCGGCCAACGGCTTGAGCACGGGCATGGCGGCCATGGTGGTGCAGTTGGGGTTGGCGACGATCCCCTTTGGGATGTCGTCAAGCGCATCGGCATTAACTTCTGGCACCACCAACGGGACGTTGGGGTCCATGCGCCAGGCCGAGGAGTTGTCGATGACGATTGCGCCGGCCGCCGCAACCTTGGGGGCGAGTTCCTTGCTGGTCGAACCACCGGCGGAGAACAAGGCGATGTCGACATTGGAGAAGTCGGCGGTCGACGCATCTTCGACGGTGATTGGTTCGCCGTTGAAATCGATGGTGGTGCCGGCGGAGCGCGATGAGGCCATCAGACGGAGTTCGCCGATCGGAAAATTGCGCTCGGCGAGCAGGGTTCGCATGACGCCGCCGACCTGGCCCGTGGCCCCAACGATCGCGACGTTTTTCTTCTCTGAAGTCATAGCTCTAAGGCTACAACGCCCGATTTCTTAGTCACCATCGAATAACTTGCCTCCATGCACCTGGTTTTCCTCTCGATCGCGGCCCTGACGCGGTGAGTATCGTCGACCCCGATCAGACCTTCTTTGTGGGGGTCGGCGCCCAGAAGTCAGGAACGACCTGGCTCGGCGCACAACTCTCGGCCCATCCCGATGTCTGGCTGCCGGTCGACAAAGAACTGCACTACTTCGACGCCCGCCACACCGGGTCGGCGAAGATGTTCCGCAAGCGAAAGTACGAACGCTTGGTGCGTCAGCTTTCCAAACACGACTGGCCCAAACTCCATCGCAACCCCGAGCTGTTGGCCGAGGCAAAATGGCTCGCCGACCAAGCACTCGTCGGCGACCCTGACGACGATTGGTATCGCAACCTGTTCGCCCATACATCGGGCACGTACCAGGTAGTGGGCGAGATAACACCCGAGTATGCGGGGCTACCGGTCGAAGGGTTCGAGCACATCGCATCCTTGGCTCCCCAGGCCAAGGTCATCTTCTTGCTCCGGAATCCGGTCGACCGCCTGTGGTCGGCGGCCCGGTATTTCTCGAAGCGACCCGGCAAGGACGTGACCCAAACCCTCGACGACCTGATGCGGTTCGCCGATCGCCCCAAGGTGGCCGCCAACGGCCAGTACGGCCCCACGATCGAACGACTCCGCCACGTGTTTCCCGCCGAGCAGATTCACATCGACTTCTTTGAGTCGATGTTCGAGTCGGCCCAATCGTCGGTCGATGCCCTCGCCACGATCTGGGCCTTTCTCGGGCTCGCCGACCACAACATCGATGCCAAGGCAGCAGCGACCAAGGTGAATCCATCGCCCGCCGCCGACCTACCGGCCGACTGGAGCGATGCACTGCGCGAACGCTTTGCGCCGACGGTCGCGGCGGTTGAATCTTTGGTCGGCGAGGTGCCGAGTAGCTGGAACTAAGCCGGCGCGTGCAGCTCGAATGCTTGATGGATTTCCTGCACGGCGCGCTCCGCCTCGGACTCGCGCACGACACAACTGATCCGGATCGCCGACGTTGAAATCATCTCGATGTTGATGCCCGCGGCGGCCAAGGTCTCAAACATCGTTGCTGCCACACCCGGGTTACTTTTCATCCCGGCGCCCACCACGCTCACTCGAGCGATCTCCGAGTCGGCAGAAACACCGTCGCCGCCCATGGCGGTCGAGCAGTCTTCGCACACCTTGGAGGCCGACTCGAGTTCTTCCTTCGGCACGGTGAAGGAGATGTCGGTCTGACCGTAGGCCGAGACGTTCTGCACGATCATGTCGACGTTGACATCGGCGTCGGCGAGGTTGCGGAACAGTTTGGCCGCGATGCCCGGATTGTCGGGCAGGTTGTTCACCGTGACCTTCGCTTCGGAAGTGTCGTGGGTTACAGCAGAGATAATTGCGTCTTCCATTGAAGGTTCCTCCTCGGAGACCCACGTTCCCTGTTCCCAGGTGAACGCGGAGCGAATGTGCAGGGTTACGCCGTGGCTTCGGGCGAACTCGACCGACCGCATCGCCGGTTTCGGACAACCGGTGGCGGTCATTTCGAGCAGTTCGTCGAACGAGATCGAGTTCATCTTGCGGGCTTCGGACACGACCCGCGGGTCGGTGGTGTACACACCGGAAACGTCGGTGTAGAGCTCGCATGCGTCGGCGCCGATGGCATGGGCGATGGCCACGGCGGTGGTGTCGGAGCCGCCCCGACCCAGGAACGTGACGTCTTTGTCGACCGACACACCCTGAGACCCACCGAGTACCGGGGTGCGTCCGGCTTCGAGGGCGGCGAGCACCCGGTCGGGTTTGATCTCGACAATCTTGGCGTTCATGTGGGTGGTATCGGTGATGAACCCGGCCTGGCTACCGGTGAACGAGTCGGCCTCGACCCCCACGTCGTGCAACGCCATGCACACCAGGGCCGCTGCCTTGCGTTCGCCAGCGGTAATCAACATGTCCATCTCGCGGCCCGGCCGAGTGCCTGAAACGGCATCGGCGAGGCGAAGAAGTTCGTCGGTTTCTTTCCCCATCGCCGACACGACCAAAACGATCTGATCGCCAGCTTTGCGACGGCGGGCCACCCAGTCGGCGACCTCGCGAATTCGATCCGGGTCGGCAACCGACGTGCCACCAAATTTTTGTACGAGTAATGCCACGGGGCCAGATCGTACTGTTGCCTCGCCGTCGAACCACCACCGAATTCCCCAGCAAACTTCCCCCCGCCCGCTCAACCCGCCAGACTCAAACCGTGCGCCTCACCAATCGGACCCTCGACCAAATCCACTCCCCCATCGGGGCCGCCTTTGGGTTGTTGGCCTTGCAGAGCGGGACCCGGCCGCTGCTCAACCTGTCGCAGGCGGCGCCGTCGTTCCCGACCGCTCCGGTCATCGCCGACCACATCGCAACGGTCGCGGCCAGCGACGATGGGGGCCGGTACTGCCCGCAACAGGGTTTGCCGGAGCTGCGCGACCTCTTCGCAGCGGAGCTGAGCCGCGACTACCAAGGCACCGTCGGTGCCGAGCAGATTCTCATTACCGCCGGGTGTAACCAAGCGTTCTGTCTGGTGTCGTCGGCCATCGCCGAGCCAGGCGACGAGGTGCTGCTGCCCGTGCCGTTCTATTTCAACCACGACATGTGGTTGAAGCTCGACGGCGTGGTGTCGACCTACGTCGAAGCTGCCGAAGGGGTCGTGCCAACCGTCGAAGAAGTCCGGGCCACGATCACCGACCAAACCAAGGCCATTGTTTTGGTAACCCCCGGCAACCCGACGGGAGCGATCGTGCCCGGCACCGAGATCGAAGCCTGGGCCGACCTGGCAGCCGAACACGATGTGCTGTTGATCCTCGACGAGACCTACCGCTCGAATCGCCAAACGACCGAACCTGCCCACGGCCTGTTCGCCCGCCCGGGGTGGGACGACCATGTGGTCTCGTTGCATTCGTTCTCGAAAGACCTCGCGATCCCCGGCTACCGGGTCGGGGCAGTCGTTGGGCGACCCGACCTCATCGCCGAAGCGATGAAGCTGCTCGACTGCGTGGCGATCTGCGCACCCCGAATCGGCCAGGAGGCCGTCATCGCCGGACTGCGGCACGCAACCGACTGGCGAGTCGAACAGGCGGCCCGGATCGCCGAAGCCCAAACCCACTTCGAAGCGGTGATGGCCGACGAACCAGGAGGCTTCAAGCTCGAAGCCTCTGGCGCGTACTTCGGCTGGGTGCGCCACCCCTTCGACGGCGATATCGCCGAGTCGGTCGTGCGACGCCTGGTGGTCGACCACGACATCCTCGTCATCCCCGGATCAGCCTTCACTCCCCAAGATGAGAGCCACCTAAGGTTCAGCTTCGCCAACCTTTCAAAAGCCGAGCTAGACGACCTAGCAACCCGCCTGAAATCGATAAACCCTGACTCTGAGTCAGGGTTTTGATCGCGGTTGACCCGCTCACAGCGGGTCAGGCGCCAAAATTTCGGGGATGGGGTGACGCGTCGGTTTCGCTGGTAAATCCGAGTACGTTTTCTGCCATGGCAGCAGGTAGCAACTCTCGACTCATTCGAATCATCGCCATCGTGTGCTTGATCGCCATGGTGGCCAGCCTGGTCGCCGCAGTTATCGGCCTCGCGGCAACCTAAGGACACGAACCATGGCAACCGAAAAACGTGAGCGCCAGCGCGCCAACCGCGAAAAGCGCCGGGCCCAAGAAGCAGCCGCCGCCGGAAACGCAAACTCCCAGCTCCCCATGTTCGCCGCCCTCGGCGTTGGAGCGCTCGTTATTCTTGGCGCCATTTTCTTCCTCACCCGAGACGACGACGGCGACGAATCCGTGTCGATCGGTAGCACCATCGATGCCTTTAGCGACGCTCCAGTAGTAACCGAGGCTCCCATCGCTACCGAAGCGCCCGGCGAACCTGGCGAACCGGCCTGGAACGTCGGGTCGTCGGTCGAGTGCCCGCCGGTCGATGGTTCGGCCGAACCGCGCCAGGAGTTCCCCGAGGCGCCGCCCCAGTGCATCGACCCCACCAAGACCTACAGCGCTGAGGTGGTGACCAACAAGGGCACGGTGGTCATCGAACTCGACGCTGCTCAAGCCCCGCTCACGGTCAACAACTTCGTGACCCTCGCCCGCTACCGCTACTACGAAGACGTGGTATTCCACCGGTTGATCGAGGGCTTCATGGTGCAGGGTGGCGACCCCACCGGCACCGGCGCCGGCGGCCCGGGTTATCAGTTCCCCGACGAACTTCAGGGTGGCACTGGCCCGTTCTACGAAAAGGGTTCGGTCGCCATGGCGAACGCCGGCCCAAACACCAACGGATCGCAGTTCTTCATCGTGACCGGAGCATCGGGCGAAAACTTGCCCGACCTGTACTCCCGCTTCGGAACCGTCAGCGAAGGCTTCGAGGTAGTGCAAGCGATCGAAGCTGCTGCTTCGGGCGACGCTGCTGGCACCCCGGTCGAAGACATCATCATCTCGACCGTCACCATCACCGAGAGCTAACCCTCGCCGAACCTCGGGTACGTTCGGAATCGAAATGCCGACCGAACCACCGCCATCTCCTTGGGTGTTCCCACCCATCGACCTCGACGACGACCAAGAACTCCTTGCGGTCGGCGCCGACCTCGAACCAGGAACCATTCTCGAGGCGTACCGGTCGGGCATCTTCCCGATGCCGATCAAGAACGGCGGCGACATTGGCTGGTGGTCGCCCGACCCTCGGGGCATCTTGCCCGCTGGCGAGCTCGTGGTCAGCAAGTCGCTTCGGCGTAGCTGCAAGCGCTACACGACAACGGTCGACCAGGCATTTTCCCAGGTGGTCGACCAGTGCGCAGACCCCGAACGCCCGCACGGGTGGATCGATCGCCAAATCCGCGAAGCGTACGTTCGGCTGCACGATCTGGGCTGGGCCCACAGCGTCGAAACATGGGATGAAGAAGGCCGGTTGGTGGGCGGACTCTATGGCCTCGCCATCGGCGGACTCTTCGCCGGTGAGTCGATGTTTCACACCGCCACCGACGCCTCGAAGGTTGCGTTGGTGACCCTGGTCGACCTGCTCGACGACGGTCGGCCACGGTTGCTCGACGTGCAGTGGCGCACCGATCATCTGGCCAGCCTCGGCGTGGTCGCTATCGGCCGGGTCGAGTATCTGCAACGGTTAGCGAAGGTGCACCAAACGCCGTATCCCGAGGCCTTCCTGCCTGGGTCCTGATATCGCCCGCTAGGCTTTCCTTCACATTTTCGCCGATCTGCCGATGGACCTTTGATGAACTCGCAATCTCTCCCTGCTCTTGGTCTCGGCGTCGCCGGACTTGTCCTCGGCGTAATCGCCGCGGTCACGTCGTCGGGGCTGCTTGCTGTGTTGGCGGGTGTCGCAGCGGTCGGAGCCGGCGGTATTGGCTTGCTGCCCGGCATGGGAGCCGCCGCGCCAGCTACCGATGACTCAGCGGTTGCCGAACTCGAGGATGCTCTCGCTACCCAGGTGCAAGCTCGGATGGCCGCCGAAGATGCAGTCAAGAGCCTTGGCGCCCAGCTCGCCAAGGCGCAGGATCCAGTAGCCGGTTCGAGCGAAGCCGCCGAATCGGTGGTCAACAGCAAGGCAGCACTCACCGACGCCGAAACCGGTTTGTTCACCGAGGACTACTTCAACGTTTCGATCAACGCCCGTATCGCCGCCGCCCGACGTCACCTTCGCCCGGTAGCGATCGCAGTCATCGAAGTTGTCGATCTCGATGGCGAAAGCCGCACCCCTGCCGACGCCTCGATGGTTGCGGCCGCGGTAACCAAAACGCTTCGCGAAGCCGACACGTCGTGCCGCATGGACGACGGCCGGTTCGGACTGGTTCTCGAGGACACGCCGGAGAACGGCGCGATCTGGACGGTCGAACGAATTCGCCGCGAGATCAACGAACAACAAAGCGACCTCACGATGTGGGCCGGCGTTGCGTGTTACCCAACCCACGCCTTCGACTCGGCAAACTTGATGGCCCAAGCGGTAGCCGCCCTCGATGGCGCCCGCGAGTGGCAACAAGATCGCATCGAAGTCGCCAACCCCAAGTAGGGCGATTTAGCTTCGACGCGCCGGGAACTGTGGCGTGGCGAACCAGCGACCGCTAAAGCGCCACGTAGCCGATTGGGTCGCGGGAGCATCGCTGCTCGAAGGCTTGGGCCACAACACTTGATAGGCCGCCGCGATGGCCGCCATCTCTTCGTCGGTCGGTGCCGGCGAAACCGACAAGGCGGGCGTGTCGCTCATAGCGGAACGTTGCCGTGCTTGCGTTGGGGCAACTCTTCGCGCTTGGAGGCGAGCATGGCCAGGCCAGCCACCAGCTTGACCCGAGTTTCGGCCGGGTCGATGACGTCGTCGACGTAGCCCCGCTCGGCGGCGATGTACGGGTTGGCGTTGCGCTCGGTGTAGGCGGCGACCAGCTCGGCTCGCTTGGCCTCGGGGTCGGCGGCGGCCTGGAGTTCGCGGCGGTACAGAATCTCGACCGCGCCATTGGGGCCCATAACGGCAAGCTCGGCCGACGGCCACGCCAGCGAGTAGTCACAGCCGACCGACTTGGAGTCCATAACCACGTAGGCGCCGCCGTAGGCCTTGCGGGTGATGACCTGCATGCGAGGCACCGAGGCTTCGCAGTACGCGTAGAGCAACTTGGCACCGTGGCGGATGATGCCGCCGTGTTCTTGGTCGACACCGGGCAAGAAGCCGGGCACGTCGACAAAGGTGATGATCGGGATGTTGAAGGCGTCGCAGGTACGGACGAACCGAGCCGCCTTCTCCGAGGACTCGATATCGAGCACACCGGCCAGGATCTTTGGCTGGTTGCCGACCACGCCTACGGGTTTGCCGTCGAGCCTCGAGAATCCGCACACGATGCTGCGGCCCCAAGCGGCGTGGTACTCGAGGAACTCGCCATCGTCCATAACCTCGGTGATGATGTCGACCATGTCGTAGGGGATGTTGGGCGAATCGGGGATGATGTTGCTGAGCGCCGGAGTGAGCCGCATCGGGTCGTCGGTGGGTGCCGACGCCGGAGGCTCTTCGAGATTGTTGGCGGGCAGGAACGACAGGAGATACTTCACCTCGTCGAGCACGCTCTGTTCGTCTTCGCCCACAAAGGTGGCCACGCCCGACTTCGATGAGTGACTGCCAGCGCCACCCAATTGTTCGAGGGTGACCTCTTCGCCGGTGACGGTCTTGACCACGTCGGGACCGGTGATGAACATGTGCGACCGCTCGCGCACCATGAAGATGAAGTCGGTCATGGCGGGGCTGTACACCGCACCACCGGCGCATGGGCCGAGGATCACACTGATCTGGGGGATCACGCCCGAAGCCTTGACGTTGCGGCGGAAGATCCCGCCGTAGGCGTCGAGGCTGACCACGCCCTCTTGGATGCGGGCACCGGCGCCGTCGTTGAGGCCGATCATCGGCGCGCCGACCGATTCGGCGAGGTCCATCACCTTGTGAATCTTCTCGGCAAACACCTCGCCGAGCGCGCCTCCCATGACCGTGAAGTCCTGGGAGAAGAGGAAAATCTTGCGGCCGTCGACGGTTCCCCAACCGGTGACCACACCGTCGGTGTAGGGCCGGCTGTCGAGCCCGGCTTCGTGGGCTCGATGCCGGGCGAGCATGTCGAGTTCGTGGAACGAACCCGGGTCGAGCAGGTACTCGATCCGCTCGCGGGCGAGCATCTTGCCCTTCTCGTGTTGGCGGGCAACCGAACGCTCAGAACCAGCGTTTCGGGCCTCTTCTTTACGACTTTCGAGGTCGGCTAGGCGTTCGGCGAGAGGTTGGTCAGACACCATGGGGACATTACTGGCTCGGTGCCGAGAGCCACCAACTGCCAGAGCGACATCGCCAGGCAAAACCGGCTGGCCCGGGCGATGGTCGGTGCTACGTTCGCCCGATGCGAGAACTCTCCCAAGTCTGTGTGTTTTGTGGGTCGTCGTCCGGGTCGAACGGTCGACACGCCGAGTCGGCTCGCGAACTCGGGAAGCATCTGGCAAACAACGGCATAGGACTGGTGTACGGCGGCGGGGCGACCGGCCTCATGGGGATCGTCGCCGACTCGGTACTCGAAGGCGGCGGGCGGGTGACCGGCATCATCCCCGAGTCGTTGAGCCGTGAGGTCGCCCACCCTGGGCTCACCGAACTGATCGTCACCGAAACCATGCACACCCGCAAGGCGTTGATGTACGAACGCTCCGATGCCTTTGTTGCTCTGGCCGGCGGGTTCGGCACCCTCGACGAGTTGGCCGAAATCAGCACGTGGCGCCAACTCGGGATCTACGACAAACCGGTCGGAATCTTGAACGTCGACGGCTACTTCGATCATCTGTTGGCGTTTTTTGACCGGGCAGCGACCGACGGCCTTTTGAAGCCGAAGAATCGTAGGCTGGTGCTAGACGCCGCGTCGCCAGGCGAGCTGATCGAGCTGCTACGAAACGACGACACGGCGTACGAACCGAAGTGGGAGAGTCGTGGGACGCCAGCCGCACCAGCCGATGAAAAGTCGACTCTCCGGTGAACCGGTCGTAGGATCGCAGCGAGATTCGACACCCTTCTACGTTTGAGGCCCACCATGTCAGACCAAACCGAACCAACCGTGCTTACCGAGACCCAAGGTCACGTGCTGGTCATCACCCTCAACCGGCCCGAGGCGATGAACTCGGTGAACCAGGATCTGGCGGAATCGCTCGGCGCAGCACTCGACGAACTCGACAGCAACGACGACCTGCGGGTTGGTGTGCTCACCGGCAACGGACGCGGCTTCAGCGCCGGCATGGACCTCAAGGCGTTTGTGGCCGGGGGAATGCCGATGGTCGAAGGACGAGGGTTTGCCGGCATCACCGAACGGGCGGCCAACAAACCGCTCATCGCCGCAGTAGAAGGATTCGCCCTAGCTGGCGGACTTGAGATTGCGCTGTCGTGCGACCTCATCGTGGCCTCCGAAGGCGCCAAGCTTGGTATCCCCGAGGTCGGCGTCGGCCTGTTTGCCGGCGCGGGCGCGCTCCTGCGTCTCCCGAAGGTGCTGCCGTACGCCAAGGCGATGGAGATGGCGCTTACCGGCAAGCCAATCAAGGCTGAAGAGGCGCAAGAGCTCGGCATGGTCGCTCGGGTTGTACCCAAGGGTGAAGCGGTAGCGGCCGCTATCGAATTGGCCGAAGCGATCGCCAAGAACGCCCCGCTCGGGGTCGCGGCCTCGAAGAAGATCATCGCTGAAGCTTCGATGCTGCCCGACGACCAGTTCTGGGCGATCCAGAACCCCATCATGGATTCGGTATTCGGGTCGTCCGACGCAACCGAAGGGGCGACGGCGTTTGCCGAGAAGCGCGAGCCCAACTGGACCGGCAGCTAACTCCGGTTTTGGCCTAAACGCCTGAATACCGCCTGGTAGTTGCCGATGGAACCCCATGGCGACTCCCCCAACATCTCGTTTGTATCTTGCTCGACTGGCCGGCGGCGCACTCGCGACCGCAGCCCTGACCGCCGGGCTTTTGGCTTCACCGGTATCAGCACAACAGGCCGAACCTGAACACGACGCGCTCAGCAACGAACAGCTGCTATTCGAACTGTACGACGACCTCGAACGAGTACACGCCAATACGTTCTGGTACCAGGCCAGCCCCGACTTCAACATGGATGGCAAGGTCGACGAAACCCCCCGCCACGCATGCATCGGCATGGTCGCCCTCGCCACCGTGCTCGGAACCGACGGCGACGACGACCTCGTCGGAACCCCCGGCGACGACATCATTGTTTCGTTGGGCGGCAACGACACCATCGTGGCCGGCGACGGTAACGACATCATCTGCTCGGGCGATGGCGACGACATCGTGTGGGGCAACGACGGCGACGACTTCGTGTTCGCCGGCCGAGGCAACGACACGATCGAGACCGGCAACGGTAACGACATGGCCTTTGGCGGATCGGGTGTCAACACCCTCAGCGGTGGCGAGGGCCACGACGCCCTGGGCGGAGGCGAACGAACCGACACCATCAACGGTGGACCAGGTATCGACATCATCGACGGCGAGGGCGGCCGCGACTTCATCGACGGTGGCGGCAACAGCGACCTGCTCTTCGGTGGCGAAGGCCGCGACCGAATCAACGGTGGTCCCGGTAGCGACTGGATCCGTGGCGATGACGGCAACGACACCCTCTTCGGAGGACCCGGACACGACGTGCTGCGTGGCGGCGACGGTAACGACAAGCTCAAGGGCAAGGCCGGCAACGACCTCCTGCGCGGCGAGGCCGGCAACGACCTGCTCCGCGGTGGCGTAGGCGCCGACTATCTCGTCGGCGATACCGGTTCGGACCGGTTCATCGCGGTGGAAAAAGATCGCTGTGATGCTGGAAACGACGACCAGGTTCGCGGCGCTTGTCAGGTCATCCCAAACGAGACTGGCCAGGACCTCACCCCTGATCCGTTGTCGGTTGAGCCTCCCGCTGAAGACTTCGGATTCGGGGCCTACCTGACCAATTCAGAGACGTGGGTCGAGGCATTGCCGCCAGCCGAGTTCGTCAACGAGGTGCGGATCGAGAACACCCCGGTGCTCACCCCCACCAACATTCCTGCGCTTCCCGACCATCCGGGAACCACCGCCAACTAGCTGGCGCGAATCGCCGCGAACCCGGCTCGAACTTCGTCGACAAATACCTCTGGTTGTTCAAACGCTGCGAAGTGGCCGCCCGCGCCGAGTTCGTTCCAGTAGACGATGTTTGGGTAGCGCTTTGTCGCCCAACGTTGGCTGGTTCGAATGATCTCTTTCGGGAATGAGCTAATGGCGGTCGGTGCAGTGCATTCGCCCGACGCAAACGACGAGAAGCTCTCCCAGTAAAGCCGAGCCGACGACGCGCCGCTTGCGGTGAGCCAATAGAGCATCACGTTGTCGAGTAGTTCGTCGCGGGTGAGGGCATCTTCGGGGCTGCCGTTGTTGTCGGTCCAGGCCCAGAACTTCTCGAGCACCCAGGCGAGCTGACCCACCGGCGAGTCGACCAAGCCGTAGCCCAACGTTTGCGGTCGGGTGCTCTGTTGTTTGGAGTATCCCGAATCCCACTTGTCGTAGTGGGCAAAAGCTTCGAGGGCCGCGTTCTCGAGGTCGGTGAGGTTGTCCATCATTTCGGGGTCGGGTCCGGCGACCGGCATGTTGGTATGGATACCAACGCAACCCGATAACTCAAGCATGCCGATGTTGGTCGTGACCGCCGCACCCCAGTCGCCGCCCTGAGCGACGTACTGCGGGTAGCCGAGGCGGGCCATCAGCTGGTCCCACGCTTCGGCGATTTTGGTTACGCCCCATCCCGCTTCGGTCGGCTTACCGCTGAACCCGTAGCCAGGAAGCGAGGGGCACACGACGTGGAACGCGTCGGCTTCGTCGCCTCCGTGTTCGGTCGGGTTGCGCAGTGGTTCGATCACCTTGAGGAACTCGACGACCGAACCAGGCCAACCGTGGGTCATCACCAATGGGGTCGCGTCGGCATGGGGCGACGGCGCATGGATGAAGTGGATATCGACTCCCATGATCTCGGTCGTGAAGTGGTCGAAGGAGTTGAGCTTTGCTTCGCTGGCTCGCCAGTCGTAGCCATCGGCCCAGTAGGCGGCCACCTCTTGTACGTACGACAGCGGGATTCCCTGCGACCAATCGTCGACCGGTTCGGCCTCGGGCCAGCGGGTGAGCGCTAACCGTGCCTTGAGGTCGTCAAGGTCAGCATCGGGAATAGCGATGGTGAACGGATTGATTGCGTCATACATGTTTGCTCCCTGGCAGTTCCACTGGTGGCCGTACGGTAATCGGGCGCATCACGAACCCAAAATGTTCTGGTGGGCGCGGTGGCCGTCGCGGTCGAAGATCGACAGGTCTCGGCTGGGCCGCCCTCGGCCTCGGCGATACGTTGGGAGCTATGGATCTCCCGGTGAACCCACCCGTGAAGCCAATGTTGGCCAAGGCGCTCAAGGCAATCCCCGAGGGCGATCTTTCGTTCGAGCCCAAATGGGATGGCTTTCGGTGCATCGTTTTTCGCGATGGCGACGAGCTGGAGTTGGGGAGCCGCAACGAGAAGCCGCTCACCCGTTACTTCCCCGAACTGATCGAACCGCTCAAGGCCTGCCTGCCCGACAAGTGTGTGGTCGACGCCGAGCTGATCGTCGCTTTGGGCGATGCCCTCGACTTCGATGCGCTCCAGCAGCGCATCCACCCAGCCGAGTCACGGGTCAACATGCTCGCCGAGAAGACCCCGGCCGAGGTGATGGCGTTCGACCTGTTGGCGCTGGGCGACCGCAACCTGATGGAAACTCCGTTCGCCCAACGGCGAGCGTTGCTCGAGGGCATCGCCGACAACTTTGCTCCCCCGCTGCGCCTGACCCCGACCACCACCGATCAGCCCACCGCGCTCAAGTGGTTCGACCAGTTCGAAGGGGCAGGCCTCGATGGGCTCATCATGAAACCCACCGACGGTCTCTACCTCGAGAACAAGCGCAGCCAGTTCAAGCTAAAACACACCCGCGAGGTCGACTGTGTGGTCGCTGGCTACCGCACCCACAAGAGCGGTGATGGGGTCGGGTCACTCATGCTGGCGATGTACGACGACGCCGGAAACCTCAACCACATGGGCGTCGCGGCCAGCTTCACCGCCAAACGGCGAGGCGAGTTGGTCGACGAACTCGCACCCCACGTGCTCACCGACTTTGCCGAACATCCGTGGTCCGATTGGCTCGACGCCGAAGCCCATATGACAGCCGACGGCAAGATGCCGGGAGCGCCCAACCGCTGGAGCGGCGCAAAAGGCGGCCAAGCCTGGACCCCACTGCGTCCCGAACTGGTGGTGGAGGTCAGCTACGTGCAGATCACCAACGGCCGGTTCCGAGGAACCACCCGATTCGTGCGGTGGCGCCCCGATCGCGAGGCCACCAGCTGCAGGTTCGACCAGATCGAAGAGATCACCCCGATACCGCTGAGCAAGGTGTTTGTTCCCGAGTCGTAACGAGGTTCCTATGAATTTGCCGATCATCGCCCGACCGGATCTCGACGAAGCTGAGCTCTGCAAGCGTCGACAGCAACATCTCCAGACCACGATGATCGATGACGGAATCGAACTCCTGGTCTTAACCAATCCGATCAGTATCCGTTACGCCACCGGTTACCGGGGATACTCGTCGTTTCAGAGCAAGATCCCGTCCGCGTACCTGTTGTTGCCAGCCGCGGGTCCGGTCGTGCTTCACGGTGCATATACCGATGCTCTCGACACCATCGACCGGTGCGAGTCTGCTCATTCGGTGACAACCTTCGACGCCGGCCTGGACCAACGCCGAGCGATCGACCGCTTCTCCACCGATATTGCTCAGGCGCTCGCGGCGTCGGGATGCGAGCCATCGGCGACGGTAGGCATTGAACGAACTACTCCCCTGGCCCATCGGGTATTGGCAGGTGGCGACTTTCGTGTAGTCGATGGTGAACCGGTGGTCGAGTTGGCCCGCAGCCGAAAAATCGATGGCGAACTCGTTGCGATGTGCCATGCGATCCGGACTGCGGAAGCGGCTATGCAGGCGATGCACGACCAGTTACGACCCGGAATCACCGAGAACGAACTGTGGTCGACCTTGCACGCCATAAACATCGCCAACGATGGCGATGGGGTCGACGGCCGGATGTTGTGTTCCGGCCCGCGGACCAACCCTTGGTATCAAGAGGCCAGCGATCGTCCCATCCGGGCACAAGATCTGGTCGCGTTCGACACCGACATGATCGGCCCCTTTGGATATTGCGCTGACATCTCGCGGACCTGGGCGGTGGGCGATGCCCCCACGCCAGAGCAATACGATCTGCACGCTCGAGCCATCGCTGAGATCGAACACAACACCGCGCTGCTGCGTCCTGGTGCGTCGTTCGCCGAGCTGTCCCAACAATCGTTCGCGCAGCCGGACCGCTTCGTTGCGAACCGGTACGCGTGTGTTTTTCACGGCGTTGGGATGTCGGATGAGTACCCCAAAATCCCTTATCCCCAGGATTGGGAGTGGACGGGCTACGACGGTGAAATCGAAGCAGGCATGGTGCTTAGCGTCGAGAGCTACGTCGGTGCCGATGCGGGGCGCCAAGGAGTCAAGCTCGAACAGATGGTTCAAGTCACCCCTGAGGGAGCGATAGCGCTGTCGACCGTTCCCCTCGACCTCGCGTGATTACGCGGCCGCTTCGGCGAACTCGGGCAGGCAATCGCATCCGACCGAAGGAGCGTCATGGTTGCCGTGTTGGCCAACCGACGCAAGAGGGCTGTCTTCGACCACGACTTCGTGGCGGGCGGTCACGGCGATGAGCGCGGCCACGACCGCAGCGTCCCACTGCGAGCCGGCGTGCTCGCGCAGGATGCTGACCGCTTTTTCGCGGCCCATTCCCTTGCGATACTGGCGAGTGTTCGCCATGGCGTCGTAGGCATCGCACGCCGAGACGATGCGAGCTTCGAGGGGAATGTCGGCACCGGCCAAGCGGTCGGGGTAGCCGTTGCCGTCGATGCGTTCGTGATGGCCCCGAACGCCGGCCGCCAAGTGACGCAGCACGGGTGACTCGAGGACGAGTCGTTCGCCGGCGAGCGGATGGCTCTTGATGATGGCGAACTCGTCGTCGGTGAGCTTGCCCGGCTTGTTGAGAACCCCGTCGGGGATCTCGAGCTTGCCCACGTCGTGGAGCAAGCCGACCATCCCGATGTGACGCAGCGACGACCCGTGAAAGCCCAACTCTTCGGCGACCAGTACGGCGAGCTCGCAGGTTCGCACGACATGGTCACGGGTGATCTGATCTTTGGCGGCCAGGTCGGAGATGTAGCGGTGAACGATCGGCTCCAACCCTATTTCGAGCGCCGCAAGCGGATCCGACGCCAGCGCGGGAGCTATGAGGTCTTGCAGCGAACCGGTCCGGCGCAACATGATCAGCGCACCGATAGTTCCGACGAACACGCCGGCGATGTCGAGGGCGTGGGCCGCCCAGAACCCGACCGAGAACATCGACGTTCCAAACCAGACGGCAGCCGAAGCACCGACGAAGGCGTACCCGACCGCGGGGGCGAGCGGACCGGGGCGCTGAGCGATTCGAGCGAGCTGGAGGCCACGAACCGACAGGGCGATACAGCCCAGGATCGAAAGTGTCGCAACGAATATTGCGAACGGCGACCCGGGTTCGTGCAGGGTCAAAAGGTTCTGGTCGATCAGTAGCCCAGCGGCGAAGAGCACCAGCAGAGCAATACAACCAAGGGTCCACTGCTTCCAGTACTTGGGCACCAACCGGCGCTGCCACCGCATGGGCAACAGCATCGGCGAACCGAAGATTACGCCCACCGGAATCGACCACAACACCGAGGTCATCGTGGTGGTGTTGTCTCCGACAAGAACCCCCGGAGTCGTAAGCCCATGAACGAGCGGAAGGATCGAAACAGCCAGGTAGAACAAGCCCACAAAGCTCAGTTCGATCGCTCGGGTCCGAGCCGCGGCAATGATGAGCAGCGTGGACGGAACGACACAAAACGACGCGGCGATCGTGACGATCCAGAACAAGGCATTCGGTGATTCGAAGGTCCCGGTGGCTCCCAGGACACGCAGCAACAGCAGCTGTATGGCCATCGGGACGACCCAAATGGCTACCCACGTTTTCGAAAACTTGCTGTCCCGCATGCCTCTAGTTATCGAGAACTTGGAGACCCCAATTAAGGGTTAACGTTGTTCAATACTGCGCAGGCGTTCGAGCTGGCGACCAGCATCGTTCAAGGTCAGGACCTCTTCGACATTGTCGGCCGGCCCGGTCCAGCGCAGCGATTCGACATCGGTGAGCGCTACCGCCTCGGGTTCGATGGTGGCGATTCGCCGGAACAACAAGGCGTCCTCAAAGTTGTTGCGAAGCGTTACCGAGAGTTTGGCTGCGCCCCGAACGTTGGCGTCCCAGTCGGTGACCTCGTGCGGGATGTCTTCGATGTGACCCCAGCGAGACAAGACCGTGGCGGTCGACTTTGCGCCCCACCCCTTAAGCCCGGGAAAGCCGTCGGCGGTGTCTCCCACGAGGCCGAGGTAGTCCGGGATCGACTCAGGGGCCACCCCAAACTTCTCAATGACCGCCGCCCGGTCGTACCGAATGCCTTTGCGACGGTCGTACTGGATAATGCCGGCATCGTCGTCGACACACTGGGCCAGGTCTTTGTCGGGGGTACAGATGATTGCCGTGTCGACCCGTGGGTCGGCGGCGGCTTGGTGAGCGGCCGAACCGAGCGCATCGTCGGCTTCGTATTCGATCATCGGCCACACGACGAACCCGGCCGCCTCGAGCACCTCTTCGAGCACCGGGAACTGGCCTTCGATCTCGGGGTCGATCTCGCTGCCGTCTTTGTAGCCGTCGTACAACTCATTGCGGAACGACGGGATCACATGGTCGGTCGCGATCCCGACGTGGGTGGCACCGTCTTCGAGTAGCTGCAACATCGAGTTGAGCACGCCACGAACGGCGCCCACCTCAAGACCGTCGCTCGCTCGTTGATGGCCCGGCAACGCAAAGTGATACCGGAACAGCTCGTAGGTGCCGTCGATCAGGTGTACGTCCATAACGGGCAGGCTAATTGTTCTTGAGCTCCCGGTTGGCCTCGAAACGGTTCGGCTTATTCGAGTACCCACACCTCGCGAGCCGCTTTAGGAACACGCTGGCCTTGCGCGGCCCGCAGTTCGGTTCTAAGCAGAACTCATGACACTGCTCAACGATCCACGACCGATCTCGGCGGACTCCCACGCTGTCGAGCGACCCGAAGTGTTTGCTGGCCTGCCGGAGAAGTTTGGCGATGACGCCCCTCGGGTTGTGTCCAAGGAGGGCGAAGGCGACTACATCGTCGTACCGAGCAACCCCAAGCGGTCGCGCAACGTTGCGGTCATGGCCTTGGCCGGCACACGACTCGATTACGCCACACCGCTGCCCCGCGAACACGCGTCGAAACCGGGCACCGGATCGCTCAGCGATCCCGAGATTCAGGCGTACTTCACCGGCGGGTATGCGGCCATGCGACCGGGCCTCACCGACGGAGCCCGCCGACCCGACGACCAAGACATCGATGGTGTGGCGGCCGAGATCTTGTACCCCGGCTGGTTCCCGATGTTTAGCCTCACCGACCTCGACCTGCTCGTCGCCCTCCAACGTAACTACAACGACTGGATGGCCGACCAAGGCGTGCAGTCGAGGGGCCGGCTCATCGGCCTTGCACCTTTGCCGGTGCAGCGCCCCGAGGTTGCGGTGGCTGAACTTCAGCGGGTCATCGATCTCGGAATGAAGGGCATCGTCATCCCCAGCAACGCGCCGCGCGGCCGCCGGTATAGCGACGAGGAGTACGACCCGATGTGGGCGCTCGCCGAAGAGGCCGGCCTCCCCGTCGCCTTCCACGTGGCCTGCATGTCCCATGTGCCGGACTGGATGAAGGCATCGGCCGACCGCGACCCGATCGTGCACTATGCCGGCAGCTCGGCGTTGATCCACGACACGATGGTCGAACTCATGGTTCGTGGTGTGTGCGCCAAGTTCCCCAACCTGAAGTTCGTGCTCGCCGAGTTCAACGCTGGCTGGCTCGCCCACTGGCTCGACAAGGTGCAACAAGGTTGGGCGCGAGAGTTCGCTAAGGATCCGTCGACCACACCACCGGTCGACGTTCTCGACATCTGGAAGCGGCAGTTCTTCGCCACGATCGAAGACGACACCGCGGCGCTCGGCACCCGCGACCTGATCGGCGAAGAGACGCTGCTGTGGGGCTCGGACTACCCCCATACCGACTCGACCTGGCCATGTTCGACCGAGGTGCTCGACGAAATGTTCGAGAACTACTCCCCCGAGACCCGCGACAAGATCACCCGAACCAACGTCGCCAACCTCTACAACCTCTAACCAACCGAACTGGGGATGTTTCGCGTACCCAGGGGTACAAGTTTCATCCCCAGTTCGGGGTGGGGGGGTTGAACAGGGGAAATCCGTCGAAAACTGGGCCGTTCGACCCACCCGCGATGGGCTATTCGAACGTTCGTTTTGAATAACAAAAGCTATTTCTAATACTGACCGATTCGTTGTCCGATGGTTATGCCATTCCAACGTCATTCGGCGGTTAAACGTGAAGGCTTTGCCAAAAAAGACCCCAACCTTGGGGCGTATCGGGCGCATGAGCTGCGCTTTCGCGCTCAGTTGGCTCCTCGTTTTTGCCTGGACCGTCGTGTTGAGTCCGGCCGAAGCAAACGAGGAATGGCTTACCGGCTGCAGCTCGCCGCTCCTCACCGCCCAGAAGTTCGGTAACTTCGGCCCCGACTACATCCGACGAGCCGACTTCCCCATCTCGATTCCGCCGGGCAGCTTTGAAATCGAGGTCCGAACCTGGGACGGCTACGACGGGCGAGCCGAATCCGATACCAGCCAACAACTCGACGAGCGGCTGCGGGTGGAGTTCTACCTCAACGGCGCATTCCAGGGCGCAAGCCAAGAATCGCCGGACCTCGCCGACGGGTTGGACTTTGCCGAATGGCGAGGATCGCTCGGCACGGTCTCGTTGCCTCGCGGGGCGGACTGGATGTTGCTCACCCACCCAGCGCTGTATGCCGGGCTACCCGAAGCCAACTCGGTCAACAGCGGCGGCACCTGCCTTGAGGCGTTCCCCGACCCACCGCCCACCACCGTGCCGCCCACCACCACCACGACGGTGCCACCGACGACCACCACGACAACCACTACCGTGCCGCCCACCACCACGACGACGACGACAACAACAACGACGACTACCACCACCGCGCCGACGACGACCGTTCCACCAACCACCACTACTTCGACCACGATCCCGACGACCACCACAACGCTGCCCCCAACCACCACCGCCGCGCCCACCACCACGACGTCAGCACCAACCACGACGACCACCAGCACGACGGTGCCACCGACAACCACCGCGGCGCCGACGACCACCGTGCCACCCACAACAACCACCACAACCACGTCGACGACCACGACCGTCCCGCCGACCACCACGAGCGTTGCCCCAACAACCACCGTGGGACCGACGACTACCACCATCGGTCCCACGACCACCACGGTGCCGCCCACTACCACCGGCACGACGACCACCAGCACGACGGCGCCCACCACCACCGCCCCGGCCGGCACAACCACCACCACGTCGATGACCACCACGGCGCCGCCGACTACCACCAGCACGACGACCACCAGCACGACGGCGCCCACGACCACCGTTCAGCCCACCACAACGGTTGCGCCAACAACCACCACCATCGCGCCCGCCACGCCACCAACAACTCGACCACCCACCACGACGTCGCCGACTACCGCCCCGCCGTCGCCAGGCACCACCTCCACCCCGCCCGTCGACCGGATCGGCACACCACCCGACACGCTCGCCTACAGCGGGTCGATGGTTATCCCGGTGCTGCTTACCGGCTGGCTCTTTGTGTTGGTCGGCGAAGCGTTCAGTTGGTGGTCGCGGAGTCGCCGCGGCTCCAGCGCCTAGGTCCGGGCGTCGAACTTCAGCTCCGATGCGTCGATATCGGGGTGGTCGAGCGCAACGCCGAGCGACCGAGCCAAGGCCTGACCAACGTCGTCGACATGCATCATCCCGCCGGGGATGGCTTGGCGCTGCCACTGCTCGAGGGCGTCGCCGAGTAGGTCCATTCCCATCTGGTTCGCGAACTCGGTCGGCTGGCAATTGCCCATCACGACGCGCACAAAACGTACCTCGGGATGTTCGATCCGCCACGTCCTGATGCACTGGTCGAGTGCTGCCTTGCTCGAGGAGTAGCTGGCAAATAGTCCGTTGGCATCCTCGACCGTGCGCGACGACACGAACGCCACGATCCCTTCCGGACCTAAATGGTCGAGGGCCGCGGCCGCCGCCAGGTTCGCTCCGATCACATTGACCGCAAACACATCGGACCACGTTTGCGGATCGGTGTCGCGTAGCGGTTGCAGCACGCCGTAGCCGGCGACGTAGATCACCAGGTCGAGGCCGCCCATCGCAGCGGCAGCTTCGGCCGCGACCCGCTGCGCGTCGGCCACCACGGTTGCGTCACCGGCCACCGCATGCCCAGCGCCCATCTCGCCAACCAGTTCGTCGAGCATCTCGGCCCGTCGAGCCGAGACCGCAACATCGCCACCGGCCGCCACGACCGCTTTGGCAACCGAGGCGCCGATCCCCGATGAGGCACCCACGACGAGGACTCGTCGATTCGCTAGCTCTTCGCTTTTCATGGGGCGCTCCTTGTCGTTGGTGTTCTCAGAATCTTGTCGTGGTTTCGTCCTCAGCCGGTAGAGGCGGGCCGAGCGAAGGCTTTGATCTCGAGGTACTCCTCAAACCCGGCCACACCCATCTCACGGCCGATACCCGATTGCTTGTAACCACCGAAAGGCACGTCGGCTCCGTACCAAACACCGCCGTTGATCGACATCGTGCCGGTGCGGATCCGCCGGGCTACGGCGAGGGCTCGGTCGTCATCGCCACTAAAGACATGGCCCGACAAGCCAAAGTCCGAGTCGTTGGCCAAGCGGGTGGCTTCAGCGTCGCCATCGGCCGAATCGTCGTAGGCGATCGCTACCAGCACCGGACCAAAGATTTCCTCCTGGGCCACCGCCATATCGTTGGTCACATCGGCGATCAGGGTCGGCTCGAAGAAGAAGCCGGATTCCAGGGCCGCAGGGCGGCCGCCACCACACACGATCCGGGCTCCCGCATCGACCGCCGACTGCACGTAGCGCTCGACTTTCTCGCGCTGGGCCGCATTGATGAGCGGCCCCATCATCGTCGCCTCATGGTCGGGATCGCCGGGCGGAGCAGCCGCCATCATCTCGGCGATCGCCGCCACTCCGGCGTCGTATCGCGACACCGGCAACAAGATACGGGTCGACAATGCGCACCCTTGGCCACAGACCATCGCCGTGCCGAACGCTGCGGTTGCGGCGACCATCGAGAAATCTTCCACATCGTCGAGCACGACCAGGGCCGACTTGCCGCCGAGCTCGAGAAACACCTTGGTCACGCTCGCACTCGCGGCGGCCATCACCCGTTTGCCGGTGGGGGTCGAGCCGGTGAAGCTCACCATGTCGACTCGCGGATCGGTGGTGAGTAGCTCGCCGATGTCGTTTTGGCTCGACGTGAGCACGTTCACCACACCAGGCGGGATCTCGGTGTGCTCGGCGATCAGGTGGCCAAGGGTCAGAGCGCTCCAAGGCGTATCGGGTGCCGCCTTGAGGATCACCGTGCAACCAGCGGCGAGGGCGGGCACGATCTTGGCCAGGTTGATTTGGGTGGGCACGTTCCAGGGCGTGATTGCGGCGACCACGCCGATCGGCTCGGCCTCGGTCCACCGGTCGGCTGGACCGCCCATCGTGTCGGCGGTGCCCAGGCTGGCCGTCCACGCATAGTTCGCCGCCAGGTCGGCGTAGTACGGCAAAAATTTGAGTGGCTCGACGACCTGGATCGACCCGCAGGCCATCCGGGTCGCCCCGACCTCGGCGATCGTGATCTCGGTGAGTTCGGGCACATGCTCGACCAGGGCGTGATGCAACTGGCTGAGGCACCGGACCCGTAGGTCGAGGTTGGTCGACCAGTCGGTTTCGTCGAACGCTCGCCGGGCGGCAACGATCGCCGCCTCGATGTCGTCGGGGCCGGCGTCGGCCGCTTGGCCTATGACCTCTTCGGTTGCCGGGTTGACGTTGTCGTAGGTCGCCCCGCCGGTCGCCACTCGTAGCTGGCCATCGATCAGTAAGCGCTCTTCACGCCAGATGCTGTTGCTCACGCTGCTCGCCTCTATATCCGCGTAATTTGGCCGCCGTCGACCGCCATGATGTGGCCGGTCATCCATTGGGCCTCGTCGCTCAACAAGAACAGCACCGGGCCAACGTGGTCGGCCGGTGTGCCGAGCCGTTTGATCGCCAAGCTGCCAATGAGCGGCTCGTGAAACGCTTCGGGTACTTGCTTGTTCATCGCTGCCGTATCGGTCGGCCCAGGTGCGATGGCGTTGATTCGAATGTTGCGATGGGCAAGTTCGTGGGCCAACGACGTGGTGAGAAAGTTAAGACCCGCTTTTGCCAATCCGTAGAATCCCGAGATCCCCATCCATGCCGCGGTCGATGACTGGTTCACGATCGACCCACCGCCGTCTTTGCCCATGGGGCGCATGACCGACCGGGTGCAATGCAGTGCGCCCATGAGGTTCACGTTCATAAACCGGTTGAGGTACTCGTAGTCGACGTTGGTGAGCCCGGCGAGTTCCATGTCGCCAAAGATCGCTGCGTTGTTGACGAGGTGATCGATCTGGCCAAAGGCGTCCATCGTCGCCGCCGCCATAGCGTCGGTGCTTTCCGGGTCGCCGACATCGGTGCGTACAAACAACGCTCGGTCGCCCAAGTCGTCGGCTACTGCCCGGCCGGCTTCTTCGTTGAGTTCGGCGATCACGACTCGGGCACCTTCGTTATGAAGGGCGCGGGCATACGCCTCACCAATGCCGCCGCCTGCTCCGGTTACCACCGCAACCCGATCGGTAAATCGGTTCGCCATTGTCTTCCCCCTGGCTTTTCCAACTGTTGCGTCCAGCCTGCTGCCAAGTGCCGTATCAGCCCAAATCCACGGGGCCGAGCTGAGCAGAATGGGAGGCTCGGGCCCCGTTGATTAGGGTCGGGTCATGGCTGCCGTATCCGACGAACTGCACTACAACCCCTACGCCTTCGCCACCCACGACGACCCGTACGCCACGTACCGACGCATGCGCGACGAAGCCCCCGCCTACTGGAACCCCGAGCTGAAGTTCTGGGCCCTAAGTCGCTTCGACGATGTCCTCGAAGCGTTTCGCGACTTCGACACCTTCTCGTCGGCTGGCGGTGTTGCGCTCGAGAACCGTCGTCCGGTCAACCGACAGATGGACGAGTTCTCTCAGATGATCGAACTCGACCCGCCCGACCACACACTGTTTCGAAAGCTGGTCTCGCGGGTCTTTACCGGCCGCAAGGTCAACGACATGGAGTCGAGTATTCGCGCCATCGTCAACGGCTACATCGACACGGTCATCGAGGCCGGAGAGGGTGACCTGGTGGCCGACATCACCGGGCCGTTCCCGATGGATGTCATCTCCGAAATCCTTGGAATCCCGGTCGGCGACCGGACCGAACTTCGCACCTCGGCCGACAAGATCCTGATCCGCAACGATGGCTCGATGGAGATTCCCCACGAGGCGGCCGAGGGAATGTTCGAGTTGCTGGCCTACTTCACCAACGACCTCCTCACCCGCTCCCCCGGCGACGGACGCGGGCTGATCTCGGACCTACTCGAACTCGAAGTCGACGGCCGGGCACTCACCGAATCTGAACTGCTCGGGTTCTGTGTGCTGTTTGTCATTGCCGGTCACGAAACCACCACCAAGATGGTGGCCAACACGATCGAACTCTTGTCGCATCACACCGACCAACGAGACCGGTTGGTCGCCGACCTCTCACTCGCTCCGCATGCGATCGAGGAAGTACTGCGGTTTCACAACTCCACCCAGTACATGCACCGCACGCTTACCCGCGACATCGAGATGCACGGACAGCAGATGCACGAGGGCGACTCGGTGCTACTGCACATCGGTGCCGCCAACCACGACGAGCGCGAGTTTGGCCCGACCGCTGAACAGTTCGATATCGACCGCCGGCCCGATCGTCACCTCGGCTTTGGGTACGGCGCCCACTTCTGCCTCGGGGCGGCGCTGGCCCGCATGGAGGGCAAGGTGGCCATTGAGGAAATCCACCGCCGGATGCCCGACTACACCGTCGATCACCAGGCCAAGCAGCGATTCCACAGCGGGAACGTAACCGGCTGGACCAGTCTGCCGATCGCCTTCACTCCCGGGCCAAAGGAGGCCACCTCATGACTCGCTACGGCTACATCGGCCTCGGGATGATGGGCTCGGCCATGGCCGAGAACCTGATCCGTAACACCGACGACTCGGTCACCGTGTTCGATCTCGACCAGGCAGCGGTCGACAAAGCTGTAGGTCTCGGCGCAGTGGCCGCCGCCAGTCCGGCCGAGGTTGCAAACAACGCCGAGGTGGTCAGCATTTGTGTGCCGGCCGCCAACCATATCGACGCGGTCATGTCGGGCCCTGACGGGATCGCCGAGGGCGCTCACGCCGATCTGGCGATCGTCATTCACTCGACCGTTCACCCCGACACGATGCGCGACGCCCAGACCACCGCCGCTGCGTGGGGTGTGCCACTGTTCGACGCGTGCGTCGCTGGTGGTGACACCAACGCTCGAGCCGGCACCCAATTGGTACTCGCTGGCGGGGTGCCCGACATGCCACCCAAGGTCACCGACCTGCTCGCTATCTACGCCAGCCGGATCATCGACGCCGGCCCGGTGGGGTCGGGGGCGGCACTCAAGATCGCCATCAACGTCATGACCTACGCACAGTTCGCCGCAGCCACCACTAGCCATGACCTGATGGTCTCGGCGGGCGGCGACCCCAAAACCCTGCTCGACGCATGGCGCGACATGGGCCAACTCGGAACCCTCACCGAACAGTTCAGCGGCCTGTTGGGCATCCCGGCCGAGCACGTCACCGGCGATTTCCGCACCATGCTCGAAACCCAGGTCGGGATCAGCCAAAAGGATCTCTCCCTCGCCCTTGGCTTGGGCGAGACCCGTCCCATGCTCAATCCGTTTCTGCACGCCGTGCACGACGCAATGCCATCGGTCTACAACGTGGAGGACCCATCGTGACCAGCGAACCAACCGAAACCGCCTACGAACGAGGCACCCGCAAGATCAACGAGGTCTACGCCGGCAAGGTCACGGCGATGCCAGAAGGCACGATGGCATTCAACGACGTCATGATGAAGAGCCTGTTCGCCGAGGTATGGGATCGCGATGTGCTTTCGATTCGCGATCGCCGCCTGATGATCATGGGGGTCATTGCCGCCCAGGGCCAGACCGACGTGTGGAAGATTCAGGCAGCAGCTGCACTGGAACGAGACGAACTCAGCCCCGACGAGCTACGCGAAACGCTGATCAGCTTGGCGCCATACGCCGGCTATCCAAACGTCGCGCCGCTCATTATGGCCTGTGAGACGGTTATCCACGAAGCAGCAAATTCGACCGACTCTGAGTAGGTAGTCCCAGTTCAGGGTGGGTTCCTGAAGTTTCCTTCGGAGATGTCGTCTTTTGGTAGATGTCGCGGACTGATTAGACTGGCCGCGTTGGCGGTTGGCCAGGCGGGCTTTTGCAACCAACACAACACTTATTGGCTGGGAAAGAGAAAAATATGGACTGGGGATTCCTTGGCGGGCTTCCAGAAGAAGATCGACGGGCCGTACACGCTCGTATGGTGCGGCGACGTTTTCGGCGTCGGGAGATCGTTTTTCACGAAGGGGATCAGGGCGACCGGCTGTACCTCGTAGCAAAGGGCCGACTCTTGGCCCGGGTTCAGACCGTCGAAGGTGAGGAGTCGGCGCTCGCGATCCACGGTGTGGGCGACATGCTTGGCGAACTTATTCTGCTCAACGGAAACGATCGCCGGTCGGCCACCATCGTGGCTCTCGAACCGTCAGAACTAATGAGCCTGGCCGCCGAAGATGTTGTCGATCTTCGCAAGCAGTATCCATCGGTCGATCAGGCGCTCGACAACGCAATCGCCGAGCGGATGCAGACCCTTCTGCTCTTGCTCCAAGAGGCTCGGTACCTACCGGCCGACAAGCGAGTGCTGCGTCGAATCCTCTCGCTCGAGCCGTACTTCAAGAGCGACGAGCGGTCCGAAATTCGGATCACCCAGGAGGATCTGGCGGCGATGGCCGGCACGACTCGACCCACCGCAAACCGGGCGCTGCAACGGGCCGAACAAGCCGGTGCGTTAAACCTGGCGCGTCGACGAATCACGATCGCCGACCACGCAATCCTGGAAAAGATGGCCCGGTAGCACCGAGCCTGGGATTATTCCTGGACCAACTCGATCAGGGTTCCGAACGAGCCCTTTGGGTGCACAAACGCAACCGTGGTGCCGCGTGACCCGGGTCGCGGCTCTTCGTCGATCGCCCGTCCACCAGCGGCGACCAGTGATGCCAGTGCCTCGGCGCAGTTATCGACCCGGTAGCCAACATGGTGCAGACCTTCGCCTCGCTTGGCGAGGAAGGTGGCGATCGGCGAATCGTCGCGGGTCGCGGTGGTCAGCTGAATGTAGGAGTCGGCAACCTTGACGAGCGCCTCTTCAACGCCGTCGCGTTCGACCACTTCGCGATGCGCTACTTCGGCACCGAATGCCTCGCCGTAGTACGCAATGGCCGCTTCAAGGTCGTGTACAGCAATAGCGATGTGGTCGATTTCGGTCAGCAGCATCAGGACTCCGAGCTAGAGAGGGTTGCTCCCAAAGCTACCGCCGGCGAACTCGGATGCGAAAGTGTCGTTACCGCATCAGGTTTGCATCGGAGTTCGGACGGTCAACGGACCGAGAAGCCGGGAGGTAGTGTGCGGGCCATGGTGCTACGACCGGAAGAACTTGAGACAAAAACGTTCGAAACCGCCCGGCGGGGGTTCAATCAAACCCAGGTGAGGTCGTACTTGTACTCGGTGGCTCACGCGCTGCGGACCGAACGCAACCAACCGACCGCGCCGGCCGACTATTCGACCCACGAGGACACCATCGCGATCGTGGCGGCTGCCCGAGAAACTGCGAGGAGTATCCGGGCTGAGGCGTACCGGCAGGCCGAAGATATTCGCGAAGCAGCCCGTCGTGAGGCGGCCGAGGCAAGCGAGGTAGCAGCCCTGGCGATGGCCGCCCCGGCACTAGCGCCCGCCGAACCGAGCGATACGTCCCAGGCTGAGGCAACGGCGAAAGCACGTCGGCTCTTCGAGCTTCGAGCCGAGACCGAACGCCTTCATATCGAAGCGTCGAAGGCGCTTGAAGCGGCAACCGAAGAGCGCCAGCGGGCCGAACAGATCCGGGCCGACAGCCACGAGGAGATCCAACGGCTCCGCCGTCAGATCGAAACACTTCGGTCGTCGGCCGAACAACAGATTCGGTCGGTTCAACCGGGCGCGATGCTGACCCTGGGCTCGGCGATGCCGGCCGACGACGACGAGCAACATCGACCATCAGGAGAAAATATTCTGGTGGTCGACGGCGGCGAACCGGAAGAAAATGCCCTGGCCAGCGCCGTGAAATCGGCGGTCGGCAGTGCGATCGAACCCGGCAGCTGAAACAAATTCGACCACCTGAACGGTAACCGGTTCGCAATAGTTGTAACATAACCGTAATGAGCGGTGCCGTGACTCCCCCGTACTGGAGCCGCTCACAGGGTGCCGCCTTGGTCGATTGGGTTCATTCCGCCCGCAACCGAGTCGACCAGGGCGAGCAACCCGCAATCTCGACCGAACCGCACGGCGTTGGCCGGGGGCCCAGCGGCGCAGGTCAGCAGGTCAAAACCCCTTCGTAGGTCATTCGGCCTTAGTTGATTCCGTAGTGTTTCAGTGCCTCTCAGTCTGTGGTACATCTGGGGTTCATGTCTGCCAGCGGGCAACCCACCTCCCTTAGCGCGAAACGCGTCTTTGTCGCCGGCCATCGAGGCTTGGTTGGCTCCGCCATCGTTCGCCACCTCGAGGCCGAGACCGGAAACGAGATCTTGGTCGCGCCCAAAGCGTCGCTCGATCTGCGAAATCAGGCCGCCGTCAATGAGTGGATACAAGCCCAACGTCCCGACGAGATCTACCTCGTCGCCGGAACCGTCGGCGGCATCTGGGCCAACCAGACCCGCCCGGCCGAATTTCTGTACGACAACTTGATGATTCACTCCAACGTCATCGATGCGGCCTACCGCTCCGACGTTGGCAAGGTCTTGTACCTGGGTAGTTCGTGCATCTACCCCCGCCATGCATCGCAACCAATCTCTGAAGATGCGCTGCTTCAAGGACCGCTCGAAAAGACAAACGAGGGTTACGCGATAGCCAAGATCGCCGGCATCAAAATGTGCGAGTTCTATCGCGAGCAGTACGACTGCAACTTCATCTCGGCGATGCCCACCAACCTCTACGGACCCAACGACAACTTCGACCTCGAGTCCAGCCACGTTCTCCCCGCCCTGATGCGCAAGTTCCACGAGGCCAAGGTCAACGGCACGACCGACGTTGAAGTCTGGGGAACCGGATCTTCGCTGCGCGAGTTTCTCCATGTCGACGACCTCGCCGACGCGTGCTTGTTCTTGATGGAGAACTACAACGAAGAGAGCCATATCAACATCGGCACCGGAGTCGACCTTTCGATCCGGTCGCTCGCCGAGGCGATTCGCGACGTTGTGCACCCCGGGGGTCGGCTCGTGTTCGACCACACCAAACCCGACGGCACGCCGCGCAAAGTTCTCGACACCACCAAGCTCGAAGATCTGGGCTGGAAGCCCAAGATCAACCTTCTCGACGGCATTGAACAGACCTACCAATGGTTCTTGGATCACCTCGCCGACGGATCCCTTCGCGGGCTCTAGCCCCGAATCCCCCCAACACACCCCCGAATACTTTCCCAAAGGAAACACAAATGAGCGCAAACCAGACCGCCCGGTCTCAAGAGCAATTGGCCGAGCTACTGGCGAACGACGAGCTCTACATCGAGACCGATCTTTCGAAAGCCGAGACCGATGCGTACTGCAAGGCTCGGGAACCTTGGCGGGTGGTTTTTGAATTCTCCAACGGAACGCGGACCGACGAGTTCAAGCGTCACGATTTCATCTACAGCCCGCGGCCGCTCGGCAAGCTGCGCATGTTTGCTCAGCACGTCGACCTGACCAAATTCGAAGGCAAGAAGGTCCTCGACATCGGGTTTAACGAGGGGTACCACTCGATCTTCTTCCGCAAGTACCTCAACTGCGAAGTCGACGGTATCGACTACTCCGCGCCGTCGATTCCGAAGGTGCAAGAACTGCTCGACTTCATCGGGATTGAGGACGGCATCAACTTGGCCGAAGGCGATGCTGGCACCTACCGCAAGGAAAACGAATACGACCTCATCTTGCACCTGGGAACCCTGTATCACCTGCCCGATGTGTGGGGATCGATCGCCAACGCATGCGCCTCGCTCAAGCCGGGTGGCACCTTGCTCCTCGAGACGATTGGCTACCACTCAGACGAAGACGAGAACGACTGCCGCTTCATCAACACGTTGAACCCCGGACAGCTCAACTACTGGGCGCTCAGCAAGCCGGCCATGAAGCACATGTTCGCTGAGCACGGCGTGAACCACGTGACCGACGTGCGCGACATCGAAGTCGCACTGCTCAAGGACACCGGAATGTTCCGCACCCTCATGGTCTTCGAGAAGCCGGTCGGATAACCGTGCACTGCAGCGGACACCGCAAGGTAGTCATGCTGACCGCGGGTCGTACTGGCAAGACGCATCTGTTGTCGATGCTCAACCAGCACCCCGAGGTCGAGTTCCATGACGAACCGTTCACCAAGTTGTTGCCCCAAGGCAGCGACGAGCAGTTCGCCGCGCTCAGCCGC
>CALHTF010000051.1 GCA_938038815.1 uncultured Acidimicrobiales bacterium | reverse complement strand
GTGCTGACCTTCAAGATCCGGTTTGTCGTGCTTCCCGATGGGTCGTGGCTCAACGAGCGCGAATTCGACGAGGAGCAACCCACGGGTGAGGCGCTACAAAAGTGCTTCTGGGATGAGGGGCTCGAACCAACCGCTGATGACGTGGCCGTCGTAACCGCTTCGTTGTGGTCGACGGTGCTCGGTCTGAACCCGACCGGCTTCCCCGAAGAAGGTCTGAGCGAACTCACCGATGCGGCTAGAGAACTGCCGGTCGACTTCGAGAACTACGAAGGCCCTCGAATCGAACAGATCGACGGGGTCCCGACGGCGGTGTTCATCGCCGAAGACAAACTCGCCAGTTGGTATGTGGTGCAGACCGTGCTCGAACCCGAAGTCTCAAGCACCGTCAACGCTGTGTACGTCGCGTCGTGAAGCGCTACTCGCAGGCGATGCCGTCTTTGTCTCTATCTAGACCGTAGATGTCGCGGCCGATGACCTCGATCGGTCCCCGGACATACTCCGGTCCGTTGCCGTTTCCTCCGGCGCAATCAACATCGGAGGCAACGGGGACACAGCCGGTGTAGTTGGGGTCGCATCGTTTCGCCGAGGTTGTCGGGGGTGCCGGCGCGGCGGTTGTTGTGGTGGTCGTGGTCGTTGTTGTGGTCGTTGCGATGGTTACCGCGCCGATGCCTTGTTGAAGGCTTACCGCTCGCGGTCCATCCGAGTCGGTCGAGTCGCACGTAGCCAGCATGTCGCGCAGCGCCTCGATTTCGTCGGCCAAGGCAGTGAGTTCCCACGTGACCTTGGTGCGGATCCAGTCGATTGCGTACCCGCACCACGTCGACTCGACAGGTGGGCGCCACTCGGCGGGACTCGATGCTCCCTTAGATGAGTTGGTCGCTTGGCCAACGACCGCCAGCGTCAACAGGTCGTGGGCGAACGCCTGCTTGGTCGCGTCGTCCCATCGCCAGCCTCCGTGTTTGTGAGCGTGGCTCAGGGGAACCAGGTGGTCGATCTGTGCGCCATCGATGGCGATCGGCGATTCCTCGCTCCAAGCGTCGGCCCACTGCCCCTGGTCGACAAAGCAGCCATCGTCGCTGAGGTCGACGTCGTCGAGAGCATCTCGGATAAGGACTTCGTGGCGACCGGTCCGGCAGTCGCCGTCGAGGTCGAGCCATCCACCTGGCTGATAAGCGTCGCGGTCGTAGTCAACTTCCGGGCTCGGTGCGGTGACGACCTCAATGTCGTCCAACCATCCGGCTGCGTCGCGGGCCTCCGCCGCGGTGAGCGCGGCAAAGATGTCGACCGGTTCGGTGGTGGTTGTGCTGGTGGTTGTGGTCGACGTGGTCGATGCGCTGGTTGGTGGCGGGGCGGCCGTGGTGGCCGGCGTTGCTGTTGTCGGCGTCGAGGGTTCCTCGACTGTTCCGAGCACGGTTGGTGCGACCACCGTTGCGCTCTGAACATCAGTGGAGTCGCCGGTGCCCACCGAGTAGCCGACGGCGCCAGCAGCCAGCGCCAGACCAGCGAAGAGCGCGGTGCGACCTCGGACCCGACGAGTCGTTTGCATCTGAGGCGCTGTGGTAGCGCCCGTGACGGGAACCTGGTTTGGACTCGGCAGTTGGTGGCGATGGTTGGTCCACGAGGTGCCGTCCCACCACCGCAGCATGTTGGGCTGCTGAGGGTCAGGGTGCCAGCTCGGTCCGGGGAGGGTGGGTGTGAGGCTCGGCGGGTACCACTCACCATCCGACGCTTTCCACCAGCCCTCACCCGGCGGGGTCGCCGGGGCGACATAGGCCGTCGTCTCATCCGGATTGAATCCGTGAGGGTTCGGGATAGGCGGCTGGGTCGACACAGGAATCTCCACAATTCGAATTCCCGCCAGCGCCAGGCTAGACGCTGACCTCGGGGGCGAACAGCGGTAGTTGGATTGTTAGGCCAACCCGAACAGGCGCCGTGCGTTGCCCGCCATGATCGCTGCTTTGTCATCGTTGGACAGGTCGGACTCTTTGATCTGGTCGAGGATGTGACTGATGCGCCGACCGACTGGGTGCGAGTACAGATCGGTGCCAAATACCATTCGGTCGGCGCCGAACCGGTTGGCGAAGTCCTCGATGAAGTCGAAGTTGTAGCTCAGGCTGGTGTCGAAAATTATGTTGGGTGCGCTCTCGGCGATGAAGAAGCACTCGCGTGTCGCCTCGTACGATCCGAACGCGTCGAGGGCAAGCACCGGTGTGTCGGGAATCGACCGGGCCACGGTTGCCAACTTCCAAAGCGCTTCCTCTGGGGTGTCGTCCATGGCGTGCAGCACCGGGACCAACCCAATCTCGGCCATGTGGCGGCAATAGGCGATGATCCACTGGCTATCGAGTGATACGCCTTGGAACCGGGTGTGGAAACTAATGCCCGCAAGCCCCAGGTCGTTCCGGCAGCGGTCGAGTTCGGCCAAACTTGCTTCGCCATCTCGAGGCTCGACAATGCCGACGGCGGCAGGGAAGCGATCGGGGCGATGGTCGCGGTACGCGGCGATCGCGTCGTTCTCGGCTCGGGTGTCGGCGATGCCATTGGTGCGCAGATAGCCGTGGCCGGGGATCACGATGGCCTGTTGCACCTGGCCTCGATCCATGATCTCAAGTCGCGACTCGAGTTCGACCTTTCGGTACTCCTCTTCACTCATTTCGGGAGCGTTCGTCAGCGGCCCACCGAGTGCCCGGAACGCATTGCCGACATGGTGATGCACATCAAGGACTTCGAATTCGGTCATCGCCCCCAACCTAGTCATTCCGAACTATTCCGTTCGTGGGTGACTCAGGTCACTTCCATTGCGACCGATGGCAACTCATGTTGTTTCATGGCGGTTCTTCTGTGCGGAGCGAACGTTCAGCGCTCTCATTCGCACGAATCCTCACGGTCTTACTAATGCTCAGCGCTGGACTTGGAATCAGTCCCGCATACGCGCAAGAAGCGGACGGGTCAGCTGCGGAGCAAGACGAAGTCGCTGAGGGCCCAGAGCCCGGTTCGATCTCCGGGCTCGTAACCGATGTTTTAGGACGACCGCTTGAAGGAATCGAGGTGTCGATTCGAGTCGTCGACGGCATAGGTGGTTCATACGTAGCTATCACCGATGCGGCCGGACGGTACACCAGAGACGACCTCCCGCAGGAGGTTTACCGGGTGATGACCAACCGGTCGAAGGTCGACGGAAACGTGTACGCCAGTTCGCACTTTGGTGAGGCCGAACCGTCGTTGATCAATCTCTTCAGCGGAGATGATCTCCGTGATCTCGACATGACCGTAAATGCGCTGGCAAAGGTTACCGGGAGAGTCACGGACGCGAATGGTGAACCCCTGCGGTCCATCTCCGTAGGAGATGCACAAACCGACGACGAAGGAAACTACGAGCTCTTTCTGCCGGCTGGCGAGCATCTTTTGTTGTATCGGACCCATGCGATCGAGAGCTACTTTCCTGAATATTGGGAAGATGCGTCCACGCCCTCGGACGCGACTCCTATCGTCGTCGAACTTGATGAGACCTATCCGGGTTTTGATGTACAGCTCTCTTTGGGAGGCTCGATTACCGGAACGGTTACTGATGAACTCGGGCAGCCATTGCATGGGGTCTTCGTTAGTGCGGAAGACCCCTTTGAAAACTTTGTTGGCCAAGGCGCAACTACCCGGACCGACGGGACCTTCGAGATTCGACGCCTGCGTGCTGAACCCCACGTGATCCGATTTTTTAGGTCGGGATACGAACTTCAAGGCATCGAACCAACTATTGACGTCGAACCCGACGCGGAGGTTCGAGTTGACGCCACCCTCATGCTCGTATCTGGCGGTGCCATCGTTGGCACCGTGCTGGATAGCTCAGGAGACCCGGTGGATGACGTCGCAATAACCCTGAGCAATTCGTTCGGACCTCTCCTCGAAACGACAACCGCTGGCGACGGCAGCTACAGGTTTGACGGTGTGCAGTCTGGTACCTACCGAATCGACCTCAATCCAGTGGCCCCCTATCTCGATACATCGGTTGCTCTCGTTCAGGTGGTGGAGGGAGCGGATAACACAGTCATTGATGTGCAGCTCGACCGGGAAGCAAAGCTGTCCGGACGGATTCTGACCGAAGCGGGTGAGCCCGTTCTGAACGCACGCGTAGAGGTCGTGGGGAGCGATTCGTCCAAACAGGCAGTGACAAATTCCGAGGGTATGTACGAGGTGAGCGGGCTTACGGCTGGTACCCACAACCTCCGTGTTGCGAACAGTATGGCGCGAGAATCCGCAACCGCTCCACAGATAGTCGATGAGTGGTACCTCGATGCGAAGACCCAAGCGCTGAGCGCTCCGATCACTCTTTCCGATGGAGATGAGGTTGCTGACCTGGACGTGGTGGTCGATGCTCTTGCCCGGATTTCAGGGGTGATCACCGACGAGCTAGGGCAACCGATTGAGTCTGTGAGTCTGTTGGCTTTCAACGACAACTTCCAATCTTTTCGGGCCTGGACTAACGCCGACGGGACATACGAACTCGCAGTTACCGAGGGCAACTATCGTCTCGGGTTTTTCCACCGCGACTACTTCCGGGAGTATTTCGACGGCGCCGACAGCGCCTTCGAAGCGAGGATTCTCGCCGTCGGGCCGAACTCGACTGTTCAGGCGGACGCGGTGTTGACCACGGCGGGCACCATCTCAGGAACCGTCATCTCAAGTACAGGCGACCCGATTGTGGGCGCGACCGTCGTCATTCGGCTTCGTCAATCTGCATCAGGTGAGTCAGCGACGACTGATGAACATGGAAACTGGGAGTACCGGATCCAAAGTCCCGGCGACTACTTGGTTAGCGCGTCGTCGGCTACTCACGCTCCACGATTCTGGGAAGATTCGCCGACTGAAGAGGAAGCAACCGCTGTTTCGTTTGAGAAGGGCTCGAACGTTGAGGGCATTGATCTTCGCTTGGTTGAGCGTTCATCGATCAGTGGAAGGGTCGTTGATCCCGACGGCAATCCGGTCCATCGTTCTCGAATCTATGCAACCGACCCATCTCAAGGAGGCGGAGTGGTTGCGTTTACTGACGAGGACGGTAGCTACACCTTAAACCTGCCCGGACAAGGCGACTACCTCGTGGCAGCTGGCTCGGTGCACCCGCTGAAGTCACAGTGGTGGGATGGAGCTCCAACCCGGACTACGGCAACGAGCGTTCCGGTCGGTGCCGCAGACGCAGTAAGTGGTATCGACTTTCGGCTTCCAGCATGGGGTTCTATCGCCGGTCGAGTGACCGACGAACAAGGCCAACCCCTTGGCAACATCCGAGTTCGAGTTCACCAAGCAGCATTCGAGTCGAGTGGCGGCGTAACAACTACGACCGATCGCGACGGCACCTATGTGGTTCGAGGAATCAGGTCTGAACTGCAGATGGTTCGGTTTGAGGACGTTTCCGGAACCTATATCGACTGGCTTCACCCATTAGCGGTGCAGGTCGACGAGGATGAACGACTCGACGGAATCAACGCCAGTTTGAAGCGGGCCGAACGATATGGCCTATCGGTAAGTCCAGAACACATTGTCGTCGACCACGAACGGAACGTCGCCTACTTCACCTCCCTGCAGGGTGAAGAAGTAGGGGTGGTCGATCTAGCGACTGGTACCGAGCTCGAAGCCCTACCGGTCGGAGAGCGTGTGGCACAGCTGGGGCTAACTCGAGGTGGCGCCGAAGTAGCGGTGACCTTGGCGTCAGGCGGGATCGCCTTCGTTGATGTAGCCACCGGATCCGTCGAGCGGACCGCGTTCGACGCCCATGAAGACGGTAGTGGCAGCTTTGCTGAGTACGCCCCAGGAAAGTTTGCGATTGCAGCCGCATCGTTTGGTTACCTCGTCAACTTTGACCGTGGCACCGGCACTCAAGTGATCTCGGAGCACGTGGTGTACCGAGCCTCCGTTCAATTCTCGAACGGGGTGCTCATGGCATTCGAACCCCAAAGGGAGCTGGTGATTCTTAACCGGGCGGTTGCCACCTTGCCCATCGTTCGCACGATTCGTGACATCGAACCCCGAGGTACGGGGGTTTCCCTCGGTGCGAGTGGACAAGAACTCTGGTTGAACGATCGCCTGCTGAGGCTGGCCGATCTGTCGGTGCTCGCGTCATACGCCCCGGCGGGTACCCCGCTGGTTCCTGATTTAGATCCAAGTCGCGTCTTTCAACTCGACGGGGACCGGATTGTCGTTCGCGCCAACGGTACTGCGGAGATTATTTCGCTCATTCCCACCGCCTGCCGCGGCACTGATTACTCGCTCCTGCGGCGATCATCAGCGGTTGCCCCAGACGGTTCAGTAGTCGTAACCACCGATGGAAACGAACTCTGCATCGATCGGACGTCAGTGAGTAACCCCGATACTGATAGCGACCAAACTCCGGATTACCTCGACAATTGCCCGTCGATACCCAACTCGGACCAGGCTGATGGAGACAAAGACGACGTTGGCGACTTGTGCGACGACAATCTGCAAGACGGGCCGGGAGGCGACCTCGATGGTGACGCTCTGACAAATGAACTTGAAAGGTCGTTAGGAGCTGATCCGCGAAATCCTGATTCCGATGGAGATGGTGCCCGCGACGGCCTCGAAGTCTACTTGGGCTTGTCGCCGACCAACCCGGACCTTGACCGAGACGGTTTGCCTGACGGGGTCGAACTTCGTTTCCGTCTCGATCCTCGAAACCCCGATACCGACACCGGCGGCATCCGTGATGGGCAAGAAATATTCGATGGAACGAATCCGGCAATGAGCGGCGACGATCTGGAGCGTCCTTGGTGCACCATCTTTGGCACCGAGGACGACGACTTCATTTATGGCACGCCTGGCGACGACGTGATCTGTGGCTTCGGGGGTAACGACATCATTCTCGGTGGAGCTGGCGACGACTGGCTCATCGGCGGAGAAGGTACCGACTGGTTGATCGGCCACACGGGTAACGACACCTTGGTTGGCGACGCCGGAGACGACTTGCTCACCGGGAACGACGGCGACGACCGATTGTTTGGCGGCCAAAACGACGACCGTCTCACCGGTGACGCTGGAACCGACTACCTCAACGGCGGGTTGGGACAGAACTCGTGTGGGATCCCCGGCTCGGCCGATGCAACCAGCCGCTGCGACCGCACGGTGGTCGTGACTCCATTTGGCTAGGTTCCTGACCGACAACCGTTAGAGCGTCGCTCTGCTCCGCCGAATTTGAGTCGAGCCGTTCGGCCTGCGCGGCTAGGTTTCGGCGATGGAAGCCGCCGAAATCGAAGCCAATGTTGCCCAGCTGGTTGCTGGTCGATCCTCTCAGTCGACCCACGATCAGCTGGCTCATCCGCCCGCCGATGACGCCGAGGCCTATGCGATCCAGGCCGGGGTTACCAAACGGCGAGGCGAGTCGATCGTGGGTTGGAAGATCGGTGCTACCTCGTCCTTTGCCCAACAGTTTCTGGGCTGCGATGGCCCGTTCGCCGGGCCGGTCTTTGCCGGAACCGTGTACGACAGCGGAGCCGAGATCCCGGCTAGCGACTTGCACAATCCGATGGCCGAACCCGAGATTGCGCTCACTCTAGGCCGAGACGTGTTGGCGGCCGACGGACCGTTCAGCACGGACGATCTGATCGCAGCGGTGGCGTCGGCCCGACCCTCGATCGAGTTGGTGGGTGGCTGCTTTCCCGACATCAGTACGTGCGGCTACCGCACGGTCATCGCTGACCAGGGTGCCAACCAGGGCCTGGTGCTCGGCGCCGAACGGACCGACTGGCTCAGCCTCGACCTCGAGTCGGTGGCGTGCGCGTTTGTTGTTGATGGCGATCAGGTTGCGGCTGGCGTCGGGAGCGATGCGCTCGGTGGTCCACTCATCGCACTCGCATGGTTGGTCGACCACCTGTCCGGCCGGGGCATCGATCTCCGTGCTGGTCAGGTGATCAGCACCGGCACCATCGCTGGGGTCACGCCGCTCGAGGCGGGCCGGACGGTGCGTGCCGACTACGGAGCCTTCGGCGAGGTCGAGTTCGCCGTTACCTAACAACAGACGTTTCGGGCGCCGGGGGACGGGGCTGCTAGACCACAGGCATGCAGCTCTCGATGACCCTGCCCACCATGATCCCGCACGGTCGGGCCGAACATGTCGCGTGGTGCCGAGCGATCGATGAAGGCCCATGGGCCACCCTCGCCGTGCCCGAGCGGGTGACCTATCAATCTCACGACATGATGGTGCAGCTCGCGTCGGCCGCCGTGCTCACCGTGCGTGTGCAGTTGGCCACCACCATCATCGTGTTACCGGCCCACGATGCGGTCGATACGGCAAAGCAGTTGGCGTCGGTCGATGTGCTCGCCGAAGGACGCCTCACGGTCGGTGTGGGGGTCGGCGGACGCGACCACGACTACCGAGCCCTTGGTGCGCCCTTCGAACACCGCTGGTCGACCATGGACGCCCAGGTCGAAACGATGAA
>CALHTF010000050.1 GCA_938038815.1 uncultured Acidimicrobiales bacterium | reverse complement strand
CCAACGCGAGGGACGTTTTGGTCGGAGCGAAGCGGAGGCCGAAACTCCGTAAGGATCGAAGCCCGTCAGGGCTGAGACCGACGCGAAGCGGAGGCCGAAACTCCGTAAGGATCGAAGCCCGTCAGGGCTGAGACCGACGCGAAGCGGAGGCCGAAACTCCGTAAGGATCGAAGCCCGCCAGGGCTGAGACCGACCCAGTGCCAGGCTCCAGTGCAAAACGAACAGCGGCCGCACCCATCGGGTGCGGCCGCTGCAGTTTTCGAACATCCAAACTGCATCAGGTGTCAGACACCTGATGCAGCTTGGTTGGCGTTGCTAGACGACCGGGATGACGAACGCTGGGTCCATCACCGTGTCGTCGGTTACCTCAATGCGTTGACCGGCAGCGAACGGACCGGTGAGGGTCACGCTCCATGCACCGGTTACCGCATCGGTGACAACCGTCAGCTCTTCGATAACGGTGCTGTCGGTATCGAGGTGCTGGACCGTCACGGTCGCGCCGGGTGCCCAGTCAAACTGGTCGCTCGGCGAAACAACACCGGTGGCGGCCTCGAATTCGACGCCTGCGTGGGTGATCTCAAAGCCGAGCTCTTCAACGTCGGCTTCGGCATCGGCGGTCGAAGCGGTCGCTGCGAGAGCGCCGTTCAGCACATCGATGTTGAAGGGCAGCGACGAGAAGTCAGCAACCCAGTTACCGGCCCCATCAGCAGTCGTGGTTACCGGTGCACTGTCGCCGGTGGTGCTCTTGGCGATGACCTCAACCTCGGCGCCCGCAGCAGCGGTACCGAAGACCATCTCGCTCCATCGCTCAACCTTGGTGATGGTGAGGCTGATGGTGAGGGTCTTTACCGCACCGTTGGTGTCGTCGGTGACGGTGATCATGTCGCCGACCTCAAGTGGTGCGGTGGTCAGGCTGCACGAACCTTCGAAGCCGCCGCCTCCGCCTTCCTGCAGGCGGTCGAGGTTGCCGTCAGCGTTGATGTCACAGCTGAACATCTGGGCGGTACCCGTGATGCTCACCGAAGCGGTTCCGCCAGCGGTCCAGCCGCCGGTGCTCGAGGTGAGCGATGCGAAACGGTCAGCGTTGAACGTGGTCGGGTTGGTCGCCGGATCGATGTCCTCAGTGGTGTCGTCGAGGCCGTCCATGTCGGTGTCGGGACCTTCGGGGTCACAGACATCGCCGATGCCGTCGCCATCGGAGTCGGCCTGGTCGGCGTTCGGATCATCGATGCAGTTGTCATTGTCGTCGTCAACACCATCACCATCGGTGTCGGGTTCACAGACATCGCCAATTCCATCGCCGTCGTCGTCCGCCTGGTCGGCGTTCGGATCGTTGACGCAGTTGTCGTTCGCATCAGGCACGCCATCGCCATCGGAGTCCTCGGCCGGCAACTCACAGTTGATCGTGGTTTCGGCAATACAGGTGTCGATATCGGCGCCGCCGTCGGCTTCATCGGTGTCTGTCTGACCGTCGATGTCGTCGTTGCCAGCGCCACCGTTGAGGATGTCGTCGCCCGAGCCACCACGCAGCTTGTCGTCGCCCGCTTGGCCGAACAGGCTGTCGGCGCCGGCGTTACCACGCAAGCGGTCAGCGCCGTCTTCTCCGTCGAGCAGGTCCTGACCGGGTCCACCGGCGAGGCCGTCGTCGCCGGGGCCACCGTTAAGGATGTCGTTGCCGCCGCCGCCTTGGAGGTTGTCAGCACCATCGTGTCCGTTGATGGTGTCTTTGCCGGGCTTGCCTTTGAGCAGGTCGTTGCCCTTGCCGCCGTTGAGCGTGTCGTCGCCCGAGCCGCCTTGGAGGGTGTCGTTACCCGAGCCGCCATCAAGAGAGTCGTCGCCGCCGAGCCCGCGCAAGATGTCGTTACCCGCACCGCCGAGGATGGTGTCCGCGTCGGCCTTCTTACCGCCGATGAGGAGGTCGTCGCCTCCGCCACCTTCGATTACGTCGGCGCCGGGGCCGGCGTCGATCGTGTCGTTGCCCGCTCGACCAAAGATGATGTCGTCACCCTTTTTCGAGTTGATGGTGTTGTCGGCGTCGCCGGCGCAGATGAAGTCGTTGCCGCTGGTACCGGTGATTACGGCCGCATTGGACACGATCACGTTGTACCCATCGGGTGCGTCGCCGCACGGTGACTGCGCAGCGGCCGGTGGTGCGCCGATACCGAGACCGGTAGCAACCAGCACTGTCGCTGCTGTGGCCGCGCCAACGCGGCGTCGAAGTTGGGACAAGGGCTTCATAGATGACCTCAAAATGTGGGTTGGGAAGATGACTAATGTTACTGGTGACTACTAGCGTTACCAGAGTGAACGATGTTCTGCGAGTATTTCGTCAAAAGGCGCTCGCCGACCGAGAATGCTCCGGAATCGAGTACTCGCAAGCTCTTTCGCGGGCGACCGATGAGTGGCTCGCCGAACTCTACGAGTCGGCCAGTCCCCCACCCAAGGGCGCGGCACTCGTCGCCATCGGGGGTTATGGACGCGACGAGCTGGCACCCGGTAGCGACGTCGATGTGTTGCTTTTGCACCATCCCAAGCTCAGCACCGACGAGATTGCGGTGCTCGCCGAGAAGATTTGGTACCCAATTTGGGACGAAGGCCTCAAGCTTGGCCACGCGGTGAGATCGACCACCGAGGCGTTGTCGCTCGCCGGCGACGACCTCGCAACCGCAACCGCCATGCTCGACTGTCGATTGATCGCTGGGGACCAATCGCTCGCCGACGACGTGGCCAGCGCCGCCAAGACCCAGTGGCTCAAGGGAGAGAAGCGCTACCTCGCCGAACTCGCCGAGCACGTGAAAGAACGCGAAGCAGCTCACGGCGAACTGGCGTTTTTACTCGAACCCGACCTTAAGGAATCTCGCGGCGGACTGCGCGATCTCCACGCGATGGGTTGGGCCGAAACCGGCGAGCCGTGGGTCCCAGCCGTCGACCGAACCGCACTCGACGCCGCCCACGAGACCCTGACCAAGGTGCGAGTCGCCCTCCATCAAGTCACCGGGCAAAGCTCCAACACCCTGCTCCTCGAACTCCAAGACCAAGTGAGCGACCGACTTGGTTACCGCGATGCCGACGAGCTGATGGCCGATCTCGCGTCGGCTGGTCGGTCGGTGTTGTGGACGAGCAACGGCGTCTGGAACCGGGTCCACAGTTCGCTGCGCAGTCGCCGGTTCCGAAGTGCGAAGCCACGCGAGGTGGCGCCGGGCGTCATCCTCGACGACCGCAAGATCCGCCTCGATCGACGCAATGAGGAACAGATCGATGCCGTGGCCCCTCTCCGGGTAGCCACCGCCGCGGCCACCCACCATGCCTTTATCGAACGCGACACCCTCACCCGACTAGCCACCGAGGCCCCGCCGCTGCCGGTGCCGTGGCCCGACGAAGCCCGAGCCCTGCTTGCCGACCTGCTGCTCACCGGCAAGGCGGCGATTCCGGTGTGGGAAGCGTTCGATCAGGTCAGTCTGATTTCGGCGATGATCCCCGAGTGGGAACCGTGCCGGTCACGACCGCAACGAAACGCCTATCACCGCTTCACCGTCGACCGGCACCTCATCGAAGCAGCCTCTGAAGCAGCGCTCATCGCCGACCGGGTCGACCGACCCGACCTGCTCGTGCTCGGCGCACTGCTCCACGACATCGGCAAGGGCTACCCGGGCGACCACACCATCGTCGGCATGGACTTGGTCCGCCAGATGGGCCCCCGCATGGGCTTTGACGACGCCGAAACCGATGCCCTCGTCGCCATGGTCGAACACCACCTCTTGCTGCCCGACGTCGCCACTCGACGCGACCTCGACGACGACGGCACCCTCCAGCACGTGGCCGATGAAGTCGGGTCGGTCGAACTGCTCGAGTTGCTCGCCGCGCTCACCGAGGCCGACTCGATCGCGACCGGCCCATCGGCGTGGGGCACCTGGAAAGCCGAACTTGTTTCCACCCTCGTGCACCGCACCGCTCACCTTCTCCGGGGCGGCACGGCCGAAGAGGTCGTCGGCTCCGACTTCCCCACCGCCCACCAGGTCGACCTGATTCGCGCCGGTGAACGCCACCTCGACGCTCACGACAACATGCTCACCATCGTCGAACGCGACCGCCCCGGACTCTTTGCCCGGGTTGCCGGCGTGCTCGCGCTCAATGGGGTCGACATTCTCGAGGCCAACATCCACTCCGAAGCCGGAATGGGCCTCGAAGTCTTCCGGGTCGCGTACACCTACGGTGGCACGATCCCCTGGGAAAAGGTTCTCGGCGACCTCGATCGAGCACTCGACGGGCGCATGGCGATCGAAGCTCGAATCTCCGAACGGGCCAGCACCTACCGAGCGCCCAAGGCGTTCAAGGCCCGCCCATCGTTACCCACCGTCACGTTCGACAACACAACATCGTCGGCCGCCACGGTCATCGAGGTGAGCTGCCCCGACGGAGTCGGCGTGCTGTACCGAATCGTCCGTACCTTCGGTGAATTCGATCTCGACATCGTGAGCGCCAAGGTCCAAACCCTGATGAACGATGTGGTCGACACGTTCTACGTGCTCGACCGGTCGGGCCAACGCATCGACCAAGCCGACGTTCTGGCCGACATCGAACGGGCAATCCTGTTCGCGCTTCAGCAGTGACCCGCCCGCGCAACTGCTAAGCAAGAGGCGTGTCAGCACCAAACACTCCACCAACCGAGGCCGATCTCATTCGTTGGGGCGAAACGCTCGCCGCGACCGCCCGCACCGGAATGGGGTTCACCGACAACCTGTACGAGCGCGAACGGTTCGAAGAGATCCTCGAGGTCGCGGCCGATATCCGGTCGCGGGCCGGGTCGCCCTACGACGCCGAAACCCTCAACACCGAGTGGCTGTCGATGGTCGGGCAAGGGGTTGCGGGTTATGTCACGCCTAAGTCGACCGTCGGTGCGGTAGTCGGAAACGACGAGGGTCAGATCCTGCTAATCCAGCGGTCGGACTCGGGCGTGTGGCTCTACCCCACTGGCTGGGCCGACGTTGGTTACTCACCATCGGAGATCGCAGTCAAAGAGTGCAAAGAAGAAACCGGTATCGACGTTGAGGTCACCGGTGTGCTCGCCATCCTCGATGGACTCCGGATGGGTTTCACCAAGATCCCGCTCTACTCCACCGTGTTTTTGTGTCGAGCAGTCGGCGGCGAACTCAAGGGCCATCCACTCGAAACCACCGACGTCGGCTGGTTCGACGAAGACAACCTGCCCGAGCCGCTCGCCGGGCATAGCAGTTGGGTTACCCCAGCCTTTGCCGCAGTGCGGGGCGAGCCATACGAGGTGCTGTTTGATCCGCCTCGCACCCCGCCTTGGAACGACTGACCAAGGTTTACAAAGCTCCGTCCAGTTGGGCACGTCATGACCTGCTCGCGGAAGAATGGCCCATGGGTTCCACCAGAGTAAGTACTGAAGAGCCGGGCACAACCGCCGACGGGCTCCCCCAATACCGGCGCCGCTGGAAGGCCGAGTCACCGTGGTGCGCCACCTTGCTCGTGCACGGAATCGGCGAGCATTCGGGCCGCTACGAACACGTCGGGGCGATCCTGTCCGAAGCGGGCATCGACGTTCTTGCCGTCGACAACCGGGGCTATGGGCTGTCGGGTGGCCGCCGAGGCCACGTCGACTCGTTCAACGAATTTGTGGCTGACCTGGTCGAACCGTTGGCTTTGCGTCGAGAGCTTGGCGTTCCGGTCATGATGCTTGGCCATTCGCTGGGCGGGCTCATGACCACCCGCTATCTCCAAAGCCCGAACCCCCAGCCCGACTTCGCTGCCCTTTCGGGCCCGGCGCTCGGTGCCGAGGTTCCGGCATGGCAGCGAATCGGTGCCCCAATCCTGTCGAAGCTGCTACCCAAGCTTCGGATTCCCGGCGAGGTTGAAGGCGACATTCTCAGCAACGACCCCAGTGTCGGCGAGACCTTCAAGGCCGATCCGCTTCGGGTGCCGGGGGCCACCACGATGCTCGGCAACGAAATTTTCACCGCCATGGAAGCCGCGAACGACGAGATTGGATCGATCGGCATTCCGCTACGAATCATGCACGGCGCCGAGGACCGACTGGTTCCGGCAAAGTTCAGCGAAGCACTCGCAGCGGTGCCGGGTGCGGTGCGAATCACCTACCCGGGCCTACAGCACGAGATCTTTAACGAGGCCGAGCACCCCGAGATTCTGGCCGAGCTGATCGAGTGGACTCGAGAGCAAGCAAACGCTGCCAACTAGCCCCAAAAAGCTGATCAGCGGGCCTTCTCCCCCCAGAGAAGACCCGCCAAACTAGCGCTGGTTCCCGCGAATGTGGGGCCAATACCTACGACTGTAGTTCTAAACCACCTGGTTCGGCGATTCTGATGGCCACTTTGCGAATTAGTTGTAGGCCGTTTCGGCGTGGAGTGCGTTGTCTAGGCCCAGAAGTTCATCGTCGCTGTCGACCCGCAGTCCCATGACCGCATCGAGGACCTTGGCCAGCACAAAGGTGACGACGAACGAGTAGATGATGACCGACAACATGGCCACGATTTGGGTGACCAGGAACCGAGCGTTGCCGAACAACAGGCCGTCGGTACCGCCGATGGTCTCGTGGGCAAAGAACCCGAGCAATGCGCCGCCGACGATGCCGCCGACACCGTGGATACCAACCACGTCTAGGCTGTCGTCGTAGCCGAGCTTCGCCTTGAGTTGGATGGCGAAGTAGCACACGACCGAGGCCACAGCACCGAAGGCGATCGACGACAACGTGTCGACGTAACCAGCGGCTGGGGTGATCGCCACCAGACCAGCGACAACACCCGATGCGGCACCCAATGTGGTTGCGTGTCCGTCGCGCAACTTCTCAACGGCGAGCCACGAGATCAAACCGGCAGCGGGCGCAACGAAGGTGTTCATAAGCGCTTGGATGGCTTGATCGTTGGCCGCAGCGGCGGATCCGGCGTTGAAGCCAAACCATCCGAACCACAGGATTCCGGTTCCGAGCAGAACCAGTACGAGGTTGTGCGGAGGCATGGGTTCGCTCGGCCAACCCTTGCGTTTGCCCAGCACCAAGATGAGGGCCAGCGAGGCTGCACCAGCATTGATGTGAATGGCGGTTCCACCGGCGAAGTCGAGCGCTGGAAGCGAGTCGGAGATTCCGAGTCCACCGGTGTGATGCCAGCCCGAGTACACCCAGTAGGTCATCGGGGCGTACACGATGATCGACCAGATCGTGACGAACACGACCCAGGCGGAGAACTTCATGCGGTCAGCAACCGCCCCCGAGATCAGCGCCGGGGTGATCGATGCGAAGGTCATCAGGAATGCGGCGATGATGAGATCCTCGCCGGTGAACCCATCGAGTCCGACGGCACCGAAGTCACCAATGAGCTTGCCACCGAGTTCGAACCAGCCAGCGTCTTCGGCGGTGTTGTTGCCGAGTGAGTAGGTGAACAACACCCACAGGATCGGCACGATCCCGATACACACCATGTTCATCATCAACATGTTGAGCACGTTCTTCGAACGGGTCATGCCGCCGTAGAACAGCGCCAGCCCCGGCACCATGAACACCACCAGGGCACTCGCGATCAACATCCAGGCAATATCGCCACTATCCACAGAGGCACTTCACTTTCACTAATTGAAACGACTCACGCATTGTTGTGGGGTCGAATATCAGCGAAGTAACCGCAATGTTTCTTTCGTGTTAACAGCCATCCACGTGGCCAGTCAGCCATGGCAAAGCCATAGGCAGCAACCCAACAACACGAAAGGCGTTCACGAATGTCCGTATGGGCCGCATTGGTGCAAAAACCTCCTAGCCTGGACGCCACATGACTGCCTCACGTCGTTTCTCCGCCCCCACCTCACGCCCAGGCCTGTTGCTAAAGAGCAACATGAGCAACACAACGCTCATTCTGGCTCTCGTTGCCGCCCTGGCCGGACTGATTGCGCTCGCCACGTTGGCGACCGGTACAACCCCGGTTGGTGCCGATCCGGCATCGGATTCGACCGAAGAGCGCACGCTGGTCGTGCGAGCCAAGGGCGATACGGGCGAAGAACTGATGGTGGTTACCCACCGCGGCGACACCCTCGGGGCGTTCTTTGTCAGCACGAAGTGGAACCTCTACCCCACCGATCTCACCGTGGGCCCGGGCGTTGACCCGATCGACCTCGAAGACCTACGGGTGAGCTTCGTGAACGACAAGTACGAGCCACCGGTCGACCGGAACCTGCGAGTTGACTGGGTCGAGCTCGACGGCGTTCGGTACGAGAGCGAGTCGGCCGACACGTTCAGCGCTGGAGCGTGGACCACCGTCGACGCCTGCCGCCCAGGAAAGAAGCGCCGGCAGGTTCTGCACTGCAATGGGTACTTCCAATACGCCGAGGGTGGTGTGGCCCTTGAAGTCCATGCCAAAGGAGCCTCCGGTACCGAGGTGATGGAAATCCAGGTCGGCCCCGACCAACGGGTGGTTGGATCGGTCGTGGTAAGCGAGTCTTACGATCGCTACCGCTTCGATCTGCCGGCCACCACCGAGCTCGTCGACGTTCGGGTCGCCTTCGTGAACGACGAGCGCACCAGTGAGATCGACCGGAACCTGCGCGTGAAGTCGATCCTGTTCGCTGGCACCGAGTACTCGACCAAGTCGCCGTCGACCCTCAGTGTCGGAAGCTCTCGGGGTTGCGGCGGAGGCAAGGTCGCCAAGGCGACGCTGTGGTGCAACGGTTACTTCCAGTTCGAAACCCCCGCAGGCGAGTTCGCCCTCGACGGGGAGCCAACCCTGCAACTGACCGACACCACGTACACCATCACCTGGACCACGACGCTTCCGGGCCGGTACGACATCATGTCGCAGTACAACAACGGGCAGTTCACCCGAGGACAAACCTTCCACCACTTCGTGTATCAAAACACCCACGTGATCACCGGCGACCGGACCTCCTCGTCGCAAACGTCGCTGGACTTTGAGGTGACCCCGATCTCCCAGGACGACGAAGCCCTCGACAGCTTTCGCTTCACGGTCGAAGGCCACGACTAGCCGCTAGCGGACAGGGGTCCTAGCCTTTCGGCTACATGACTCACGTGGGCAATCTTGTAGCGGCAAACAGTGCGGCCTTAGCGCGCCCGGCAGAATCTGCCGATTCGGCGCTCGCGGCGTTACGTGCCGAACTACGCAGCCTCGGCAAGGTCATCGTTGCGTTCAGCGGCGGCGTCGACTCGGCGTTGCTGGCCTGGGTGGCCGCCGACACGCTCGGCCCCAATGCACTTGCCGTCACGGCGGTTTCGCCGTCGCTGGCCGATCGCGAGCACAACGACTGCCAAAGCCTGGCCGACGAGTGGGGTTTGGCGTGGGCCGAGGTCGAGACCAACGAGATGCTCAACGCCGCCTACCGGATCAACGACGGCAATCGCTGCTTTCACTGCAAGGACGCCCTGATGGACCAACTGGTCCCGTTGGCCGAGGAGCGCGGTGCCACTGTGGTGCTCGGGGTAAACCTCGACGACCTTGGCGATCACCGGCCCGGCCAAAGCGCCGCCGAACAGCGTGGTGCAGCCTTCCCGCTGGTGGCCGCTGGGTTCACGAAAGACCTCATCCGAGAGGTCTCACACGACCTAGGGCTACGCACCGCCGATAAACCAGCGGCGGCTTGCCTGGCTTCACGTCTGCCCTATGGCACCACGGTCAGCGTTGCGTTGTTGTCGACGGTCGACCGCGCCGAAGCCGGCCTGGTTCGGCTTGGTTTCGACTCGCTGCGGGTGCGGCACTACGGCAACACCGCCCGGATCGAGCTGCCGGTCGACGACCTCACCCGAGTTATCGAACACCGGGCCGAGATCGTCGAGACGGTCAAAGCCGCAGGCTACGAATACGTCACCGTCGACCTCGAGGGTCTGCGGTCGGGCAACCTAAACAGCGCGCTCGCCAAGGACTCGTGACCGACCAGCGGGCCGACCCGGAGTCCGAAGCGAAGCTGGTCGAAATCTCGCTGACGTTGGCGACCCTGCTCGAGGAGCACATTGGACCGTGGGTTGCCCGATCGATCGAGCAACGGGCAGCCGAAGGCGGCCAGGTTTCCCCGGCTCTGTTGGCCGACGCCGAGCGGGCAGCGACCGAGGCCACCGCTGTGGTGGGTGGGCGCATCCGCGAGCTACTCACGACCGACATCGACCACCAAATGTCGACCCCGCTGGCCTTGGTTCGATCGGCGATCTCCTACCCAACCGCGGTACTCGCCGAGCATAGGGTCACGGCGCCCGATCGCCCGGTGTTTGAAACCGATGCGTTCCCCGACGATATCTATGCGCTGTCGCCGGCCAACTTCGCCGACATCCACCCCGACCTGAGGGTCCCCGGCCTCGAGTGGGGCGCCGCCAAGGCGTTTGTGCACCTCAAGCGGCGCGCCTCATGACTCGAATCGAAGCCTTCGCCCCCGACCTGATGGATCAGTCGAAGCTGCGGGCGGCGTTTCGCGACCACGACTTCGCCCTGCTGCGGTCGGCCGGTGCGATCGAGGATTCAACGGCCGATCTTTTGCTGGTCGACCTCGGACGCCCGGGCGTGCTCGACGCGATCACGGCGGCGACGTCGGCCGCCGATTTCGGCGAGCGCCAGGTCATTGGGTTCGGATCTCACGTCGACGACGACCTCTTGGCGGCGGCCGAGCAAGCCGGGGCATCGCAGGTCCTGCCCCGGTCGGTCTTCTTCCGACGCATCCCCGATCTCGCCGACTAGCGGCTGGCCTCAGTCGGTCGACGAGAGTCGTTTGGCGAAGGCCACGCTCGCCACGGTGTCGGGGTTGCTGAGCGCTTGCACCGCAGTCTCATAGTCGACCAACGAGAACACCTCGCCGTCGTCGCCGATCATGATGAACCGGTCGAGCTTTTCGAGGAACGTGCGATCGTGGCTTACCGCCAACACGGTGCCTTGGAATCCGTCGAGTGCCCGTTCGAGGGCCTCCGACGATTCGATGTCGAGGTTGTCGGTGGGCTCGTCGAGCAACAACACGTTGTGGCCTTCAAGTTCGAGGCCCAGAATTTCGAGACGCGCCTTCTGTCCGCCCGAGAGGGTTTCGAATTCCTGCTTGCTGTGATCGGCTAGTCCGTAGCGGGCCAGCGCTTTCATGGCCTTCTCGTCGTCGTGGGTTCGCTCGCGGACAATGTCGAATGCTTCACGGCCCAAGAAGTCGGGGCGATCGTTGATCTGGGTAAACGTGCCCACCGAGGTCCGAGGACCCAGACCAATCGTTCCTTCGTCGGGTTCGATCTCGCCGGCCAGTGCTCGAAGTAGGTGGGTCTTGCCGGTGCCGTTTGGACCGATCAATCCGACCCGTTCGCCAAAGTGCACTTCGTCGCTAAACGCGAAGAACAGGTCGGCCACCGATACCGCCTGAAGGTTCAGTACCCGGCGGGCCGAGTCGGCGCCTCGCAGGTTCACGTAGATGTGCTGATCGGCTACCGGTGGCGGTGGTGGACCTTTGGCCACGAACCGTTCCCAGCGGGTCTCGGCCGCGTTGGCCTTGGTCGCGTTCTTAAAGTTCTGGGCCGCCCGGGTCTTCATTACCTTCATGTGCGCATGGAGGCGGCGCTCCTCGTCGTTCCAGCGTTTGAGCGCGTCGCCGAGCAACTTCTGGCGCTTCTCGCGGGCCTCGGGGAAGGTGGCGTAGGATCCACCGTGTACCCAACATCCAGATCCTTCGAGCACCACGATCTTGGTGGCGACCCGCTCGAGCAGTGAACGGTCGTGACTCACCATCAAAATGGTGCTCTTGCACTCGGCGATCTGGCCTTCGAGCCATTCGCGAGTGGGGATATCGAGGTAGTTGTCGGGCTCATCGAGGAGCAGCACTTCGGCCCCGGAGTTCAACAGGAGGTCGAGTACCAGCCGCTTGCGTTCGCCGCCCGATAGTTCGCTCACCAACCGGGTCGACATGTCGTCGATCGTCGACTTCACGCTTCGCTGCGCCGCCATCTCCCACTGAACCTCAAGCTCGTAGCCGCCCCGGTCGCCCCAGGCGGTGAGCGCTTCGGCGTAACCCATACCGTCGTCGGTACCGTCGGCCATTGCCTTTTCGGCCTCGACCAACGCTCGTCCGGCGTCTCGCAACTGCGGCGGGGCGACATCGATCAGCATCTGGCGGATCGTGTCGTCGGGCCGCGCCATGCCTACGTCCTGGGTCATGGTCAGCACAGTGCCGGCCACGTTGTGTTCGCCACCGTCGGCTTCCAGCTCGCCCGACAAGATCTTGAGGATCGTGCTCTTGCCGACGCCGTTCGGACCCACGATCGCCGCGTGGTCGCCGGGACTGATGCCGAAGCTGATGTCGAAGAACAGCGAGTCGGCACCCGCATGGGCGAAGTCGAGGTCCGAAACCACGATGCTGCCAAGAATGCTCACACGACCTCCGTAACGAGGCTCCATACTGACCGGGATCGCCCGACCACCACGAACGGGGGCGGCGATGTTCGGGGTTACAGCTTGGTGATGTGGTCGCCGGTTTTCACCTGGCCGGGTTCGACCACCATGGCGTTGATCCCGCGGTACCGCTGCTCTTTGCTCGAGTTGATCCACCGGGCCGCTTCCATGCCGAACCGTTCGGCGAACTTGGCGCAACCGGTGTGCGGTTTGGCCGACACTTCGAGCACTGCGGTGCCTACGCGAAACCGGGTCCCGGTCGGCAGGTTGGTGAGCGAGAGGTCGAAGTCGACGAGGAGTTGATCGCCTGCGAGCGGCCAACGTTCGCGGTCGCCGTCGGCCACCAAGTCGAGCGAGCGACTGTTCATGAGGTTGATCTGGGCTTCGGGGTGAGCGAGGCCGTCGTCGGTCCTGGAGTTGCCGCGCGCAAGGTAGTTGTCGCCTACCAATCCTTCGCCGACTACGAGGTCGCCGATGTCGAGCACCTGGCGCTCGCCTTTGTCCGGGCGGCAAACGATCATGTCGACCGTTCCGGTGTCGGACGGCGAAGCTAAAACCTGGTCGGCACCAGCCACAAGCTGTTCGGTACTGAGGTGAGCCATACCCCCAGTCTGTCAGACCACCCAACACCCCACCCACGATAAAGACCCTGACTCAGAGTCACGGGACACTGCACCATGACTCAGAGTCACGGGACAATGCACCATGACTCTGAGTCATTTCGTCACTCACCGCGCGATCTGGTGCACCAAACGCACCGAGCTGGCCAGTTATCCCCAGCAACTCCTCGCAACTCTGCACCATGACTCAGAGTCACGGGACACTGCACCATGACTCTGAGTCAGGGGAGGGTGATCTGGAGGAGATCGGCGGATCCGGAGGGGGTTAGCTGGGCGGATACGCCGGCGGGGATGGTGATGGCTGCGCCCGCTTCGAGTTGATGTTGGTGGCCGTCAATGTGGGCGGCGAGCGAGCCATCTAGGACGAAACTGAAGGAGAATTCGCCATCGTGGCCAAGGTCGACCGGGGCCGAACCATCGAGTCGAACCACGGCCGCCTCGGCGAGTCCGACGGTGGCGGCGCCGATACCGAGGTCGCGCCGTTCGGCACCCGCCGCAGCCGGCGCCCAGACCGCCGCGGCAGCCACGTGGTGGACAAAGCGCTGACCGCCAAAGTCTCTCGCTGGATCGACGGTCGCGGTTGGCAGTTCGAGTTCGTGATCGAAGAACGTGTCGTGTTCGGCCGGGCAACCAATTTCGATGATCTCAAACCCATCGGAACTTTCGAGAACCTGATGGCGGATCTCGGGTGGTTGCAGCACCGCATCGCCCGGTTCGAGCACAAACGACTCGCCTTGGTCTTCGTACAGCACCCGCACCCAGCCCTTGTAGCAATAAAGCATCTGGAAACGGATCCGGTGGTAGTGCACCGAGTCGGGCACCGGTCCGCCATTGGGGATCTTGATGTGCGACGCAATGAAACGCCCACCCTGCCGGCCGGGAATCAGGTCGCGGTACAACATCGCGGCCCGACCTTCGCCCCAACCATCGCCCGGATGGGTCACCACGACTTCGGGGACAAGGTCGGGCAACTGGTGACCGTCGGTGGCCAAGACCGCCACCACCTCTACGCCGTCGGGTGAGGTGCCGCCATCGACCACCGCGCCGATCTCGATCCGACCACCCGTGGGCGTTACCGACCGGTCGAGGCGAATCGTCAGACCGTGACCCTCAAGGGTGGTGGCCTGCGGGTCGTCGGCCGGGATGAGCGACGTGACCCGGAAACCGTTGGCGACAAAGAAGTCGGTGCTGGCATTCAGGTCGGATACTCCGAGCACGATGGCCGAAGTGCCCGGCACGTTAACCAACCCGCTCGGCCAACTCGCTCACCGTGCTGACGATGCCGGTGTAGAACGGTCCGAACTCGGCGTACTCGGCCGACGCCTCATCGAATCGCATCGTGTACACGACCTCTTTCAGATCGTCGGGGAACTGCCCAAAGAGGGTGACGCCCCATTCGTAATCGTCGACCCCGGTCGAACCGGTGATCACCTGGAGGATCCGCCCCTTGAACTCACGACCCGATTTTCCGTGGCCGTACATCATCTCTTTGCGCTCTTCGAACGAGGTGGTGAACCAGTTCTGGCCAGGGTTGCGGCGCTTCGACATTGGGTAGAAGCACCAAGCGGGCTTATCTCCCGGCGGCAGTTCCGGGTAGAGCCGCATGTTACGCATCTCTTCGGGGACACCGGCGGCGTATTCGCTGATCTCGGTCATCGAAACGTACGAGTCGGAAAGGGTCAGCCCGGCGGCGAGCAGCGCGGTCTGAAGGTCGCGAAGCTTCCACCAGTCGGCAGCGAGGACCATGAACGCCACGTCGGCCTTGTGACCCAACATGGCGACCGGAATGACCTGCACCTCGTCGGCCTCGGCCTTGGTGACCGCCTCGGCGATCGCGCCCCAGTCGGCGGTTTGTGCGCCCGTGCAGAACAGGTGCAGAACACCCAAACCTTCAGAAGAAATAACCGGATCAGCCATCTCCGAAGGTTAGGCCAGCACCGGGCGGCTACTTCAGTTCGGTGGGCGAGTAGATATTCATCGCCCCGTTGCGAGCGAACCCGGCCAACATCAGCCCGGCGGCCCGTGCGGTGTCGACGGCGAGGGCCGAGGGTGCGCTCACGGCGACCACCGCACCAAAACCGGCCGCCCACGCCTTTTGCACCATCTCAAACGATGCCCGGCCGCTCACGAACAAAGCGTGGTCGGTTGCGGGCAGTTGCCCATCGAGCAGCAGACGCCCCACAACCTTGTCGACCGCGTTGTGGCGGCCAATGTCTTCGCGAACTTCGCCCACACTTCCGTCTGCGTGGACCACGGCGGCGGCGTGAACCGACCCGGTCGATCCGAAGAGCGGTTGTAACTCGCGCACCAGGTCGGGAGCCGACGCCAGAACATCGAGCGGAAAACGGTTGGCGCCCTCCATCCGATTGAGACGTGACGTGAGCTCTTCAAGGGTCTGTGAGCCACACAACCCGCACGACGAGTTGGTGACCTGCAAGCGCACGGTCGGAACGGGGGCCACACCGCCGGTATCGACGGTCACCACGTTGAATTCGGTGGTCACCGCCGAGCCCGTTGCGCAGTACCGAACCGTCTGAATCGGCGCGCCGGCCAGCAGCCCCTCCGAATGCAGGAACCCGGCAGCCAACTCGAAGTCGTGGCCTGGGGTTCGCATAGTGGTCGCCACTTCGACCCCGTCGAGCTGGATCGACATCGGCTCTTCAACGATCAGCTGGTCGGGCGCGCGGGTGAGCTCGCCGTCGGCGTAGCGATAGGTGAGGAACTGCTCGGAGCGACCTTGGCGCACGGAGCAACCCTACGCGATGGAGCGACTTAGTCTTCGTCTGATTCGGCGGGAGCGTCGGTTACCACTGCCTCGGTGGTGAGGAACAGCGCGGTGATCGATCCGGCATTCTGCAGCGCCGAGCGGGTGACCTTGGCCGCATCGATGATGCCGGCCTTCATGAGGTCTTCGTATTCGCCCGTGGCGGCGTTAAAGCCGTTCGAGCCCTCGAGCTGGCGCACCTTGTCGACCACGACCGCCCCGTCGATACCGGCGTTGGTAGCGATCTGGGTGAGCGGTCCTTCAAGCGAGCGGGCGACGATTTCGGCGCCAACCGACTCGTCGGGGGCCTTCTTGGCGAGCTTCTTCGCCACGGCTGCCGCTGCTTCTTGTGCACGGAGCAGCGTGACGCCGCCGCCGGCGACAACGCCTTCTTCGATGGCGGCCTTGGTGGTGCTCACCGCGTCTTCGATGCGGTGTTTCTTTTCTTTGAGTTCGACCTCGGTGGCGGCGCCAACCTTGAGAACGGCAACGCCGCCCGACAACTTGGCGAGGCGCTCTTGGAGCTTCTCGCGGTCGTACTCGGAGTCGGTGGCCTCGATGGCGGCCTTGATTTGAGCAACCCGACCAGCGATGTCGCTGTCGTCGCCTGCGCCTTCGATGATGGTGGTTTCGTCCTTGCTGACGATCACTCGGCGAGCCTGGCCGAGCATGTCGAGTTCGGCGGCTTCGACCTTGAGGCCGATCTCTTCGGAGATGACTTGGCCGCCGGTGAGGATGGCGACGTCTTGCATCATGGCTTTGCGGCGGTCGCCAAAGGCTGGCGACTTCACGGCCACGACGTTGAGCGTGCCGCGCATCTTGTTGACCACGAGAGTGGCCAGGCCTTCGCCTTCAACATCTTCAGCGAGAATCATCAGCGGCTTGCTGGTTTGCATAATCTTTTCCAGCACCGGCACAAGGTCGCGGGCGGCCGAGATCTTTGCGCCCACAAACAAGATGTACGGGTTCTCGAGCACGGCTTCCATGCGGTCGGCATCGGTGACGAAGTAGGGCGAAATGAAGCCCTTGTCGAAGCGCATGCCTTCGACGAGGTCCATCTCCATGCCGAGGGTTTGGCCGTCTTCGACGGTGATCACGCCGTCTTTGCCGACCTTGTCGATGGCGTCGGCGATCATGCCGCCGATTTCGAGGCTGGCCGACGATACCGACGCAACCTGGGCGATCTGGTCTTTCGAGTTGACCTCGACCGCACTCGAACGGATCGAGTCGACGGCGGCGTCGACCGCAGCTTCGATGCCCTTCTTGACGAGCATCGGGTTGGCGCCGGCGGCGACCATGCGAAGGCCTTCGCGGACCATGGTCCAGGCCAGCACGGTGGCGGTGGTGGTTCCGTCGCCTGCGACATCATCGGTCTTCTTGGCTACCTCTTTGACGAGCTCGGCGCCGATGCGCTCGATCGGGTCTTCGAGGTCGATCTCTTTGGCGATCGATACACCGTCGTTGGTGATTGTGGGGGCGCCCCACTTCTTGTCGATGACGACGTTGCGACCTTTGGGGCCGAGGGTGACGCGCACGGCGTCGGCCAACTGGTTCATGCCCGATTCGAGCGACCGGCGGGCTTCTTGGTCGAAGGTGATCTGCTTTGACATCTTTTGCTCCTGTGAGGATGCGTACAACGCTGACGACGCCGCCAACGAACGAGTTAGCACTCGTCTTGTGCGACTGCTAATCCAAGCATCTCGGATCGCCCTACGCACAATCGAGCGGGCGGGTTCGGCCCAGGTCTCAACAAACCCGTTGCGTGAGTACTCACGTATTGGTACCGTGTTAATCATGAATACTCCACTCGAAACCGATCGCGACCTCGTCGTCGCGCTGCTCGACGCTTCGGCCAAACTCGAACGGCGCCTCGACGGCGCGCTCTCGAGCATCAAAGGCATCTCGTTTAGCGAGTTTCAGATTCTCGATGCGCTCGCCAAGGCCCACGACGCAAGGGCCACCCGGGTCGGGCTCGCCGAGAAGGTCGGGCTTACGCCGTCGGGGGTTACCCGAGCACTCAAACCCCTCGAAAAGCTGGGTTTTGTGCAAACGACCAAAGACGCCCGCGACGCCCGACGGTCCTTAGCGGTGCTGACCCCCCAGGGGGCCGAGTTGGTCAACGACGCGAGCGGCGTGGTCGACGACTCCGTTCGTGGAGTCGATGCGTTCAGCCAGATGTCTCCGGAGCGCCGCAACGCCCTCGCAGAAGCGTTGGCTTCGCTGGCCTAGCGGCTGGCCGAAGCGCTGGCTGCAGCCTCAACGGCCGCCAGCAAGACTTCTGGGGTGCACGGCCGAGTGACCTGCGCCGACACCTGGAGGCCGCGCAGTTCCGCCTCCGCGGCAGCGAGGTCGTTGCTCGAGCAGATAATCAGGCCTGTGTGGCGGGTCCAGTCGGCAGAAACCGCTTCTTCGTAGGCGTCGACTCCGCTTCCTACGCGGAGCTGATCGTCGGTAACAAACACGTCGACCGGACCACCGCGTGAACCGGCTAGAATCTCGAGCGCTTCCGACGCGGTCGATGCAACACTTACCCGGTAACCAGCATCGGCCAACACAACCCGGGTGTAAGTCCGGACGGCGTGGTCGGCATCGGCGAGAGCAATGTGCAGCATGGGTATTTGTTCGACCCATCACCGGCGTATCTTGACCCGAATAGGCCCAATCGGCAGCAAAAGGGTCGAATGTCCCGATGGCATAGGACGCACGGCGTTTTCGTCGCCAAACCCTCAAATTGGGGCGTCACCTGGCGAGGGTGTCAGCCCGAACGCTGTTGCAAGATTTGGGTGGCCACTTCGGTGATGCACTCGGCCGTGTCGTTCATCGCTCGGGCTTCGCCAAATTGCTCGACCAACGAGTAGGCCTCGACTCGGTCGCGGGTCTGGTCGAACACCTGGCCGGCAATGGCCACCACCGGCACCCCGGCGTCTTCGGCGTAGGCCACCACGCCGCCGACCACCTTGCCCTCAAAGGACTGCTGATCGAGAAACCCTTCACCGGTGATCACCAAGTCGGCTTGCTCGATCTGGGTGTACAGATCGACCTCTTCGGCCACCAGTTCAAACCCGTCGACCAGGCGGGCCCCCGCTGCTGCGAGTCCGCCACCAAGGCCGCCCGCCGCCCCGCTTCTGGGCATGGTCGCAACATCGACGCCGTACTCGTCGAGATACACCTGGGCGAGTCGACGAAGCCGCCGTTCGAGCAGCTCGACTTGCTTGGGCGAGGCACCCTTTTGCGGACCGAAGATCGCGGCCGCCTCGACGAAGGGAATCCGCACATCGCACGCCACAACCATCTCCACGCCTCGCAACCGAGGCAGCGGGTACATCGCACGCAACGCGCCAAACCCACCATCGGTGGTGGCCGAGCCACCAACGCCGACGATGATCCGTTTCGCCCCCAGTTCGACCGCCGCCGACACCAACTCGCCGGTTCCGGCGGTGGTCGCTTCAAGCGGATCGTTGTGATCGGCGCCTACCAGCATCAGGCCCGAGGCCTTCGCCATTTCGATGACCGCCGTCGCCGTTGAGCGGTCGTATCGCCAGGGCGCCTCGACCGGGTCGCCGAGTGGGCCGGTAACCACGGTGGTGCGATTGGGGCCGCCGAGCACGTCGAGTAGCCCCTCGCCGCCATCGGCCATTGGCGCGCTGGTCGACTGCCACCCGACCGACCGGGCAGCCGCGGCGACGGCGGCGCCTACTTCAGCACCCGAAACGGTGCCGCGGAATTTGTCGGCTGCGACGAGCACCTTCATAGTGCCGACATAGTACGCCCTCGGGCGCAGCTAGGAGAGTCCTACTGGTAGGTACCGTCGGCGCCGATGACCAAGATCACGTCGGCGGCATCGATACGAGCGTTGTCGTTCGACAACACAACACTGCCGTCGTTCGGGAACTTCTTGATGACCGATGGGGGCCATCCGAGCGAGTCAGCGATGGCCCGGGCGTTCGGCTTAAAGCCGGCCTTGAAGTAAATGACCGTTGGGGTGGTGGTACCCGAAAGGTTCGCTGCATCGGTCTTGTAGTTCAGGGTGTTGAGTTCGCCCTGGAGCTTGCCGGCGAGTCCCTTGGTACCGACGCCGTTCACGGCGAGCGCCGTGGTTTCTTCGGGCGGCTTCGGGCCATCGTCGGCATCTTCATCGTCAGCGGCGCCCGCATCGACGGTGGTCGGCACGGTGATCGTGCTGGCGTCTTCCTCGGGCGGGATCGAGGTCTCGCTCACGTCGGTGCCGTCGTCGCCGGTGCCATCGGTGCCATCGCTGGAACCGCCGTCAACAACCGCCGAGTCGCCGGCACCTACGGTGTAACCACCCTGGTTGTCGTCGTCGTACACCCAGTACAACAAGATGAGGCCGATCAACACCGCAAGGGCAACGAGGCCGCCTCCACGAAAGAGTGCGGATCCGGCCGATTTGGAAAACGAACCGTCGGTTGCTGCGTGGCGTCCGGGAGAAGTCATTGGGCTGGTGGCTCCTGTACGAGGGGTGTCTCTACGCGGGCCCGGCGGCGACGATCGCGCAGCCGGCGAAGACGCCGAACTACAAGCGGGTCGAATTCGACCGCTTCGTCGGTGTCGAGCAGGTCATTGAGCAGTTGGTAGTAGCGAGTGGTCGACAGTTCGAACTGTTCTTCAATCGCCGTTTCTTTGGGACCAGGCTGAGTCCACCAGGTGCGCTCGAAATCGAGGATCGCGCGCTCTCGGTCGGTCAGGGACATATGAAATAGGGCCTTTCGCCTGGTTCGCCTCAGGTACTACTTCACAAATTTAGCCCATGAGGGGTGCGGAACTGCGGCACTGCAGAATTTGAGCCCGAGAGGAGAGTTGAACTCCTGACCTACGGTTTACAAGACCGTTGCTCTACCAACTGAGCTACTCGGGCGGAAGCTGTAATTCTATAGGGGCCTAGGCCGCTTCGGTACGGCCCGCATCGCCCGTTGGCCGCAAGGTAACCGTGGCCAGAAGGGCAACCAAGGTGTACCCAAGGAACCCCACACCAAAGGCGGTCACGGTGTCGTCGATGGCCTGATCGACCACCCAGCCAAGGATCGAGCCGCCCAGCAGCACGATCGCTCCGGTCACCGACGACGCGGTTCCGGCGATCGCCCCCATGGGTTCCATCGCCATGGTTTGCAGCAGTGGCGACCCGCCGGCGTTTAGGCCGGTGAGCACCGACACCAACACGAACCACACCCAAAACCCCGGCACCCCATCGCTGGCGAGCGCAAAGGCCACGTACATGCTGGCGGTACCGATCAAGATGATGATCTGCGCTCGAGCGACCGCATAGGTACCGAATCTACGCACCAGGCGTTCGACGCTGATCGCCACGATCGCCATCACGATGGCGTTGCCTCCGAAGAACAAGGCGAACTGGGTCTCGCGACCATAGGTGTCGAACATGGCCGGCGAGCTGGAGAGCCACGGAAAGAACGATCCGTAGAACATCATGGTGGCCAGGGTGAACAGCGCGGTCCGCCGATTGGAAACGACCGCCTTGGCCGCTCGGCCCACCCGGCCGAACTCGAGCGGCAAGACATCGTCGGGATCGAGGGTCTCAGAAATTCTGGTGAACCACAGCGCGGCGACCACCGACAGGGCGGCGGCCGCCAAGGTCGTGAAACGCCACGACCCGAACAGCAACAACAGTTCGCCCAGGCCGGGCGCCAGGATGGGCACGATCAAGAACACGGCGAGACTCAGCGACATGATGCGCGCCATGTCGTCGCCTTCGTAGCTGTCGCGGGTTATCGCCATCACAATCGTGCGGGGGCCGGCGGCCGCCATCCCCCACAGCACCCGACCGAGCAGGAAGATTTCAAAGGTCGGGGCCAACGAACTCACGATGGCTCCGGCAAACACCGCGCCGAGGGCGACGAACATGGTGGGGCGGCGCCCAAACCGGTCGGCGATTGGCCCCCAGAACAACGTGCCGATCCCGATGGCGGCGAAGAACACGGTGATGGTGAGCGTGACCGATAGGCCGCCCTCGACCAGGCCGAAGTCGTCCTCGATCTCATCGAACGCCGGGAGCACGGCGTCGATACTCATGGCGATGGTGGCCGTGATCAACGAAGCAATGCAGATGAATTCGGCCCGGCCAACGCCATGGGCGGCCCGGGATTCGGACGAAGATTCGAGAGAGGCCATGGGTTCGATTGGCGCACGCTAGCAGGGGATTCCCGAAGCATTCGCCTAGGGTCGTGCCAATCCGCTTCCCCGGCCCAGGATTTACATTTCAATGCTTTTCCGTTATTTTCATTCTGTGGCTCGACCGGGGGTGTTTCTGGCGTTTGCCCTGCTCCTGGCAGGCTGTGGCGGTAGCGCTGCCCCGCCCGACGCACGACCAGCCGCAACCGCCGAGCCGGCCACCACGGCCGCCGCCGCGACCACTGTTGTGCCCACCACCGCCGCACCGACCACCACCGCTCCCCCAGCCACCACGGTCGCCGAACAATCACCCGAAGACCTAGAAGCCGAAATCATCGAGGCGTATCTGGCGGGCTGGGAAGTGTTCTTCCAAATGGCAGCCGACCCCGCCGCAGACCCGGCATTTATCAGCGAGGCTCGAACGGGCAGGTCGCTGGAACGAGCTCTAGAAGTTCGTAGTGAACTTCTGGAAGATGGATTTGTCGGAGCATTCCCAGACAACAGCGTGTATCGCCACCAGCCACAGTTAGTCGGAATCACCGATGACGGTTCGGCGGTGGTCACAGACTGCATGATCGACGACAGCTTCAAGCTCAACATCGCGACGGGCGACGTGGACAACGCGGGAGTGGACTCGTTGCTCTGGGCAACCACGCTCGTCGAGACCCCGGATGGCTGGCTAATGGAATTCAACGACCTCCAGCGATCTTGGGTTCGCGAGGAGGTGCCAGATTGCGACGCCTAACGGCACTGACTTGTTTGACCCTCCTGGCGATACTGAGCCCTCACCAAGCCGCCGAAGCCGGTATCGGCCGTGAAGAACCAAAGGATCCGGGACCAAAGAAGGTCGAACGTTACGAAGCGGGCGGCGGGGCGTTTGTTGGGTACAAGACACCGATCCGGGTGAACGCGGGTCGAGGGCGGCCGCCGTCGGGTTCGGCGTTGCCGAGTTACTCGTGTTCGTTCTTCATCTGGGCCGACGGCAACGGCGCCGATCCAAACAACGGTCTCATCAAGGGCAGCTTCTACGAGTTGCGGTGCGAGCTCACCGGCAGCGGCGAACTCACGCTCGGTACCCCGGCGCCCGTTCAGTACGACCCCAACGATCCCGATGGCGGGCGCCTCACCACCCAACCCGAAGTCGACCTCGCTGCTCGCCGGGCCTTGGAGTTCACCGAACCAACGCTGGGCATGTCGCCGCCGGTCGACAAGCTGGTGGTCGGTTTCGAGACCTGGTTCACCGCCAGCCCCGACGCCACGAACGATTCAGGCCTTCCCACTCCCGATGCTGTGACGGCGAGCGCTGGGCCGTTGTGGGCCACCGCGTCGGCCGAGCCCAACCAGATCACTATCGAGATGGGCGATGGCCAACCCGACTCGACCATCGTGTGCGCCGACCTTCCCGCACCGCTCGATCCCGAGGTCGACCTCGATAGCCAGCGACCCGAGTGCGCTCGCTACAGCTATCAGTACTCGTCGAACAACGAAGACACTCCTGGCGGCACGTACCTCATCGAAGCCGTCGTGCGGTATGCGGTGTATCTCGAAACCAGCGCCAACCCGGCGCCGGTGTTTCAGGAAGAACTCAACGGCGACACCGCCGAGATCGACGCAACGGTCACCGAGCTCCAAGCGGTGATTCGCTAGTCGTACGCCTAACGACCGGCGAAGGCTCGTTCCACGAGCGACAGCCATTGGTGGGCCACCGCCTCATCGCCGGCAATCTCGACCCGGTCGGTCGAGCGGCCCCACAGCGCGGCGAACACGGTTTCGCCGTCACCGGAGATCTCGGCCGCTACTGGTCCGTCGCCCAGTTGGAAACTGGGCGAGTCGCCGTTCGGGCGCACGACCACCGCCGCACTGGGCGACGATGCGGTCCACGTGGCGGCGAGCGGAAGCGCAAAGGTAACCGCTTCCTCAAGGCCATCGATCGCTCGTTCGAAGCGCAGAGGCTCATGCACGTTGAGGGCTTCGGCAACGTCGAACCGGTGCAGCGTGGTTTCGATCGCCGCCCGTCGGAACCAGAACGCCGCCACCCCCGGACCGGCGTAGGTGTAACACGGCGCCTGGGGGTCGATGTCGCGAAAGGTTGCGCTGCAGCTGTTCATCCGGAGATCGAAGTCGGCCAGGGCCGCCGAGCCAGTCGGCAACTCGGTTGGCAGCTCTAGGTCGAGAAAGACGACGGCGTCGTCGGTGGTGGGCACAGCCCGTAACGCATGGGGGTACCCGACCCCGAGCCCGTAGCTCAGATGGGTTACAACCCGCTCAACGTCCCAGCCCGGACACGCGGGCACCGGAGTCGACAACGCAGCCACCGGCAACGCCAGAAACCAATCGATGTTGTCTTGAAACCACTCGAGGTGTTCTGCCGGAGCCATGCACCCATTCTTGCCTATGGGGACCCGTTGCCCGCTTCAGCGGCTACGACTCGCGGAACCCTTGACTTCGCGTCGACATGAAGTCCTAGGCTCCCGACAATGCCCACGTCTCCACCGCTCACGATTCCGTGCTGACCGTTTTCGGGGCCCTCGCAGCAGCCACAATGGTCGTCTCCTACGCGCTCGAAGACCGCGGATCGCACTGGGTCGCCGTGTTCGCCGCGGCGTGTGCGGCAACTGCGGTATACGGCGCGGTGTCGGGTGCCTGGATCTTTGCCGTTCTCGAAACCGTTTGGGCCACGATCGCCCTACGACGATTCGTCAACCTCCGAACCGCCCAGTCCAGAACAAAACCCTGACTCAGAGTCAGGGTTCAGAGTCAGGGTTTTGTTTTCGTGTGCTGGCTCAGAGTCAGGGTTTTGTTTAGGCCAGGCCGCGGCTTCTGGTTACCCAGTCGAAGACCTTGAGTGCGGTGTCGGTGGGGGCCATCGATTCGGCGGCGGCCCGGGCTGCCTCATCGCTGATCGGTTTTCCGCCTTGGCGAGCCTTCACGTGAGTCTCGGCCGCGCGCTCGGCGAGGATGAACCAGCCCATCGCCTCGTCGACCGACGCGCCGACGGTGAGCAGCCCGTGGTTGCGCATGGTCACCAGCCGCTTATCGTCCAACGCCGCCGCCAAGTCTTTACCGCTCTCGATGTCGAGCACATCGACCATCTCGTTGTCCCAGACCGCCTGGCGATCGACGAACGCACACGACTCCTGGCTCATCATGGCCAGCGGTTCGACAAAGGCCGAGAACGGCGTGCCATACGGCGTGTGCGTGTGCACCGCCGAGATCACATCGGGGCGAGCAGCCAGGATCGGGCTGTGAATGAAGTACGCCGCCACGTTGATGGTCACGCCTTGGCCTTCGGCGGGTTTGCCGTCGGGACCAATCAACACCATGGCGTCGGCGGTCGCTTCGGGAAACGGCACGTCGTAGCGCAGCAACCAGAAGTGGTCGAGGCGCTCGGGATCACGAGCGGTCACGTGGCCGTCGCCCAACTCCCCCCAACGGCTGGCCGCCATGGTGCGGTACGCTAGCGCTGCTCGTTCACGACGCCAGGCGCGAAGTTCATCCAGCGACGCTCCCTCGGGTTCGGCGATGAATTGTTCGAATAGACCCATACACCGAGGCTATCGGTGACGGCTTACCTCGTACATTGCCACGGCTCCGGCCGCGCTCACGTTGAGCGAACCGAGCATGCCTACCAGCGGCAACGCGGCGACGACATCGACCCGCTCGCGCACGAGCCGCGACAAGCCTTTGCCTTCGGAGCCCATCACCAAACAGGTGGGTTCACCGGCGAGGTTGAGGTGGAACAGGTTCTGATCGGCGGTGCCATCGAGACCAACGGTCCAGATGCCGGCAGCCGCAAACTGCTGCAAGGCGGCAGGTAGGCCGGCGACGATTCCCATCGGAAGATGTTCGATCGCGCCCTGGGCCGTCTTGGCGACGGTGGGAGTGATGTGAGCAGCCCGGTGACGGGGAAACAGCACGCCCGTCACGCCGGCACACTCGGCGGTGCGCAACAAGGCACCGACGTTGCCCGGGTCGGTGACGCCATCGAGGGCAAGCAAAAACGGGACCCGCCCATCGGGCGGCGACAGTAGGTCTTCGATGCTTGTGGCGGGCAGCGGTGCGGCCTTGGCCAACACGCCCTGCGAACTTTCGGTCTTGGTCTCGGAGTCGAACTTTTGGCGGCCGACCTCGCGGATCGTGGTGCGGGTTTCGTCGCAGAGGTCGATGATGTCTTCGAGGATGGGCGACGGGTCGAGCCCGGTCTGTAGCAGGACCTCTCGGACCGGCCGAGTGCCGGCCAACAACAACTCGCGGACCGCATGGCGACCTTCGATGTGGTCGCCGCCAAGCCCTTTGCGGCCTCCGCCGCGCGGGCGTTCCGCGCCGTGCGAGTTGCCGCCTCGCATCGGCGTACCGCCGCGCTCGCGTTGAGGCGTGCGACGCTTGCCGCCGCGCTTGGGGCCCCGCGGGCCCGAACCTTTACTCATGCTTCCTGCTTTGAAATCAACGCAACCGCCCAGCAGGCGATGCCTTCGGACCGTCCGAGTGCGCCAAGGCCCTCGGCCCGTTTCCCTTTGATGGTGACAGGCGCGCCCACCACGTCGCTAAGCGCACGCTGCATATCTTCGCGGCGCGGAGCCAGCTTTGGTGCCTCGAGCACCACCGAACAGTCGACATTCGAAACCACCCAACCGGCGCTGGCGATGTCGGTCATTGCGGCGGCGAGCAGCACCAAACTGTCGGCTCCTTTGAGCGCCGGGTCGGTGTCGGGGAAGTGGCTCCCGATATCGCCGAGCCCCGCGGCACCCAACAAGGCGTCGGTAACCGCATGGGCGATCACATCGGCGTCGCTATGGCCGAGCAGGGCGCGTTCGCCCTCGAAGTGCACCCCACCCAACATCAGCTTGCGTTTGGGGTCGTCGCTAAACGGGTGGATGTCAAAGCCTTGCCCGACTCGCATTGTTGGCACTGATGAAGACATCGACCGGGCCTCCTCGGAGACTGTGATTAGCCGTCGATCTGGTCTCGCAACGTGCGAGCGATCGCCAGATCCTCAGGATTCGTAATCTTTATGTTCTCACGAACCCCTGCGACAACGGCTACCGCGTGCCCGTGACCCTCGACCAGCCCCGCATCGTCGGTAGCCTCGCCGCCCGCCTCGTGAGCTGCTCGAAGTACCGCCGCGTCAAACCCCTGGGGGGTCTGCACGGCCACCAGCTCGTCGCGGTCGACCACTCCCCCGCTGCGCCGACGAATCGTGTCGACAACCGCAACACCCGGTACCGCAGCGGCGGCGCCGGAGCGAACTGCGGCGACAACCGACTCAAACAGCGACGATCCAGCGAGCGGTCGAGCGCCGTCGTGCACCAAAACAACGTCCGCGTCGGATGGCACGGCCGCCAACCCACAGCGCACCGATGCCGAGCGCGAATCGCCGCCCGCCACTACCTCAAGGCCCGACCGGTCGGCGACCGACCCGGCAAAGCTGTCGACCGCTTCAGCCGCTACAACCACCACTACGCCGTCAGAAACCGAGGCTGCAGCATCGAGCGAATGGTCGATAACCCGCTGGCCACCAAAGTCCGCCAAGTGCTTCGGGCCGCCAAATCGCGAGCCGGATCCGGCCGCAACAACGATGGTCCACACACTCATCGGCAGTGGATTCTGCTACGCCCGTTAGCGCAGGTGTTACAAGTGTCACCTACGATGATCGGTGCCATGGTTGATACCTCACTCCTTCTGGAGACAAGTCTATTTGCGGATCTCGATGACGAGCTGTTGGCTCCCATCATCGCAGCAGCCAGCGACCAGTCGCTGCGCCGCGGCGACGTGATCTTTGAAGAAAACCAAGAGCCCGACGCACTGTATGTCGTCACCGACGGACGCATCGCGATCGCCAATCGGTCGATCGATGGACGCGAGTCGGTTGTTGCGCTTATGGAGCGGGGCGACCTGTTCGGCGAGATGCCGCTGTTCGACGGCATTGGCCGTTCGGCCGACGCTCGGGCGCTGGAGCGTTCCGGCGTCATCATGATTCCGTATGCGCCGGTTCGTGCGCTGTATGAGGAGAACCCAAGCTTGCTATGGCGGGTCGTGGCCATGCTGGCTGGCCGGCTTCGCAACATGGATGAAGCTCTGGCCGACTCGGTGTTTCTCGATGTCACCGGTCGAACCGCAAAACGACTGCTCGAACTCGCCGGCGACGCCGATGAGTTCACGATGCCGGTTACCCAGGAAGAGCTCGCCGGCATGGTCGGCGCATCGCGCGAGCGGGTCAACAAAGCCATCGCTTCGTTCGTGAAGCTTGGCTGGATCGAACAGGTCGATCGCCGTTACGTGATCACCAACCGCAAGCAGCTGACGATCCGCGCTCGGTAAGTTCTCGGCTGCCCGAAAGCGGCCCGATTACCAGGGCTGAAGACGGTTGACGTCGGTGCGGAACAAGTCGACCCGTGCGCCAAGCACGATCACCACTGCGCCACAGACGAGGGTCAAGAAGCCCCCGCTCAGAATTTCGTAGTTGTCGGCCCGGAGCACGACGGCCGATCCCAACACGGCGATGACGCCGGTGAGCAGCGCCAACAGACCCGACAGGGCCCAGCGGCCGATCATCTGGGTCAGTACCGTAACGACGACCAAGGCCGGAATGGCGTACCAAACCATGGCCATCGATTCGCCGCCCCAGCCGTCGAGGAATCCGAAGACCTCCATGTCGGCGACAATGTCCCAACTGGTGATGTCGCCCCGGTCTGACCGAAGCCATGGGAGAAGGGTGGTTGCCAGAAGTGCCACGCTGCCAAGTGCCGACAGCCAGCCGTCCCGCCGAAGATCGTTTGCTCTAACCATGTTCGTTTTATCGAACCGCCGAGGGGGTGAAGCTAATAGGCCATATGGCTCATTCGCGCCTCGCTAGGGCGGACTTCGGCTGATTTACAGCGAAAAAGCCAACCGGATCGCCTCGCCCAGGTTCGAAACCGACCGCACTTTGAACCCTTCGATGGGCTCGGGAAGGGCGCCCGGCGGCACCAAGGCACGCTTAAACCCATGACGCGCTGCCTCGGAAAGTCGACGGTCGAGGTGGGCGACCCGGCGGATCTCGCCTGCCAGACCTACCTCGCCGCACACCACAACATCGTCGGGAACGACTCGGTTCATCCGGGCTGATGCGAGCGCGAGTGCCAGACCCAAGTCGGCGCCTGGCTCGATGACCTTCGCCCCGCCGACGGCGAGCGAGTACACATCGGACTTCGAGAAGTCTTGGTTGGCGTGTTTACCCAACACGGCCAACACGACCGCCAGGCGACCCGAGTCGATTCCTTGGGCCGACCGCCGCGGGTTGGGGTGAGCGGTCTCGTCGGCCAAGGCCTGAACCTCGACCAGCAGGGGGCGATGGCCGTCGATGGTGGCCACCACCGCCGAACCGGCCGAACCAACCGCTCGGTCGGCCAGGAAAAGCGCACTCGGGTCAGACACACCCTGAAGGCCAAGGTTGTTCATCTCAAACAAGCCGAGCTCGTTGGTGGCACCGAATCGATGTTTTGCGGCCCGGAGCTGGCGTAGGTCGAGGTTGCGGTCGCCGTCGAACTCGAGGACGGTGTCGACGATGTGCTCGAGCACCCGAGGGCCAGCGAGTCCGCCGTCTTTGGTCACGTGGCCAACCAACACGGTGGCGATACCACGGGCCTTGGCCTCCATAACGAGTTGATGGGCACAGTGCCGCACCTGACCCACCGAGCCGGGTGCCGAACCAAGCTCGGGATCGAAGATGGTCTGAATCGAGTCGATGATGACCAGCTCGGGTTTCACCGAATCGATGTGATGCACGATCTCGGGCAGCGACGTGCTCGACACCAGCCACAGTTCCTGCTGCAACAGCCCGAGCCGTTCGGCCCGCAGCCGAACCTGTTGCTTGGACTCCTCGGCCGACACATACAGGCTGCGCGAGCCGTTCTGGCACCGGTGGGCGGTGAGTTGTAACAACAGGGTCGATTTACCAACGCCGGGTTCGCCGCCCAGCAAGGTGACCGAACCCGGCACCAACCCGCCGCCGAGCACTCGGTCGATCTCTTCAAACCCGGTCGGGACAGGAACCCACTCGTCGATGTCGATGTCGGGCATCGGCATGGGCGTGTCGGCCCCGATCGCCGGGTTAAACGATCCGACCGAAGATCCACCACTGCCGCCGACCGTCTCTTCGACCAGGGTGCTCCACGAACCACACGAACTGCAGCGGCCGACCCACTTGGGTTCTTGGGCGCCACACTCGGTGCACGCGAAAACAGTCTTTGTTTTTGCCACGGCCCCAGCCTAAACGCTGGCTATGACAGCGGCGGACTAGCGACGCTTGTTGCTACGAAAGCTCGACGGTGACTTCGGTCGGTTCGGACAAATTCCAGTGAAAGTCGTACGAGATGACCGAGTAGGTAACCACGCCAGTGGGTGGTTCGTCGTCGAGGAACGAGGTTTGATCAAGTTGCCATGTTTGTCCAACGACCTCGGCCTCACCACCGTTAATCGAACGCCGAATCTGATAGCTATGCAGTTGATAGTTCTCGGCCGGAACCTGCCAGGTCAACAGAACCGAACCGTCAGCTTGTTCAAGCGACACGTCGACGGGTTCGGGGGGCTGTTCGTCGGTTACCGCAGCGGTTGGATGCCAGCCCACCGACAACACGGTGCCGTCGTTGCCGAGACCCCGGATTCCGTGCCAATAGATGGTGCCTGCGGTGACCCCTTCGTCGATGAAGACCCCTTTGTCATCGCTGGTGTGCACCACCGTGTCGGCGGTCATCGCCGACGCGTCGGGCGGACTATCGGAGATGCGGACCACCCGATGGACCTCGTAGCTGACCGCATCGTCGGTGGCCGACCACACGACCTCGATGCTCGACTCACTCATCCACCGCCGAGAGATCCACGCCGATGAGGGGTCGCTTACCGCGGGCGGCTGCTCATCGTCGGGATCGTACGCCTCGATCGGGGCCACCGAGCCCGCCGGTTGTGAATCCTCGTCTGAAGGTTCCAGGTCAGCAGGTTCCTCGTCGGACGGGTCGGAATCAGAAGGCGCCGTATCCGCAGGCGAAGCCGATGAGGCTGGCGCCTGTGCGCCGTCGATGGCGGTGCTCGTCGTTGTCGGCGATTCGCCACCTCCATGTGGCGCGGTTGCATCCGGGCTACTGCAACCGACTATCACTAAGGCGCCGACAAACAGGAGCCACCAACGCAAGCGCATACACCCACTGTAGATCGACGATGCGATAAGGCCTTCGCGGCGGATTAGCGAGGCTCGATCAACCGGGCTCGCACGCCAGCGAACACGTCGTCGTCGAGTCCCAACTTGCCCCGCAGGTAGCCCTCGATCGAACCGTGACGCTTGCGAAGCTTCCCTAGGGTTGTGTCGAGTGTTTCGCGCCGCAGCTCAAACATGCCTCGGAGATCGTCACGTTCGATACCCAGCGCCGCCAGCTTCTGAAACCGCTCCTCGACCCCCTCGGCCGGAAGGTACTCGCTCGAGAGCACGTAGTCGTCGAGCACATCGCGTTCGTCGACACCGACCATCAGCAACAACAACGCCGCCGTCAGACCGGTCCGGTCCCGGCCGCCGGTGCAGTTGAATATGGTTGCCCCACTCGCCGGGTCGGCAACTTGGCGGATAACGGAGGCGAATTTGTCGCCGTGGTTGTGAAGCATGCGGCCGTATCCGTCGGCCATATCGTCGAAGGTAAACTGGCGAAGCTCGCCGGCCTTTAACATCTCGATGACCGACTGGTTATTGGGGCCGCTCGTACCGATGGCCAACCGCTCATAGGCGATCGACCCTTCGGTGCTGAGCGTCGATGGGGCCTCATCGACCTCACCGTCGCCCCGAAAATCGAACGAATGGGTAATCCCGAGTCGTTCCAAATAGGCCACGTCGGCGCTGGTGAGCAGGCTTGGGTCATCGGCTCTGAACACCCTCCCCCACTGGGTTGGACCATCAGGTGTCGCGTACCCGCCGAGGTCGCGCACGTTGTGGGGGCCTTCCAACGCCACCCGTCGTTCGCCGGCAACCACAAACGGTCCACCATCGGCGAACAGGTGCACGTAGTACCGCTGGGTGGGGTCGGGTAGCGACATCGCCACGATGCCGGGGGCATCGGGGGCCCGAACGTTTACCCCTGCGTCGTCGGGATTGTCGCTCAGAAACACCGAAGCATCGGGTGCGCCTTGCCAGGTCACCAGAAACGAATCGTGGATTCGCTCAACGGTTACGTCGGTGATCGGTGAACTCTCGGTGCTAGCCACCGCACCAAGGTAGGGGAAAACGACCGAAGCCGGTCGGTAGACACCGACCGGCTTCGACAGATTCATGTACCGGGAGCTAGCCCGGAACGAATTACTTGAGTTCGACGGATCCGCCGGCAGCTTCGATTGCGTCCTTGGCTGCGTTTGCGTCGTCCTTCGATGCCTTCTCGAGGATGGGGCTTGGGCAGTTGTCGACCAAGTCCTTTGCCTCTTTCAGGCCGAGGCTGGTGAGCCCACGGACCTCTTTGATGACGGCGATCTTCTTGTCGCCAGCACCGGTGAGGATGACATCGAATTCATCCTGTTCTTCAGCAGCTGCGCCGCCACCATCGCCGCCACCTGGGGCAGCAGCAACAGCCATCGGAGCGGCTGCGGTTACGTCGAAGCGCTCTTCAAATTCGTCGAGCAGTTCTTTCAGCTCGAGAACACTCATACTGGAGATTGCATCGAGAATCTCGTCTTTGGTAGCCATAATCAGCTCTCCTTAAGTTTCGGTTTCTTCGGCAGGTGCCGAGGTTTCGGTATCGGAATCCTCGGCGGGTGCCTCGGGCTCATCTGCTGCTTCGGCTTCGGCCGGGGCCTCGTCGGTAGCAGCGGTTTCGTCAGCGCCAGCGTCTTGCGCTGGAGCTTCGGTCTGGTCAGCATCAGCTTCTTCGGCTGGTGCTTCTTCGGGTGCTTCAGCTGCCTCTGCGGCTGGTGCTGCGGTCTCTTCTGCAGCTGCTGGAGCGTCGGGCGCGGCATCGGGGCCACCACCCTTTTCGATAAGGGCACTGAGGCCGTACGCAAAGTTGCGAGGCAGTGCGGCGAGAAGTCCGGCGGTCCGCTGGAGCGGCGAAGCCAATCCACCAGCAAGACGGGCCAGCAATACATCGCGAGGCGGAACCTTGGCGAGTGCCTTGATGTCTTCTTCGGTGAGGAACGCATCGTCGAGCAGGCCGCCCTTGATGACGAGAGCGTCGTTCTCTTTGGCAAAGTCGGCGAGGGCCTTGGCTACGCCAACCGCATCGCCGCGTTCACCGTCGGGACCAGGCTGGACAAACGCCAGGGCGGTCGGGCCGGTGAAGTGGCCAGCGATATCGGTAAGACCAAGTTCGTTCACCGCACGCAAGGCGAGGGTGTTCTTGTAGATCTTGTATTCGCCGCCCGCTTCGCGCATCGCGGCGCGGAGCTTGGCCATGGCGGGCACGTCGAGGCCGCGGTACTCGGTGAGCATTACTGCGCTCGAGTTTTCGAGCTTCTCACGTACCTCGGCGACGGCCGCAACCTTTTCAGGCCTTGGGTCACTCATGTGGGTCTCCTGAGTTTCGGGAATCGGATAAGGAATTTCGGTGCAAAACCAAACGGTGGGTGCCCACGAAATGTGAACACCCACGAACACCACAAGTGTGGCTTCTTGGAGGTTCACCTCGTCAGGCGGGAAATCCCATTACGCAGCCAGGCTGCACCGGATGTCTTTGGCGACCGATAGATCAGTTGTTGTGGCAAAGCCTATCGGCGATACCGGGATGCTTCCCACTCAGGCGAGCAGGAAGCGGCGTGCGTTATTCTTCTTCGTCGCTTGCGGCGGGTGCTTCGGCGACCGGAGCTGGGGCGGGCGCAGCATCGGAGCCTTCAGCGGCAGCAGCAGAAATGCGGTTCGGGTCGAGCTTGATGCTGGGGCCCATGGTCGACGAGATCGAAACCTTCTTGACGTACTTGCCCTTGGTCGAGTTGGGCTTGGCCCGGAGGATCTCTTCAAAGACCGCAGTGAGGTTGGTGTTGAGGTCAGTAGCCGAAAAGCTGACCTTGCCGATCGGTACGTGAACGTTGCCGTACTTGTCGGTGCGGTACTCGACCTTTCCGCCCTTGAATTCGCCAACCGCTTTGGCGACGTCGGGGGTTACGGTTCCGGTCTTGGGGTTGGGCATAAGACCACGGGGGCCAAGTGCCCGGCCGAGCTTACCGACGGTCGGCATCATGTCGGGGGTGGCAATGGCCACGTCAAAGTCCATCATGCCGCCTTCGATCTCGGCGGCGAGATCGTCGCCACCAACAAATTCGGCACCCGCGTCACGGGCAGCCGCAGCAGCCTCACCCTGCGCGAACACGGCGACGCGAACGTCTTTGCCCGAACCCGACGGCAGGCTGATCGTGCCTCGCACCATCTCTTCGGCCTTGCGAGGGTCAACACCCAAGCGGGCTACCAGGTCGACACCTTCGTCGAAGTTCTTTCCGCCGAGGCTCTTCAGCAGATCGATGGCTTCGCCACCCGAGTGCAGGGCTTCTCGGTCGTAACGCTTGGTTGCGTCGTTGTACTTCTTGCTCATCATGTACTCCCGTAAGTGGGCGCCGGTCGGCGCTTCGGTACCTCGAGGTGCACCGGTTTGGTGCGGGTCTGGCCTACGGCCAGTCGGTAGGGAACGGGCGAGGTCTTCCCGTCGCTTCTACCGAACGACTGTTACTAGTTGACGACGATACCCATGCTGCGGGCGGTGCCACGGACCTGCTGCTTGGCGCCTTCCATATCGATGGCGTTGAGGTCCTTCATCTTGATTTCGGCAATCTCGGTGACCTGAGCGTCGGTGATCGAGCCAGCCTCGATACGGCCCGGCTCGGTGGAAGCCTTGGCCAGCCCGGCAGCCTCACGGATGAGGAAGGCAGTCGGCGGGGTCTTGGTGATGAACGAGAACGAGCGATCTTCAAAGATCGAGATCTCGACCGGAATGATCTGGCCGCGGTTGCCTTCGGTTTGGGCGTTGTAGGCCTTGCAGAAATCCATGATCGCAATACCGTGCGGACCGAGCGCGGTACCGACTGGCGGGGCAGGCGAGGCCTGTCCGGCGGGAATCTGAATCTTTACGACTGCAGTTACTTGCTTTTTTGCCATGGTGGCGACCCTGAGTTGGTGAGAAAGAGTTAGTGAGAAATCATCCCGGCGCAACAAGCGCACGGGCCAGCGGATAATTCTGCCCGCAGATCGACCCGATTACCAAGCGGGGCCGCCATTGGGCGTTGAACGTGTTGTGAGCAGGACGAGCCTGATCAGAGACGGGCAACCTGTGAGAACTCGAGTTCGACGGGAGTCTCTCGACCAAAGATGTTGACCAACACCTTGACCTTGAGCTGCTCTTCGTTGATCTCGCGAACCTCACCCGAGAAGTCGGCGAAGGGGCCTTCCTTGACTCGTACCGACTCGCCAACTTCGAATTCAAAGCGGGCCTTGGTACGGCTCGGCGTCTGTTCTCCCTCGGTCTTGACCTGAAGGAACTTTTCGACCTCTTTGCGGCTGAGCGGCGACGGGCGACCACCGGGAGGGCCAACAATGTTGGTGATACCCGGGGTGTTTCGCACCACGTACCAGGCGTCGTCGTTGAGCCGAACCCGGCATACGAGGTAACCCGGGAACATCTTCTTTTGGACGATGACTTTCTTGCCGCCCTTAAACTCGGCGACATCTTCCATCGGGATGACCACTTCGTAGATGCGGTCTTCCATGTTCATCGAAGCGGCTCGGGCTTCGAGGTTCTGCTTGGCCTTCTTTTCATATCCCGACTGAGTATGAACGGCATACCACTTGCCAGGGCGATCGTAGGGGCTCTCGACCTTGGCCGGTTCTTCTTCGGCGGCCTCGAGCAGGTCGTCCTCGCCGATTACTTCCGCGGCGACTTCGGGCTCAGGTTCAGGCTCAGGCTCGGGGGCTGGTTCTTCAGCGGCCGCTGGTTCCTCAACCGGCTCGTCCGCAGGCGCTTCTTCGGCCACTGCTTCCTCAGCGGCCGGTTCTTCAGTCGGCGCTTCCTCGGCGGCCTCTGGCGCTGGGGCTTGGTCGACGGCTGGTTCGTCAACCTCAGGGGCGGCCTCTTCGACCACGATGTCGGTTTCGGCCGCGTCGGCTGCTGCTTCGGCGGGAGTTTCTACTTGGGAGTCGTCAGACACGATGCTCAGGTTTCGCTAGTTCGTATGAAGGGTCGTGGGAAAGGAGGCGTTGGTTAGGATCCGTCGCCGGTATCGAACAACAGGCCAACGAGTTCGCTGAAGACCCAGTCGAGACCAAAGATCATCGCAGTAAATACCGCAACGGTCACAATAACGATGACCGAGTAGTTGATGGTCTCGGTGCGCGATGGCCAGGCCACCTTGCGCAGTTCCGAGCGGACCTCTTTGGCGAACTGGCCTGGGCTTGTCCGTTCTTCGGCGGGACGCTGTGACGGCTGGCGACGTTGCGCAATTGGGGTCTCGCCGTCCTCGGCGAGTTCGCCCCGCTTTTTCAGCATCCGCTTTTGTTCACGATTAAGAGTCATGAGTTTTCCGGTTCGGTCAAAAATTGAGAGAAATACACGTCTTGCAGGTTTTTGCAGGGCAGGAGGGACTCGAACCCCCAACCGTCGGTTTTGGAGACCGATGCTCTACCAATTGAGCCACTGCCCTAGATCCACTTCCGTTCAACAGGCGAGGTTAGCAGTAGCGCACCAAAGCCAGTCGGCGGGAATCTTGCAAGGCTACCTTCACCCCGACGCATAACCGAACACGCGCGGGCCCAATTCGTGACCGTTCTTTAGCCCTCGTCAGGGCTGGTGGGAGTTTCGGCGGCTTCATCGCCGTCTTCGCCGCCCCGTTCAGCCATGAACTCCCGGAGTTTCTGGCGGGCTCGGTGCAAGCGAACCTTGGCGGCGGTTTCGGTAATGCCGAGATGCGTTGCGATGGCCTCGTGGGTCAGGTCGAGCTGTTCTCGCAGTTCAACGACGGTTCGGAGCCGCTCGGGCAAACGGCTCAGCGCGTGTTCGAGCCGGTCGCGCAACAACGAGGCATCGGTGCGAAGTTCGGGGTCGTGATCAGGATGCAGGTCGGCGACGTCGGCATCGTCGGCCAGGTTTTCATGACGGTGACGATTGCGTCGCCCAAGCTGGTTGGCCGCACAGTTGGTGGTTATGCGGTACAGCCATGTGGAGAACTTTGCGTCGCCCCGGAACCGCCGCACCGAACGGAACGCCCGCAGGTACACGTCTTGGGCGACATCGTTGGCGTCTTCGGGGTTGCCCGTGAGCTTCAACGCAAGAGCGTACGTGTCGGTGTAAGTACGCCGAACCAGCTCGTCGAACGCCGGACGATCGCCGGTCCGTGCGAGCTGGACAAGATCGTCGTCCGACGGGTTGTCGAGGTCTACGAGGCGCAAATGGCGGGCCCGAACTGCCCGTTGCGCGTCGGCCGAGCGCTGTTGGCCCGGGCCGGCAACCGTCGAGAGAGGTTCAGTCGATGACACGTCTCTAGTCTCCCAGAACCGAGGACCGAGCGACGTGCATCAACAGCAGGTTTAGCGAGTCTCTTTGTGAAGGGTGTGGCGCTTATCCCACTTGCAGTACTTCTTGAGCTCGATGCGATCGCGGGTGGTCGACTTGTTCTTCATCGTGTCGTAGTTGCGTCGCTTGCACTCTTGGCACTCAAGGACAACTTTGGTCCGCTTGTCAGAAGCCATAACTATTCTCGCTCGTTCTGTGAAATTGCTTGTTCGGTTGGAAGTAGCGACGGACAGACTTGAACTGTCGACCTCTCGATTATGAGTCGAGCGCTCTTACCAACTGAGCTACGTCGCCATATAAGCGGACCGCAGCCCGTTTGTGGAGCTCCCTGACAGAATTGAACTGTCGACCTCTTCCTTACCATGGAAGCGCTCTACCGACTGAGCTAAGGGAGCTTGGACGCTGCCTACCGACAGCGAAAGCCAGAGGGCATCATGCCATTGATTCTAGCGGTTCCCCAACCCGCAGCCCCCTCGAATATTCGCGCAAAATAGTGACGGTCGGCTCTTAATCACGGTCGGCCGCCGCCGATAGGACGAGGTGAAATTCAAACGCCTTGTCGTCGAGGACGGCACCTCTAGCCGGTACATCGACCTTCACCCCCGCCTGACGGTCGTCGCTGGCCTTGATCAAGCCGACCGACGTGTGCTGCTCGGCGAGCTCCGCAACAGCCTGGGCGCCCATGCCGATGGATCGCACCTCGAACTCGAAACCAACAACGGGTCGCACCTGGCGGTGTTTCGCGCCCCGGGTGGCGACCACCGAGTTATCGATGTCGTCAACACCAACGACGTCACCCCCTACTTTCTCGACGCGTCCGGCAACGTAAACCCGGCGTTCGGCATGAAGATGCACGACGAAAAACTGGTGATCGACTCGGCGAGCCTCGCTAATCGCGTCGACGAAGACCGCAACCTCGATGCCCTCACCGGCGCCGACCAAGAACAACTCTGGGCGGCCCTCGACCGCATCCGCGAAACCGAGGCGCTCACCGCGGAAGCCGAACGTCAGCACTCCGAACTCAAGCCCGACACCGAAGCTGAAGTCTCAGCCGAGGTCTACGACAACTACTTCGCAAGCAGCGAACCGGTACCGACCACCTACAAGATCGCGACCTTTGTTGCCCTTGGTTTGGCCGCCGGTGCCGCCTACTGCTTCACCGCAGGCCTGACCTACATCGGTGCCGGCCTCGGCGTTGTTGGGTTGTTCGCCCTTGGTTACTTCGGGTATCCGTTGGTCCGCCAGCTTCTCGCCCAACGCGCCGCAAACAACGCGCTCGAAGAAGCAGGAGTCGACAACTTCTTTGACTTCCAACTCCAACAGGTCGACGGCATGTTGGCCCAGGACGAATACCGCAAGAAGCTCCGCCATGCTTCGACCGAACATGAAGAAGCGGTCGAAGCATGGAATGAGATCGCCGGCGACATCGAGCCATCGTTCGCTCACGCCCACCGCACCGCAATCCAGACCGGTGCCGCACTGCGGGCCGCCGACCCGGAAGACGATCCAACGTCAGGCTTCTTGCATCCGACGACCCCGCTCGTACTCCGGGCGATCGGAACGGTCGACACCGAAACCGAAACCGTGCCCCGCATTCTCGACGCACCGTTCTCGGGTCTCGACGAAGAGAACCGACGCACGCTGCTCGACACCTTGTTCGTCGCCTCAGAACATCGTCAGATGATCTTGCTTGCCAACGAAGCCGATGTGAGCTCGTGGGCGTTGCAGCACCTCGGTGGCGACGCATCGATCGTGCCCGGGTTCTCCTCGGTCGAAGACACCCCGGCTCAGCCCGAGCCATCGGTGGTCGAAGCGGTCGCGGCCGAGGCAGACGGCTGGGGCGACCCGGTCGAAGCTATCGAGGAATCAGTCGCCGAAGAAGCCGTTGTCGACCACGACTCGACCGATGAGCCAGCCGTCGACGAAGCCGACGAAACCGAAACCGGCAATCCGTACGTCGACTCCGGTTTCAACATGCCCGAAGCTGTCGAACCGCACGAAACGACAATCGCCTAGGCACCTCGTTACTATTCGGGAATGCCGTCGTTTGATGTTGTTTCCGAAGTCGACATGCAAGAGGTTCGCAATGCGGTCGACCAAGCCGCCCGCGAAGTCGCGAATCGATTCGACTTTAAGAACACCAACTCCTCGGTTGAGTTGGGCGACGATGTCATCAAGTTGGCGTCGTCGACCGAAGACCGCCTGATGGCGTTGCGCCAGGTCCTCGAAGAGAAGTTCGCCAAGCGCAAACTTTCGATGAAGGTTCTCGACTACCAAACCATCGAAGAGGCGAGCCACGACTCGGTTCGCCAGACCGCCTCGCTCGTGTCGGGTATCTCCAGCGAGAAGGCCAAGGAACTCAACAAGCACATCAAGGGTCTCGGGATCAAAGGCATCCAGTCGCAAACCCAAGGCGACCAGTTGCGGGTTACCGGCAAGAAGCGCGACTCGCTCCAAGAGGTCATCGCGGCGCTCAAGGCGGGCGATTTCGGCCTGCCATTGCAGTTCAACAATTTCCGCGACTGACGTGCAGATTCGTCCTGCGGTCCCCGACGACGCCGAGGCGTTGCGAGCGATCTACAACCACTATGTGGCCGAGTCGGTCGCCACGTTCGACCTCGAGCAACGCTCGGCCGAGCAGCAGATGGCCTGGATGAACGACCGGTCGGGTGCCTTGGCGGTCCTGGTGGCCGACGACGACGGGCAGGTTGTGGGATTCGCCTCGCTTTCGCCCTACAAGCCACGCGCCGCGTATCGCACCACGGTCGAGAACTCGGTGTACCTGTCACCCGAAGCCACCGGCAAGGGGGTCGGGTCGATGCTGATGAACGCGCTGATCGAGGTTGCCCGCGCCCACGGCTTCCACTCGGTGATCGCCCGAGTGAACGCCGCGCTCGATGCGTCGGTCGGACTGCACGAATCGGTCGGCTTCGAAAAGGTCGGCATCGAACGACAGGTCGGCCGCAAGTTTGGCAAGTGGCAAGACGTCCAGGTACTCCAGCTACTTCTGTGAGCACCGCGCTGGCATCGTTCCTCGGGGTGGTGTCAACGACCTTGCTCGACCACGCCTCGCATCCAGTCGCCGCCGACGGGGCCAACCGCGTGGCCAGGGCGCTCGCCACGTCGCCTCGGTTTCTCGATTTCGAGGCCAGCCACATCGACGCGGTTACCTCACTATCGGCGCTGCCACCGCACCCGCTGACCACCAGCCTGCTCGACCTTTCCGATTCGCTGCCCTGGATCCCCTCGCCACGAGTCGACGACGGCGGCACAAACGTTGGACTGGTGTTACTCGACCACTGTGTCGAACTCGACGGTCTCCAGGCCGGCCTTACCGTGGTGGGCCCGCACAGCGACTACCCCGAACACGATCACCCACCGGCCGAGGTGTACCTCGTCTTGGGCGGCGAGGCCGAGTGGCGATTTGGCGGGTCGACCCAACGGGTGACCGTGGGCGCCGGCGGGGTCGTACACAACAACCCGCACGACCGGCACATCATGGTGACCAACGATCAACCAACGGTGGCGATCTGGTTTCTTTGGGAACCCTAGGCGGGTTCAAAAATGGCGAGAGACAGAGCGGAATGTCTCTTCGCTTGCGCTTTTCAGCGCTTGTTCTTACCGCCGCAGGCGCTGATGCGCCTGCGAGGTAGAACTCGTGGGCCCGGGAGGATTTGAACCTCCGTAGTCATTACAACGACGGGTTTACAGCCCGTTCCCTTTGGCCGCTCGGGCACAGACCCTGAAGTCCGACAGGATATCGGATTCTACGCCCAATCGCCCCCACGGAGACGAGCAATTCGTTCCTCGGTTGGCGGGTGGGTGGAGAACATCTTGGAGAAGCCCGACAATCCGCCACGGCCTCGGGCATCGGCCTTGAGCGGGTTGATGATGTAGTGGCTGGCCTGAACCTGCGACACGTTCTGGGCCGGAACCCGGCCCGCGAAGGCATCGAGTTTCTCGAGCGCCCGGGCGAGCGGTTCGCCACTACCCAACAGTTGGGCGGCGCTGGCGTCGGCTTCGAACTCACGGCTGCGGCTTACCGCACCTTGAATTACGGCGGCGGCCATCGGTGCAACAAACAACATGGCCATGTACACCAGCGGGTTTTCGCCTCGGCGATCGCCACCGCCGCCAAACATCGATCCGAACCGGGCAATGGTTGCGACGAAGCTGATGGCGGTTGCGATGGTGGCAGCAACCGAACCGATGAGGATGTCGCGGTTCTGCACGTGGGCAAGCTCGTGAGCCAGTACGCCACGGATCTCGTCCCACTCCATTGCTTGGAGCAGGCCCTGGGTTACCGCAACCGCCGCGTTGTCGGGGTTGCGGCCGGTGGCGAAGGCGTTGGGCTGAGGGTTGGGTGCAATGTAGAGCTTGGGCATCGGCATATTGGCCTTTGCGGTCAGCTCTTCCATGATCTGGTAGAACTCGGGCGCTTGTTGGGGAGTTACCGCAACTGCTCGAGCCGACTTGATGGCGAGCGTGTCGCTCTTCCAGTACGAGCCACCGATCATCACCAGGGCGATGACCAGGCCAATTATCAGCCCGCCGGTTCCGGCGATTGCTCCACCGCCGACGATAAAGAGGCCACCAAGGGCAGCCAACAGGACGAAGGTCTTGAAGGTGTTGTTCATTTCTCTTTCTCCGAAGCGTGTGGGGGGAGCTCCGTTCCTACCTACAACAGTCTACCAACCCTCTTTTGTTCCCAACGGACACAAGTCTTGTGGTGCCCGTCGGTTTCGATCGCCAGGGCGGCCGAAGACCGACCCAGTGCCAGGCTCCTATTTGCCTTTGAACTCTGGTGGACGCTTCTTGACGAAGGCTTGCATGGCTTCGACGGTGTCTTCGGAGGCGAAGTTCACGTTCTGGGCCACCCCTTCGGCCTCAAGGCTCGCACCCAACGACGACGCATAGGCGTTGTTCAACAGCCGTTTGGTCATACTCAGAGCCAGTGGCGGGCCAGCGGCTAGTCGGGCAACAAAATCCTCGACCGTCGCGTCGAGCTCCGACTGCGGAACGACCGAGTTGACCAATCCGATTTCGGCCGCCCGATCGGCGTCGATCACATCACCGAAGAGGGCCAACTCTTTCGCTCGCTGCATACCCACGGCCCGCGGCAGTAACCACGACATGCCGCAATCGAGGGTGAGACCCCGCTTGGCGAAGATGGCCGAGAACCGCGAGCGGTCCGAGGCCACCAAGATGTCGCACGCCAACGCCATGCTGAGACCGGCCCCCACGGCCACGCCGTCGATCCGGGCGATTACCGGCTGAGGCGTATCGACAATGAGCTGTGGGGTCTGGTGAATCGCTCGCATTCGACCCAAGCCCGACAAGGCTGGTTCATCGTCGGCCACGAGGTCGGCGCCCGCACAGAACTCGTCGCCCTCCCCGGTGAGAACGATGGCCCGTACGTCGGGGTTGCCCGACAGGTCGCGGAACGCGTCGCCAATGCCAACAAACATGTCGAAGGTGGCGGCATTCTTCTTGGCCGGCTGACTGATCGTCACCGTCGCGATACCACCATCGATCGCTACATCAATTTTCCCCATGCCCAAACCCTACGCAACCAGCTACCCGAGCGGTAAACCTGCCGCGAGATCGGCTATCCAACGGTTTCTCGGGGGTCTTGCAGTCCAAGGTCGACGATCGCTTCCGCCCGCCGATGAACTTCATTGCTGTCCATCAAGGCGTTGATCTGACCGCCAACCAACACCGACATCGAACTGATCCACAGCCAGGTAAGAAAGACCACGAGACCACCGAGGATGCCAACAACATTGTTCGCTCCGGGCACGATCGTTGCGTAGTAACCGACGCCAACCGTGGCGATAGCGACCCCAACCGCGGCGAGCATCGCGCCGGGCAGATCGTGTGACCACCGGGTCCGCTCTCGGGGCGCCCAGTGATACAACGTTGCGGTCCAGGCGGTCAGCAACGCCAACGATCCAAACCCCAACAGCGGGCGTACCACAAAGGAGTTGTTGCTTACCTCAGTGATGGCGACCACCGACGCCAGGGTGATCCCAAGGACCAGAACGCTGAGCACACCAAGGACGACGCCGACCGCCCGAGTGATGATGAACCCGAGCGGACCGCGACGAGGTTTCCGCTCGTAAATTCGGTCGAGGGTGCCGACCAGGGTCGTGAAACCGCGAGATGCAAAGTACGCCGTAACCACTGCACCGATCGTGAGCGCCCCGGTGGAGCCGTCGTCTTCGAACAGTTCAGAGATGGCGCTGCTTACCGTCGACTCGCTACCGAAGACTTCGGCGACGCCTCGAAGCAACTGGCTCTTTGCGTCGAGCGCCAGATCCGACCCGGCAACGGCGTCGATCGACCCGAGACCACCGACCATCAACAACAACATGGGCGCCAGGCTGGCCAGGGTCCAGAACGCCAGCTCAGCGGCCGAACCGGTGAGCCGATTGCGGTCCGCAGCGAAGAACACGTCCTTCACAAACGACCACAAGTTGTTTGGTAACCGAGCGAACACAGCACCTCAACGCTATCGGGTCGCTCCCCAACCCCCTTGTAGCGGCAAATTGTGGCTCTGGCCAAGAAGTTTTGGTTCCTGGTCGATTCTGGCTCCGCCCGATCGTCGTCGCTATGTAACGATCACTACACACCGAGGAATTGAGAAACCAATGTCGAACGCCCAAACCGAAGATCAGCTATTTGGCCTGGTAGCCACCCAACGACGCCACATCGCCGACCAACTCGATGAGCTCACCCCCGAACAATGGGCCGCCCAAAGCCTGTGCGCCGACTGGACCGTGCGTCAGCTGGCCGGCCACCTGACGATGGGCTGGAACGTTTCGACCCCCAAGTTCATGCTTGGCATGGCCAAGTTCCGAGGCAACTTCGACAAGCTCAGCGTGTCGTTGTCGAACAAACTCGCCGAACGCCCAACCTCGGAGATCGTGGCCGACATTCGAGCCAACGCCGAGCATCGCTTTACTCCCCCGGGCGAAGGCGCCCTCGCACCGCTCAGCGACTCGGTGATCCATGGGTTCGACATGTTGGTCCCGTTAGGCATCGACGCGCCGGCATCATCCGAGGCGCTCACCCCGGTTCTACAACGGCTGGCCAACCCGCCAAAGCGGTGGATCTTCCCGTTGAAGGACACCACCGGACTCCGCTTCGAAGCGACCGACCTCGAATGGTCGAGTGGCGACGGCGACGTCGTTTCCGGCCCCGCCGCCGACATGGCTTTGGCGCTTAGCGGTCGGGCCCACGGATTCGACGCCCTTGCAGGCGACGGCGTCGCCGAACTGCGCCGCCGTTCGAACCTTTAGTCGCGGTCGTCGGATTCGGTGGCCTCAAATGCCGCGGCCTCGTCACCCACAAACACCGGCGTCACCCGGTCGCCTCGGCGGAACCTGGGCACCGAACCCAACCGCACTCGAATCGAGTGGTCGCCCATGTCGACCTCGTAGGTCGAGTCGTGGCCGTAGTACTCGATCACCGCAATCGTGCCGGGGCCCGCGTCAGCGGCTTGTAGATCGATTTCTTCGGGGCGGATCAGCACATCGACCACCCCTTCGGAATCGGTCGAGAGCGGAACCGCACCGACACTCGTCGTGGCGATGCCTCGGTGGGCAACCGAACGCAACAGGTTCGCCTCACCCACAAATCGGGCAACCCACGGAGTCGCGGGTTGCACATACAACTCGGCGGGCGAACCGACCTGGACGATCTGGCCGCCGCTCATCACCGCGACCTGGTCACCGAGCACAAAGGCTTCGTCTTGGTCGTGGGTGACAAACACGGCGGTCACTTCGAGTTCGTGCAGGAGTCGGTGCACCTCGGCCCGGATCTCCACCCGCAGCGCGGTATCGAGATTCGAGAACGGTTCGTCGAGCAGCAACACCTGAGGATGCGGCGCAAGCGCCCGAGCGAGAGCGACCCGTTGTTGCTGGCCACCCGACAGCTTTTGGGGCATCCGGTCGCACAACGCTTCAAGCCCTACCAGGGCGAGCACGTCGTGCACTCGGTCGCTGTTTCGATCGGCCTTCCCGAGGCCGTACGCCACATTGGCTTTCACATCCATATGCGGGAACAGCGCCCAATCCTGAAACACCATCCCGGTGCGTCGCTTTTCGGCTGGAACGTGGGTCCTGCCCGACGACACCACCTGATCGCCGATCATGATTTCGCCCTCGGCAATCCGTTCGAGCCCGGCGATCGACCGCAGCAATGTGGTTTTGCCACAACCGCTCGGGCCAAGCAGCGACAACGTTGTTCCCGCAGGTACCTCAAGGCTCACCGATTGCAGGACCGGCGGACCGTCATACGCCACAGAAACATCGCGAACCGAGATCGGTGCGGTGGAGTACGGCCGAGACATTACAAAACCGTACCGCCCGGCGGACGAAATGACCTCGCTCGGTGCGTACCAGCGTGCAATTACGATAAAGGTCACCCGCCACTCCCGCGGGTCGATACTCTTGGGCGCTATGCGCTGGTCGAATCTGTTCATCCCCACCTTGCGAGACGCCCCGAACGACGCCGAGGCAGCAAGTCACCGCTTGTTGATCCGCGGCGGGTTCATCCGTCAGTTGATGAGTGGCCACTACACACTTTTGCCGCTCGGGCTGAAAGTGCACGAAAAGGTCGCCGAGGTCGTGCGCCAGGAGATGAACGCCATCGGCGGGCAAGAGTTCCTGCTCCCGGCGATGCACCCAAAGTCGATCTGGGAAGCCAGCGGTCGGTGGGAAACCATGGGCGACGAGATGTTCCGTCTCCAAGACCGCAAAGGCACCGACTTGGCTCTGGGTATGACCCACGAAGAGGTGTTCGCCACCCTGGCGCTCGAGGTCAATTCCTACAAGCAGCTGCCGCAGTTCTGGTACCAGATTCAATGGAAGTTCCGCGACGAACCTCGCCCCAAGAGCGGACTGCTCCGGGTTCGAGAATTCGCCATGAAGGACTCCTACTCGTTCGATGTCGACCAAGCCGGCCTCGACGCCAGCTACGACCGTCATCGCGAGGCGTACATCAAAATCTTTGCCCGGCTCGGGCTCGACGCCGTGCCGGTCGAGGCTTCGTCGGGTGCCATGGGCGGGTCCGGCTCGTCGGAATTTATGGTGCGTAGCGACGCCGGTGAAGACGATGTCGCCATGTGCCCAACCGGCGATTACGCCGCCAACGTCGAGCGGGCGAGCTCCGCCCTGCCCGCGATCGAAGACGCTGCGCCGCCTGCCGCGCCGGAGAAGTTCCCGACCCCCGATGTGCGCACCATCAAAGCGCTCGAAGAGATCGAAGGCGGCGCGCCCGCCGATCGCCAGATCAAAACCATGGTGTACGTGGTCGATGGCAACGTCACGCTGTTCCTGGTTCGTGGCGATCATCAACTCAACGACCAGAAGGTCATCGACACCACCGGCAGCACCGACATCCGCCCGGCCAAACCAGCCGAGGCCCTCGAACACCTAGGAGCGAACCCCGGCTCGCTCGGTGCGGTAGGCGTTTCGGACGACATCGTGATCTACGCCGACCACGCCCTCGAAGGTCGCACCAGCATGACCACCGGCGCCAACGAAGACGACTGGCACTGGCGAGGGGTCGACATCGCCCGCGACATCAACGTCGCCCACTGGGTCGACCTGCGCAACGTCAGCGCCGGCGAGGCCTGCATCCACTGTGGCTCACCGCTCGAGATCATCCGCTGCATCGAAGCGGGCCACATCTTCAAACTCGGCACCAAGTACGCCGAGGCGATGGGCACGACGGTGCTCGACCAGAACGGCAAGACCCAAACCGTCACCATGGGCAGCTACGGCATCGGCATCGGTCGCAACATGGCCGCCATCGCCGAAACCAGCCACGACGAGGCCGGACTCATCTGGCCAGTTTCGGTCGCGCCCTATGAGGTTGCGATCACCGTAGTGAAGGTGAAAGACGAAGCCTCGATGGAAGCCGCCGAAACCTTGTATGGCGAACTGCTCGACGCTGGCATCGACGTGGTCCTCGACGACCGCGACGAACGCCCAGGCGTGAAGTTCAAAGATGCCGAACTCATCGGCATCCCATACCGGATCACCATTGGACCCAAGGCCCTCGAAGCCGGCGAAGTCGAGTTCAACGAACGAGCTACCGGCACCACCACCAACGTGGCCCTGTCCGACATCGCCGCCCAAGTGACCGCCGAAATCACCAGCCGTCGCTAAGTAGCCTCACTGCGAGTGCGGTTGATCGTGTAGGCCAGCGCGCCCAAAACAATCGCCATACCCAACACCTGGAGCGGCACGATCGACTCGTCGAGAAAGATATAGGCGCCGACGACACCAAGCGCCGGGATCGCCAACGTCAACATCGACGCCAACGACAACTCGATATGCGCATGAGCCCAATTCATAAGGGCATGCCCCGAACCCGGCACCAACACCAGCGACACGATCCACAACAGGTTGGTGGTCGACGGAACCCCGGTCGAGCCATCGATCAGCATGGCGGGTACCGCGATCAGCACGCCCCAAACCAACGAGAACGCCTGAAGTTCGAGCACACCGATGGTTTCGCGAGCCTTCTTGGCCGCTGCGAAATACGCCGTCCAAAGAATCGTTGCGCCGAACGCCAACCCATCGCCCAGCGGACTCCAAGCCACCTCGCCCGACGACCCAAGAATCACCAAGGCAGTTCCGGTGATCGCAATCGGGGCGATAAACACCAGCCACTTCTCGATCACCTCACCAAACCGTCGCGACACAAACGCCACGATGAACAACGGCTGTAGTGCACCGATGATGGTGGCGTTGGCGACCGTGGTTCGCTTCACCGCCAGGTAGAAGCCGACCAAGTTCAGAGCAAACAGCACCCCGGGCAGAAATGTGCGCTTCATCGACCCAACCGTGATCGCCCCGCCTCGCAACATATAGAACCCGAGGTACAACACCGCCGCCAGGCCCAGCCGCCAGGTCGCCAGCTGCAATCCAGGAACATCGATCCCCTTGACCAAGATGTTTCCCGAAGCGAACAACACCACCGCAATAGCCGCCGCAAGAACGCCACGAGATTCGGTAGATGCCTCTTCGTGGCGAACGGAAGTCACCGGGCGACGCTACGCCTCGGCCCCGGCCGAAACCAATCGATTCGACGTGACACCTGCATCACCAACTTCTTGGCCGCTAGGCGTTATCCGAGTGGGCGAACCGCCCTGCACCAGATACGATCTGTAGCTGCCCTTCGGGGATGGTGTAATTGGTAACACAGCTGGTTCTGATCCAGCCATTGGGGGTTCAAGTCCTCCTCCCCGAACAAGAAGTACTGCTTCATCACGAAGTAACAACAGAATCGGATCTGGGTTCGCTCAGATGTCCTTGCCCCGTTCGTCTAGCGGCCTAGGACGCCTGCCTCTCACGCAGGTAACACGGGTTCAAATCCCGTACGGGGTACTTGTCGTTCGTCGGTCCTGGCGGACCT
>CALHTF010000049.1 GCA_938038815.1 uncultured Acidimicrobiales bacterium | reverse complement strand
CTCGACGCTGCAGCGCGAGGTCGTGTTCGGGCTCGACATGGACGGCATCATCAAGATCGCCACCGATGCCGCGGCCTACGCCAAGTCGCTCGAGTCGACGGTGCCCGACACCAAGGTTCGTTACGAGTACTCGCCCGAGTCGTTCACCGGCACCGAGCTACCGTTCGCCAAGCGAGTTTGCGACGCCGTGGTCGACGTCTTCGACCCAACACCCGATCGTAAGGTCATCATCAATCTCCCGGCAACAGTCGAGATGAGCACCGCAAACATTTACGGCGACATGATCGAGTGGATGCACCGCAACCTTGCGAAGCGCGAACTCATCATCCTCAGCCTGCACCCGCACAACGACCGCGGCACCGGTGTCGCCGCGGCAGAGTTCGGTATCATGGCCGGCGCCGACCGGGTCGAGGGCACACTGTTCGGAAACGGTGAGCGCACCGGCAACGTCGACGTGGTCAACCTGGCCATGAACCTGTACAGCCAGGGTGTCGACCCGATGCTCGACATTTCCGACATCAGCGAAATTCGTCGTATTGCCGAGCACTGCAACCAATTGCCTGTACACCCTCGCCATCCGTACGTTGGCGATCTTGTCTACACCGCGTTCTCGGGGTCGCATCAAGACGCCATCAAGAAGGGTTTCGATGCGCTCGAAAAGCGCGACGACAACCTCTTTGAGGTGCCCTACATCCCGATCGACCCGAAAGATGTTGGCCGCAGCTACGAAGACGTGGTGCGGGTCAACAGTCAGTCGGGCAAGGGTGGCGTTTCGTATCTGCTCAAGACCGAGAACCAGTTCGATCTTCCTCGCCGGATGCAGATCGAGTTCACCCGTTCGATTCAGCAGATCACCGACGACACCGGCAAAGAGATCACCGGCTCACAGATCTACAACGAGTTCGCCTCGGCGTACCTCGACCTCGACGAGCCGTACCGCCTCAACGGTTACGAAGCGGCGCAAAATGCGTCGGGCGGCGATCGCACCTTGCTCACGGCGCGCATGACCAACGCTGGCGAACAACATGTGGTCCAAGGCGAAGGCGGCGGCTCACTCGATGCGTTCGTGCAAGGCCTGCGCGACACGTTTGGGCTTACCTTGCGGGTGCTCGACTATCACGAACACTCCAAAGGCACGGGCGCCGACGCGCAAGCGGTCGCCTACGTAGAGATGGTCATCGGCGGCGATGCCGGGTCGACCGGCAGCGACGGCAGTCCGGGTGGAGGCGCGAGTGCGAGTGGAGGCAGCATCGAGCTGTGGGGCTGCGGTATCCACACCGACATCACCACCGCCTCAATGCGAGCAATAGTAAGCGCCCTAAACCGAGCCCACGCCCAAACCCACTAGCCCCCCTTTCCCCGAAATTTTTGCAGTTGAGCCGCACAGCGCGGCTCAACTGCAATCAGAATCCCAGCGCCGAGCGGATCATCCGAATGAAGGCTGGTCTCGCACCGATCGTTTGGGCCCAGGTGACTTCGAGGACAGTCCACCCAAGAACTCGCAAGCGATTGCGCCGAGCCCGGTCTCGCTCGAACGACTTGCGGTTTAGGTGCCATCTCACACTGTCGAGCTCGACAACAACGCGCTGATCCGGCCAAGCGAGATCGACTTCGGCGAGTACTGCTCCGCCCGGACCAGTTACCGGGAACTCAAGTTGTGGCGAAGGTAGTCCTGCATCAACAAGGATGTTGGCCACCAGCCGACTCCAATCGCTTCTTGGCAATTCACCCGAACCATGGCGCGCCTCGAGCAAGACCCTCAGTCGTCCGCACCCGTCTCGGCCTCGACGCGAATGTCGAATGAGTCCGCCTCGAAGGTCAGACCAGTCGATCTGATGTACACGCATCGCCGATTCGGCTGCAGTCTCAAGACGACGTAGCGGCACAACTGCCCCGAGGTCTACAACCGTCCGGACGAGTCCAGTTGTGGCAACACCATCGCGAACCACGCGGTCGATTCTGTCCCACTGGGTACTGTGATGGACCAACGCATCGACATTCCGGCCGCTGCAGCCCATCGGTACAACGATTTCGGTGCGAGGTGACCTGAAGCCATCGATCCCCCAAAGCGCTGCGGCACAACGATGCGACGCAACACCCCCGGTCCGCAAACAAGCAGCCACCAGCGAACCATGCCACGACTGCTGCACGGCACGATGTCGGTACACCCCCCGATATATGGCGACCCACTCACCTCGCCGCATAAGTCCCGCAATATCGTGTCGGGTGAGGCCAGCTTCAAACGCTTGAGCCCGGCTAATCACCCCATGTTGACGGGCGAACAGTTCGAAGTAGTCCATGCACTTCGCCTTCCAGTTCTGTTTGCAGTTGAGCCGTCTGACGCGGCGCGGCTGCAAAAGTTTCGGGAAGGGAAGTAGAAGTTCTGGGCACAGATTACGGAGGGGGTCTGACGTGTTGCCGCGCCGCTGTTTCTGATTGCAGTTGAGCCGCGCTGTGCGGCTCAACTGCGAAAATTTCGGGAGGGGTTAGGTGCGCATTCGTTGGCCGTTTGGGTCGAACGGGGGGACTAGTAGCAGCTCGGCTGGTCGGCGGACGCCTACGATTTCTATTTCGAAGCCCGCCAGGTCGCCCGCGTTGTTTCCGCCACTCTCGCCGCTGCCGCTCTCGCCTCCGCCGCTGCCGCTGTCGCCTCCGGTGGCCGCTGCTGCGATTGCGGGTATTGCGTCGCCACTTGCTAGCTCGACCGGTACGTAGCCTTGGGCTATCGATAGACCGCTGTGGTGGGCATAGCCCCCCGATGTGATCCAGCCGACCACCTTGCCGTTGTGCCAGATCGGTTCGTCGCCGATTGCGTCGGCCGCATCGTCGCCTTCGCCGACCTCGACCGAAAAGCCGACCAGCTGGCGGGCCGGGCCGGCCTCGGCAACCGCCGCAGCAGCATCGCGGCCGATGAACTGCTTGTCGAGCTTGACCATCCAGCCCATATTCGCCTCATACGGGTCATAGATCGGCCGGTACTCGGTAGCCCACGATCCCCACAGTTTGTCGTGGCGCATCGAATCGAGGGCCCGAATGCCAAAGAGGCGAATGCCCAACGGCTCGCCGGCCTCCATCAGCGCGTCGAACAGGTGCTGTTGGTAGCTGGCCTTGCACCAGATCTCGTAGCCCAGGTCGCCGGTGAAGGTCACCCGCCCGACGATCGCCGGCACCTGGCCAACAAACGACTCGCGGATATCGCGGAAAGCAAAACCGTCGTTGGCAACGTCGAAGTCGACCAGCTTCTCGAGTAGTTCGCGAGACTTCGGGCCAGCGATCGACAAGCCGGTGAGTTCGTTGCCGCAGGTGCGCAAGTGCACCGAACCGTCGGTGGGTAGATGATCGATAAACCAGCGCTCGTGATACCGCTCGGCCGGACCAGAACCAAAGATCATGAACCGATCATCGCCGAGGCACGCCAAGGTGAAGTCGCCGATGATCTTGCCCTGCTCATTGAGCATCGGCGTGAGAACCAAGCGGCCGAACTTGGGCATGTTGTTGGCGAGTATCGAGTCGAGCCATGCCCGCGCCCCCGGGCCCGTGAACTCATACTTTGCGTACCCCGTGGTTTCGAGCAGGCCCACCCCGGAACGAACCGCGGCCACCTCTTCGGCCACGACGTCGAAGGCGTTCGAGCGACGGAACGTAACGTCCTCGACCGGTTCTTCACCCGCCCGTTGGAACCAGAGCGGGTACTCGAGCCCGTAAGCAGCACCCATCACCGCGTTGTGTTCGATCAACCGGTCATAGATCGGTGACTTCAGCAGGCCACGGGCCGCCGGCAACTCTTCATTCGGGAAGGTGATCCGGAACCGGCGGCCATAGTTCTCGCGCACCTTGGCGTTGGTGTACCGAGGTGTTGCCCAATCGCCGAACCGGGCATTGTCCATACCCCACACGTCGAACCCAGGGTCGCCTTCGGTCATCCAGTTGGCCATCGACAGACCCACACCACCGCCCTGGCTAAGCCCGGCCATAACGCCGCACGCCAACCAGTGGCCGCGCTGGCCCTTGACCGGGCCGATCAGCGGGTTGCCATCGGGCGCGAAGGTGAACGGCCCGTTGATGGTTTGCTTAATGCCCACCTGGTTGAAGATCGGGAAGTGCGAGAAGCCAACGTCAAGGTTGGCCGCAATGCGTTCAAGATCGGGTGGTAACAGCTGGGCTCCGAAGTCCCACGGGGTGGTGTGGGGCGACCACGGCACGCCGTTTGGTTCGTAGGTGCCCAGCAACAAACCCTCACCCTCTTCGCGCATGTAGATCTCGCCGCCGAGATCCATCACGTGGAACCCTTCGAGGCTCGAGGTCTTTCGCCACTCGGCCAGCTCGGGCACCGCCTCGGTCAGGATGTACATGTGCTCCATGGCGAGGATCGGCAACTCGAGCCCGGTCATCCGCCCCACTTCACGGGCCCACAAACCACCGGCGTTGACAAAGTGCTCACACCGGATTGAGCCGAGGTCTTCGTCGGTGTGGGTGTTGTGCAGATGAATGTCCCATCCGCCGTCGGCCACTGGGGTGATGTCGTGTGCCCAGGTGTTCTTGTACACCTCGGCGCCGGCGATCTGGGCGGCTTTGGCATACGCGTGGGTGACGCCCGACGGGTCGACGTGGCCTTCGTGGGCGTCGTACAACGCGCCGACGAAGTAGCTCGGCTCTAGAAACGGCACCATCTCGTGGGCCTCTTCGGCCGAGATCAGGTGCGACTCCATACCGAGGTATCGGGCTCGGGCATCGGCCATCCGCAGGAAGTCCATGCGTTCGGGTGAATCGGCCAACACGATGCCGCCGGTCAGATGAATACCGCAGTCCTGGCCCGAGATCTCCTCGATTTCTTTGTATAACTCGACCGTGTACTTCTGCAGGGCGGCCACGTTCGGGTCGCCGTTGAGCGTGTGCATGCCGCCGGCGCTGTGCCAGGTTGAACCGTGGGTGAGTTCGCGCCGTTCGACCATCACCACGTCGGTCCACCCAGCCTTGGTGAGGTGGTACATCACCGATGCACCGACCACTCCCCCGCCGATAACCACGACCTGTGCTTGCTGCTTCATCTTGCTCTTTCGTTCGGTGGTAGTCGTTCGGGTTAGTAATCGGTTTCGACGCCGCCCTCGGCGACCCGCCGGTCGACAAAGGCTCGAAGTTCTTCCTCGATCGCGTCGTCGATTGGTGGCTTCACGTAGCCGTCGAGGATCGCTCGGGCGGCCTGGTTGGCTCGCTGCTTGGCGTCGGGCTGACCACCGTCGGTCCAGGTTTCCCAGTTGCGCCAGTCTGACACGATCGGGCTGTAGAACTCGGAGGTGAATCGAGCTTGAGTGTGCGCTTCACCAAAGAAGTGACCCGCGGGCCCTACCTGGGCGATGGCGTCGACAGCCAGCGCATCTTCGGACAGGTCGAGCGGCTCGAGAAACTTGGTCACCATGTGGAGCAGGTCGGCGTCGATGACCATCTTCTCCAAGCTGGCGTGCAGTCCGCCCTCCATCCACCCCGCCCCGTGCATGAGGAAGTTGGCGCCGCCCATCACCGCGCCCCACAACGCCCACACGCTTTCGTATCCGGCCTGAGCATCGACCGCGTTGGAGGCGCTCACGTTCGACGACCGATAGGGAATGCCGTACCGGCGCGCGAGCTGCCCGCCGAGCAGACACGCCTTGGCGTATTCGGGCGTACCAAACGCCGGCGAACCCGAGCGCATGTCGACGTTGGAGGTGAAACCCCCGTACATGACCGGGGCGCCCTTGCGCACCACCTGGGTGAAGGTCAGCCCGGCAAGCGCTTCAGCGTTTTGTTGCACCACCGCACCGGCAATGGTGATCGGTGCCATCGCCCCAGCGAGAGTGAACGGCGTGATGACGATCACCTGGTTGCGGGCCGACATCTCAAGGATGCCCTGCAACATCACCGTGTCGTAACGAAGGGGCGACGAGGCATTGATAATGCTGGTCAGACTCGGCTCGCGCTCGAGGGTTTCGTAGTCGATGCCACGGGCGATGCGCACCATCTCGATACCGTCGAGGTTGCGCTGCTTACCCAGGCTGTAGATATGAAACGAACGGTCGGTCATGGTATGAACGTCGTAGGCCGCTTCGAGGTGCCGGATCGACGGGTGAATGTCGATGGGCTCGACCGGATAGCCACCAAAGTGCTGCACCGAAGTGAGCATCTGACCCAACTTCAGAAAGTCTTGGAACCCTGCCCGGTCACCGGTGCGACGCTCGCCGTCGAGGCCTACATAGTTGGGCGCCGAGGCGACCGATGAGTAGAACAGCCAATCGCCACCGACCTGAACATTGCGTTCGGGCAGGCGGCCGTGCAGCGTGAACTCGCTCGGCGCATGGGCCAGGTATTCGGTGATCATTTCCGGGTCGAATCGCACCCGTTCGCCGTCAACCTCGGCGCCCGCCTCGGCCAACAGCTTCAACGCCTCGGGGTGCAGGAAGTCCATCCCGGTCTCGGCCAGAACTCGAAGCGATGCCTGGTGGATCGACTCGAGTTCGTCCTCGGACACGATCGAGGTGGGCGGGATCTGACGCTTGGCCTGGGCGAACGGCGGTTGTTCGTCGATCACACTGCGGACTCGTTTGGTGCGCCCCGGCCGACCTCGTCGTCGACCCGCACCTGCGTTCTCTTGCACGCCGAAAAGGTACACCTGTTTGCTTGCGACAGGAATCGACCAACGCTGAATTTCGGCGCGCAAATCATCGTTTGTGCTATCTTCTGCCAACGGAAAACGCGCCGCTCAGTAAAGCGGGCGACCCAGACGATAGGCGGATGTTATGACCAGTGGTCCCGTAGGTGGTGTGAGCCGACGTCTTCGGTTGGGGGTGTTTGCGTGCCTGATCATCCTGCTCGGGGCTAGTTGCGTCTATCTAGAACCGATTGAGGGAATGGTGGTCGACATCTCCGATGACGGCCGCTACGTATTACTGCGCACCGATGCAAGCCTGGTTGCGGGCGACACTAACCAGTTCGAAGATCTTTATCGCAAGGACATGACAGACGGATCCGTCATCTGGGTATCGCCGACCATCAGCGGCCAATCCGCGAACGCTGACGTAGACTTCGACGCTGCAATCAGCGGAGACGGTCGGTACGCCGTGTTCATGTCTGCGGCGACCAACATGCAAGCCGCGACGCAAAACCCGACCACCAATGCGTTCCCCTACCTACGTGACCTCAGAAACGGCACTACCGAACGGTTGGGCGATCAATTCGGACTTCCCTCGCAGTTCGGCAAATCCATCGACATGTCGGGCGACGGAAATGTCATTGTGTATCAGGATGGAAGGGACATTGTCGAAGTACGCCGAGACACCAACGTGGAACGAATCGTAAACGTTTCCTTCGATGGGTCTTGGGCCAGAGACACTCACCGGTATCCATCGGTAAACCACGACGGATCAGCAATCGCGTGGGAATCCGATGCTCCCAACCTGGTTGAGAACGACACCAACGACCAGTTTGACATCTTTGTACGAATCCCCGACCCGTGGAACCCGCGGCGGTTCATCATCAAACGAGTGTCCGAATCATCCGACGGTATTCAAGCCACGGGCGGCGACAGTGTAAAGCCGGTAATCGCAGCGTTTGCCAAGGTGATCGTGTTCCAGTCAACTGCGACGAACTTGTTGCCGTTTAGCGAGGATAGCAACAACGTGACCGATGTGTATGCCAAGAATTACCAAACCGGCAGCATCGAACGAGTAAGTGTTGCCAGCGATGGAGCACAGGCCAGCACCGAAAGCGGGAATCACGATGTCTCCGGCGACGGCACCCGGGTCGTCTTTCTGTCTGGTGCACCCGAGCTCGATGGCAGAATCGATGGCGAGACCGGCGTGGCGACCTTTGTGCATGACCGCTCCACGGGCGCCACCGTTCTGATGAACACCGACGCTCTAGGGAACTCGACCGGTACATCTTCCGCAAACGCTTCTGGGCCTATCTTTGCAACCGACATAAGCACCGACGGCCACTACGTCGCTGTAGAGGACGACTCCGGTGACACCCCTACCGATGACGACGTCGAATTCTGGTTCCGATTCGTGGATAACCCCACAATCGACTCGATCAGTCCAGCGGAGGTGGGGGCGGGCACGACCACCCAAGTGGTAATCGTCGGCAGTGGCTTCCACCCGGATCTTCCCACCGCGCTGCAAACCGATCTGCTGAACGCGGGGGCCGACGGCATCGTGTTCAAAAACATCGAGGTCGCCAACGAGAGCAAGATTGTTGCCGAGGTTGTGGTGGACAAAGGGGTTGCCACCGGGACCCGACAAGTAAATCTCATCATCGACGGCACGGGTCCGGGGCCCGACAGTGGGGCCTTCGCGTACTGCGGAGCGTGCCTTACCGTCGTTGGTTAGCGGGGCTCGTCGCGCGCCCCTACGTAGCGGACCGTGTCGTTCTAGGTTGTATCAATGTCCGGAAACCACGATCTCAGCGGGAAACCAATCGACCATCACCACGATCACGACAACCGCTCGAGCCACGGCCATCGACCCCAGATCTTCCTGCCACGACCCCCCGTCGTGCGCCCCACTCGACGAGCGTTTCTCGGCGATGTCGGCAAAGGCACCATCGCTCTCGCCGTCTTGTCGCCCGCGGTCTTGGCCGCCTGCTCGTCGTCGAGCTCAACCAACACCACCGACACGGCAGCTCCCGGAACTACCGCTGCATCGCAAGCACCGGCGCCCGAAACCTCGGCCGCAGCCGAAGCCCAAAGCACCACAACACCGGCGGGAGAAGAGGCCGACGAAGCGCTGCGTTGGGCCCGGGCCAACCTGGGTTTCGTCTCGGCCTACGTCCTCGCCCGAGGTAACAAGGCAGCGATCGTCGACACCGGCACGGCCGGAAGCGGCGAGGCGATCGGCGAGTCGCTTCAGTCGCTCGGGCTGAACTACAGCGACGTCGAGCACGTGATCCTCACGCACAAACACGGCGACCATGCCGGCTCGATCGCCGAGGTTGTTGGCCAGGCGGTCAATGCCCAGGTGTACGCCGGCGAGGCCGACCTCAGCAGCATCGACGCCGACGACATTGCACCGTTGCTGGGCGGCGAAGACGTGTTTGGCTTCGAGACCATCGCAACGCCCGGCCACACGGCGGGCCATATGGCGGTCATCGACCACGCCGCCGGACTCCTCATCGCCGGCGATGCCATCTTCTCTGAAGGCGGAGGCGTGGTCGAAGGCCCTGAGCGGTTCTTCGAAGACATCCCGACATCGAGAGACTCGATCCGGGCGATGGCCGAGCTCACCTTCAACACACTGCTGGTCGGCCACGGCGACCCGATCGAAGCCAACGCCGACACCGCGGTCGCCGCTCTCGCTGCTTCGCTTGGGTAATCACTTCTTCGCCTGACCCTTTGCTGGCGTACCGTCGGGGCTGTGCCGCACACCGACATCTCGGTCGACGAGAAAGCGACGATCCAGAAACGCACCATCAAGGTGCTGATGATGTCGGTCATCCCGGCCGGCATGTCGACCGCGGGCGCCTTCCCCACCACGTCGCTACTCGCCGAAGAGATCACCGGCAGCGACGCCTGGGGTGGCGCCGCCGCCGCATGTCTCACCGTCGGCGCAGCCGTTGCCGCCCTGCCGCTCAGTCGTCGAATGGCCAAGCTTGGGCGCCGCCCCGGGCTTCGCCTCGGATTCCTTGTCGCCCTCGCTGGAGCGACCCTTGCATTCCTGGCGGCCATCGTCGAGGTCTTCCCCCTGCTCGTCGTCGGAGCCCTCATGATCGGGTCGGGTAGCGCCTCCACCCTCGCCGCCCGGTACGCCTCGGCCGACCTGGCCGAAGAAGAAACCCGAGCCCGCACCATCGGTATCTTGGTGTGGGCCGGAACGGTCGGCGCGGTGCTTGGTCCGACCCTCGCGACCGGCCCCGCATCGTGGTTCGCCGAAACGGTCGGCCTGCCGAAGCTCGCCGGCCCGTACATGTTGGCGATGGCCGGCTTTGCGTTTGCCGCGGTGGTTTGTGATCGCCTGTTGCGACCCGACCCGCTGGTGATATCGGGTGGGGTCGACGCCGCAGGGGCGACGGACTCCCGGCCTTCGATCTCCCAATCGTTTGCCAAGCTGTGGACCAAACCCATCGCCCGACTCGGTGTGCTCGCCATGGCGACCGGCCACGCCGTGATGGTTGGCGTGATGACCATGACCCCGCTGCACATGAAGAGCGGCGACCACGAACTGCGCATCATCGGCCTGGTCATCTCGCTGCACATCGTCGGCATGTACGTGTTCTCGCCAGCGGTTGGTTGGTTGGTCGACAAAGTCGGACCCCGGCCGGTCATCGCCGCGGCGGGCGTGATTTTGTTCATCGGGGCCGAGACGGCCAGCCACACCGACCCCGAAGACAGCATGGGCGTGTTCGTTGGGCTGTTCCTCGTCGGTCTGGGCTGGAGCTTTAACCTCATCGCCGGCAGTTCGATCCTGGCGAGCGTCTTTACCCCCGAAGAACGGGCCACCACCCAAGGCGCATCGGACCTCATCATGGTTGGTTCGGGCGCAACCGCCGGTCTGATGTCGGGGGTGATCGTCGATTGGAACGGCTATCACTTCCTCGCCCATTGGGCGGGGGTCGCCGCCCTGATCCTCCCGCTCATCGCCGGCCTGGCGATCATCAGCCAGCGCAACAAACAATCGCCAGCCGTGCTCTAACCGCCCGGCGATCCGCATAAGATCCCTCCCAAATATCCGTCACCGAACAACCGAGGAAGCAAAGTTCATGACAGCAAAGATCGCGTTCATCGGCGCGGGCAGCACCGTGTTCGCCAAGAACCTCACCGGCGATATCTTGTCCCAGCCCGAACTGGCCGACGCCACCATTGCGCTGCACGACATCGACGAACAACGACTCGCCACCAGCGAAGTTGTGGCCCACAAAGTGGCCGACACGCTCGGCGTGAAGCCAACGATCAACGCCACCCTGAGCCAAGACGAAGCGATCGATGGCGCCGACTACGTGATCACCATGTTCCAGGTTGGGGGCTACCAACCATCGACGGTCATCGACTTCGACGTGCCGAAAAACTTCGGTCTGACCCAGACCATCGCCGACACCCTCGGGGTAGGCGGAATTATGCGAGCGCTACGAACCATCCCGGTCCTGCAAGGCCTCACCGCCAACATGGAACAGCGCTGCGGCGACGCAACCCTGCTTCAGTACGTGAACCCAATGGCGATGAACATGATGGCGATCAACCGAACCTCGTCGATCCATTCGGTGGGGCTCTGCCACTCGGTCCAGCACACCGCCGAGCAGTTGGCCGGCGACATCGGCGTGCCGATCGACGAGGTCGAGTACCGCTGCGCGGGCATCAATCACATGGCGTTCTATCTCGACTTCGGCCGCCGCACCGCCGACGGCGTGGTCGACCTCTACCCCGAAATTCACGAGTTCGCCCGCACCAACGACATCCCCGATCGAGGTCACCAGGAACGCAGCGACGGTGGCACAACCGGACTGAGCGATGCGGTTCGGTACGAAATGTTGGCCCGCCTCGGATACTTCGTCACCGAATCGAGCGAGCACTTCGCCGAGTACGTGCCGTGGTTCATCAAGTCCGGGCGAGAAGACCTCTTGACCAAATTCGGCATCCCCATCGACGAGTATCCGCGCCGATGCGAAGTGCAGATCGGGGCGTGGGAACACCTGCGCGACCAGCTCACCGACCCCGACGCCGAGCTCGAAGTAGAGCCGAGCGTGGAGTACGGCGCCGGCATCATCCACAGCATGGAAACCGGCACGCCCCGCGTCATCTACGGCAACGTCGCCAACGACGGCCTGATCGACAACCTCCCGGGTAGTGCCTGTGTTGAGGTGCCTTGCTTGGTCGACGCCAACGGAATTCAGCCGACGAAAATCGGCAAGCTTCCACCCCAGCTCGCGGCGCTCATGCAGACCAATATCAACGTCCAAGAGCTCACGGTCGAGGCGGCGCTGACCGGCCAACGCGAGCACGTGTACCACGCCGCAATGCTCGATCCTCACACCAGTGCCGAGCTCGATCTCGAGCAGATCTGGCAGTTGGTCGACGACCTACTGGCCGCCCACGGCGACATGATCCCCGCGCTGTCCTAGATCAGGCGTCGCCGGCGCTTCGGTTCGACGGGCCCGAAACTCTTCTGCCATAGTTCATCGTGTTGCGCCATCGGGCGGAACATTTGACGATCGAACGGGGGGGTACCGATGGCCGTAGCCACAAGCGGCAAGCAACGGGGCGGTAAACAGAACCTGTATGGCGGCTGGAAAGCAGCGTGGCCGTTCCTGCTTCCGAGCCTGTTTGGATTCATCCTGTTCTTCTTGATCCCCACCATTCGCGGGATCTACCTGAGCTTCACCGACTGGAACCTGATCGCCAACCAAGGCGACTGGGTCGGGGGCGAGAACTACAACCGCCTGGTCGAGGATCCACTGTTCTGGAACGCCGTGCGGGTCACCGCCTGGTACGTGTTCTTGAACATCTTGACCCAGACCATCTTGGCGATCTTGATCGCCGTGGCCATGGACCGCCTCACCAAATCGTCGGTGATCCGCTCGGTAATCATGTTGCCGTACCTGATCCCCAACGTGGTCGTGGCGCTGATCTTCCTGTGGTTGCTTAACTCAAACCTCGGTGTCATCGCCGACCTGTTCTCGTTCTTTGGGTTCGACTCGAATTACTTCGCCAGTCCCGACGCGGTCATACCAACGATCGCCGGTATCAACACGTGGCGACATATGGGTTACACCGCACTGCTGATTTTCGCGGGCCTCCAAACCATCCCGAAGAACCTGTACGAAGCGGCCGCTCTCGACGGTGCCACCGAGTGGCAGATGATGCGCCGCATCACGATTCCGTTGCTTCGGCCCGTCCTGGCTCTGGTGTTGGTCATCACCATGATCGGTTCGTTCCAGGTCTTCGACACCGTGCAGGTTGCGACCGGTGGCTTCGGTGGCCGACCGGGCGGACCAGGAAACGCCAGCCGAGTCATCTACGTCTACATCTACGAACTGGCCTTCGTGCGAAACGAGATGGGCCGGTCGGCAGCGATCGCGGTGGTGCTGTTGATCACCTTGATGATCATCACCGCCTTCCAACTCCGTCTTCTCCGAGCGAACGAAAGTGACCTTGCATCATGAGCACCGCAGGCGCCGGAATGGCAGGCAGCTCCGAGAAAACCATCGGGGCTCGAATGGGTCGCAGCGCAGCATGGCTGTTGCTTGCCCTACTCCTCGTGGTCACGATCTTCCCGTTCTACTGGACGCTGCGAACCGGTTTGGTTCCCAACTCGACGCTGTTTGAAAGCAACGCCGACAAGACGGTCGTCGAACGGATCTTGCCCGAAGACACCACGCTGGTGAACTTCCGACGGGTGCTCGGCCAGGCGACCGACGAGGAAATTCTCGAGGCGACGGGCCGAGCAAACTCGGCATCGTTCGACTACCTCAGTGCGCTCAAGAACAGCGTCATCATCGCCACGGTCATCGCCATCGGTCAGACCTTCTTCAGTGCGCTCGCCGCATACGCGTTTTCGCGCATGAAGTTCCTTGGCCGCGACAAGCTGTTCTTCTTGTACCTGACCGGCATGATGGTCCCGCCGATATTCGTGCTCATACCGAACCTGTTGTTGATCATCGGTGACTTCTGGTTCTTTGAGATAACCGGCGAGTCGTTCAACTGGATACCGGGTTACGAATCGAACGGGGTGTTCCTCCTCGGCACATTGCCCGGCGTGATCCTGCCGTTCTTGTTCATGACACCGTTCTCGGTGTTCTTCTTGCGCCAGTTCTTCCTCAGCATCAACCGGTCGTTGGAAGAAGCCGCGCTGATCGACGGTGCCAGCCACTTCCGGATCTTCCGCTCGGTCATTCTCCCGATCGCCATGCCGCAAATGGTCACCCTCGGCATCCTCACCTACATCACGGCGTGGAACGAGTTCCTCTGGCCGCTGGTGGTCGTTGGCCGATTCCCCGACAAGCAACCACTGACGGTGGCCCTCGGCGTGTTCACCACCCAGCAACCCGGTACTCAGCCCGACTGGTCGGCGCTCATGTCGGGTACGTTGCTCGCCGCCCTGCCCGTGATCTTGATCTTTGTGTTCTTCGGCAAGCGGCTGGTCGACAGCATTCAGTTCAGCGGTATCAAGTAACCGCGCTGGCCTTGGGCCCTGCATCGTCGGTGAGCGGTTCGCCGGCGATTATCACCGTGCCAACCTCGCCTTTCACGACCGACTGCGCGTCTTGTCCGAGGCCCGAATCGGTGATGAGCACGTCGGCTGTCTTGAGCGGCGTGATGGTCGAGAGCCCCACGGTGTCCCACTTGGTGTGATCGGCGAGCACCACCACCGACTCGCTCGCCGCGATGAACGAGCGCAAGGTCTGGGCCTCGAGCAGGTTCGGCGAGGTGTACCCGGTCGACTCGTTCATGCCGTGCACGCCCATGAACAGCTGATCGAGATGCAACGACGCCAAGGTAGCCTCGGCCATGGGGCCGACGAGAGCCCGCGACGGGGTGGGTGTTCCGCCAGTGACCAACGTGGTGAGGTCGTTGCGGCGCGATTCATGGAGGATCTCGGTGACCGCCATCGAGTTGGTGACCACCAGCAAGTCCTCGATCTTTGCGAGCTCGGCGGCGAGCTGTGCGGTGGTGGTGCCGGCCGTGATGCCGATGGCGCTTCCTGGCTTGATCGTCTTCACCGCTTCGGCGGCGATCAAGGTCTTCTCGGTGTATTGGCGTCGGGCCTTGGCGGCGAAGCCCGGCTCGTCGGCGCTCGGTCGATCGCTCGAACTCGGCGCCGCCGCGGCACCGCCGTGCACCCGAACGAGGTGGCCGAGTTCGGCGAGGGTTTCGATGTCGCGGCGAATGGTCATTGGCGACACTTCGAGCGCATCGACGAGGTCGCGCACCCGAACGCCGCCGTGGCGCTCGACTTCTCGAAGAATTAGTTGATGACGACGCGCAGCTAGCAATCGCACGCCAGTCCGTGTATCTGATCGTTTTTCAACCATAACTAACCACTTCTTACCACATCATGGATGTTTATCGGCGATTTGCAACCAAAAAGGGCCGAACCGCACAAGAATGCGCCGTTGGTTGAAGCGGAATACGCCATATTTTGTGCGTATGATGGATAGGTCTATGCAGGCATGCTCGAACTTCGAGCATGTGTTCCTCGGAGGGGAAAAAATTATGAAGAAATGGCGCTCATTACTTGCGTTGCTTCTGGCGTTCGGCCTTGTGGCCGCCGCGTGCGGTAGCGACGATCCGGAAACTAGTACTTCCAGCGACGCAGACAGCTCGGAGTCATCCGACGACGACGCAATGGAAGACGGCGACGACGCAATGGAAGACGGCGACGACGCTATGGAAGACGGCGACGATGCCGATCACTCCGGCGACGCAACCGTTATCGATTACTGGCTGTGGGACGGCAACCAGCAACCCTTCTACGAAGAGTGCGCCGCCAACTTCACCGCTGCGAACCCAAGCATCGAAATCGCCGTTAGCCAGTTCGGCTGGGGCGACTACTGGGATGGCCTGACCTCCGCGTTCGCCACCCGTACCGCACCCGACGTGTTCACCGACCACCTTGCTCGTTACCCCGAGTTCGTTGAGTCGGGTGTACTTGTGCCCCTCAACGATTTCGTTGAAGCCGATGGCGTCGACGTAACCAACTACTTCCCGGGTCTCGCCGAACTTTGGACCTCGCCCGACGGCGAGCGCTACGGCCTGCCCAAGGACTGGGACACCATTGCTCTGGTAGTCAACGACGACATGGCCGCTGATGCGGGCGTCGGCGACCTCAGCAACCTCGACTGGAACCCCGCCGACGGCGGTAGCTTCGGTGAAGCCATCCAGGCACTCACCATCGACGGAAACGGCGTTCGTGGAAACGAAGACGGCTTCGACGCTTCGACCATGGGTGACGACGGTGCAGTTTACGGCTTCGGTCTCGAAGGTAACTTCGGCGCATTCGGCCAGACCACCTTCTCGGCATTCGCTGCCTCGAACGGCTGGACCGCAGTAGACGGCGTATGGGCCGACGAAGCCAACTACGACGACCCGGCACTCGCCGAAACCGTTCAGTGGTTCGCCGACTGGATCGCCGCTGGTTACATCACCCCGCTTGCCGACGTACAGGAGCTTGGTGGAACCACCTTGTTCCAGACCGGCAAGGCTGCAATGCAGAGCAACGGTTCGTGGATGATCTCGACCCTTTCGGGCGACGCAACCGAGGTACCTGTGAGCTACGCACCGACCCCCGTTGGTCCGTCCGGCGCCCGGGCATCGATGTTCAACGGCCTCGCCGACTCGATCACCACCTCGGCAGAAGATCCCGAAGCTGCGTGGCAGTGGGTCAAGTACATGGCATCGCCTGAGTGCCAGGAACTGATTGGTGGAGGCGCCGTAGTCTTCCCAGCAATTCCTTCGGCAACCAAGGTTGCTCAGGATGCACACGCCGCGAACGGCGTCGATGTATCGGCCTTCACCACCCACGTTGATAACGGAACCACCTTCCTGTTCCCGATCACCGACTCGGCTTCGGCAATTGAAGCCCTGGTCGGCCCGGCCATGGAAGCAATTCTGCGTGGCGAAGCAACTGCTGCTGACACTCTCCCGGGTGTTGCCGAGCAGGTAAACGCTGAGCTGGCTGGTTAATTTCAACCACCAGTAACTTCACGTAATGAAAACGGGGCTCGCACCAAGTTGTTTGGTGCGGGCCCCGTTTCGCGTTTTCGCATCCCTAGTAGCGCTCGCGGTTCTCGCTGCCGGCTGTGGCGGTGACGACACCGTCGAAACAACCGTTGCGGTCGTGCCTCACGCCGCCAGCGAATGCGGACCAGGGTTTGCGGCCCACGATCTCGAACACGTCACGGCCGGTACCGGCAACACTGCCTCAACCTTTGACGGCACCGGCGCGGGGGTAGGTATTGCCGACCTCGACGGCGACGCCGACCTCGACATTGTCCTGGCCAATATCTCCCAAACCTCGTCGGTGCTCGAGAACACCGGCGACCTAACCTTTGTCCGCCACGAGCTTGAAGAGGGCCGGTTCCGTGGCGTCGCGTTGCTCGACCTCACCAGCGACGGCGCCCGCGACATCGTCCTAACCACCGGCATCGGCCCGCCGGTGCTGTACCAAAACCCGGGCGACGGCAACCTTGGTGGCTTCGAGCGGGTGCGTATGCCTGGGGTTCGCGCCGCCACCTACTCGATGGCGTGGACCGATCTCGGCGGCGATGGCGACCTCGACCTAGTGACCGGTTCGTACAACGCCGAGCTGACGAT
>CALHTF010000048.1 GCA_938038815.1 uncultured Acidimicrobiales bacterium | reverse complement strand
GGATTGGTTTGGCGTTGGCGGGTGGGATGACGATTCGGATGACGACCATGCCGTCGGCGTTGGTGTAGCTGGTGAAGCTGCGAGCGTCGTGGTGGCGTCGGTCGCGTTCGTCGTCGCTGTCGGGGGAGTGGTGGTCGAGGGCTTTGGCGATAGCGATGGTGAGTCGTTCGGCGGAGTGTTCGTGGGCGAGGTCGAGGAGTAGTTGTTCGTTGTCGTCGGTCGCCCAGCGGGTGAGGGTTCGGGTTTTGGCGTAAGAGATGTCGTTGGCGGCAAAGGCGGCGTCGATCAGCGGGAGGTAACGCAATGCGTGGCCTACCCGGATCCATTCGCGGGCGGTGGTGCTGTGTATTTGCAGTTCTCGGGAGATTCCGAACGCTGCGCTTTTGAGCCCTTCGAAGAACCATTGGGCTTCGTCGTCGTATTGGGCGGCGAGGTGCACGGCTTGGTATTGGTTGGCGTTGATCTGCCAGCCGAGGGCGACGAGTTGGTCGAACGCCGAAGGCGGCACGTCGCCAAAAGAGTCAGTGGTGGTGGTCATGGTCGTTCCTCAAAGAACTAAGCGGTACTTGGAGGACGGCCAGGGGTGTTGTTGGACGAGGCAGTCGAACATCCGCCGAGCGCAACACCAAACGTTACGACCGGCCTACCCCCACAGTAGTGACGACCACTGACAGCCTCGCTGGGTTCGCCTTGTTGTCTTGCCCCCTTGTAGTTCTCGCTACGATGCGCCCATGCAACCGAACACTTCGTTTTCCTTTGATGCCGACACCCTCTCTGACGTCGATGGCTTTTGGGCCGGACCCCGCGAGGACCGCGAAGGGGTCTTCGCCCAGCTGCGGGACTCCGACGAGCTGTTCTTCAGCAACGAGCGAGGCATCGAGGTCGACGGCGAAGTCATCATGGCGCCCGGACCAGGATTCTGGTCGCTGGTGCGTCATGACCAGGTGATGGCGGCCAGTAAGCAGCCAGCGCTGTTCTGTTCTGGCAAAGGCTCGAACATCGCCGACCTACCGCCCGAGATGCTCGAGTTCTTCGGGTCGATGATCAACATGGACGATCCTCGTCACGCCCGCCTGCGACGCATCGTGTCGCGCGGGTTCACACCGCGCATGCTCGAACAGCTGAACGAGGCCATCGTCACCCAAGCCCGCGAGGTAATCGACGGCGTGGCCGACAAGGGTTCCATCGACTTTGTGCATGAAGTTTCGGCCAAGCTTCCCTTGCGCCTCATCTGCGATCTCATGGGTATCCCCGAATCCGAACACAAGATGGTGTTCGACATGACCAACATCATCTTGTCGAGCGGCGATCCCGAGTTTGTCGAGGAGGGAACCAACCCACTCGAGGCGTTCATCGGTGCGGGCGCCGCCCTCGCCGAACTCATGAACGGTCTCGCTGCCGAGCGGCGAAGTAACCCGACCGACGATCTCACGTCGGCTCTTATCAATGCCGAAATCGACGGCGAGACGCTGAGCGACGACGAATTGGCGTCGTTCTTTGTGTTGCTCTGCGCAGCCGGTAACGAAACCACTCGAAACGCAACCAGCCATGGCCTCAAGCTGCTGACCGACAACCCCGACCAGCGGGCCCTGCTGATGGACGACTTCGAGGGCCGCATCTCTGGAGCGGTTGAAGAGATCGTTCGCTTGTCGTCGCCAGTTATTCACTTCCGCCGCACCGTCACCCAGGACGGCGTGCAATTGGGCGACCACACGTTTAACGAGGGCGACAAGGTGGTGCTCTGGTACGGCTCGGCCAACCGAGACGAACGGGTCTTCGACCGTCCCTACGAGATGGACATCACCCGCGACAATTCCGCCCAGGTAGGGTTCGGCGGCCCCGGCCCCCACTTCTGCCTCGGTGCCCACTTTGCCCGCCGGCAGCTCGCCACCATCTTCCGTGAGTTGTTTAACCGGCTTCCCGATATCGAAATGGTCGGCGAACCCGACTATCTCCGCTCGCCGTTCATCAACGGCATCAAACACATGACCGCCGAATTCACTCCGGCCTAGCCGGGTTCACCTACGTGTGAGCCGGGAGCGATGGTGGGCGGTGCGGCGTTAAGCGACTCGATGGCAAACCCGGCCGCGGCCTTGTAGGTCGACATGTACTGGTCGATTTCGTCGTGCGGGATGATGTCGTCGATGTTGTCGAAGTAGCCGTCGGATCGTTCGCCGACGAGTGCGAGTATGCCGATCGGTCCGTGACCGCGGTTGCGAAGCACGAGTTCTGACATCGGTGCGAGAAGCTGCGACTCGAAGGCCCGCAGAGCGTCTGGGCCGACGCCGTTTTCAATGAGGTGTGCGCCGAGCACTCGGGCGTCGACGATTGCTTGGCTCGCACCGTTGGAGCCGACCGGATACATCACGTGGGCCGCGTCGCCGATCAGACAGACCCGACCATCGACCCACGTGTCGACCGGATCGCGGTCGACCATGGGGAACTCCCACACCGATGGTGCATTGGTGACCAGCGACGGAATGTCGATCCAGTCGAATGTCCAGTCTTCGAACTCCGGAAGGAAGCTGTCGATGCTGACCTGCTTATTCCAACTGCTTTCGTTGAGTTGCTTGCTGGTGTCGACCGTCAGCTCGGCGATCCAGTTCTGCAATTGCAGTCCGGTGTCGGGGTCGGGTCGGGAGATTGGATAGTGCACGAAGCGTTGGTCCATCGTCCCGATCAGTGTGAAGGAAGCGCCGGTGCGTACCGGAGGTCCGAGGGTGGCACCTCGCCACAGAACTTGACCGCCCCAGTGCGGTGGCGGCTGGTCGGGGTGCATCTGGCTGCGCACTGCGGAGTGCAGGCCGTCGGCGGCCAACAACACCGAGCCCGCGACCTCGGTGGTAGCGCCGTCGCGGGTGTCGACTTCGGCGATGATCCCCCCATCGACGTTTCGGTATCCGATTACTCGGTGTCCGGTGCGGACGGCTGCGGGCCCGAGACGTTCCTCGACCGCTCGCAGGAGCAACATCTGCAACTCGCCGCGATGCACCGAGTACTGAGGCCATGCGTATCCGGCTGCTCGACCACGCGGCTCGGCCCACACGTCGTTGCCGCCGCGGGCAACCAACGCCCATTCGGTGGCCTCGATACCGAGCGCGTCGAGCTCGTCGCCGAGGCCGAGGTCGATCAGTTCGCGCACCGCGTTGGGCTGCAGGTTGATCCCGACGCCCAGCGGAGCCATGCTGCGAACCGACTCCAACACGACGGCCTCGACGCCAATCTGGTGACACGTGAGCGCCATCGTGAGCCCAGCGATGCCTCCGCCAGCGATCACGACCGGCTCGCCAGATCGTCTCGAAGTCGTCACGACGATGCTCGCCGGCTGAAAACCCGCAGGTCGGTTTGACGGGCTTCAAACGAGCAAGACATCCTCGACAACGCTAATCGTCGGGTGTTCACCGGACCATTCTCAGGAGCAAACGCCATGTCGACCACTACATCACGGCCCCAGATCGTTCGGTCGTACTTCGCATTACTTACGGCGAGCGACGTGGTTTCGATCGTTGCGTTGTTCGCCGAGGACGGCTTCGTGGAATCGCCCGTGCTCGGACGGATGCCCGCTGGCGACTTCTACCGGACCCTCGACGATGCATCGACGCAGAAGGTTCTCACCGTCCACCGGGTGTTGAGCTCGGACGACAACCGGGTGCACGCAGCACACTTCACCTACGACTGGACACTAGCCAAAGGTGGCCAGATCGAGTTCGACGGCGTCGACCTCTTTGAGTTCAACGACGACGACAAGATCGTTTCGATGAAGATCTTCTACGACACGCACCCGACACGAGAAGTGGTCGGCAACAAGTACGAACGGCCGCCCGACCATTCCTAGCGCTAGAGAATGCCTGGGCGGAACAATTGCTGGTTTGATTGGCACTAGGTAGGGTCGGCGGATGCCGCGCTACGGAGAGATCAACAACGACTACTTCGCCAGTCTGTTCACCCGGGAAGAACCCGGCGGGCCGATGTGGGCGCTCAACCTGATGAAGTATCGGGATCAGGCCGACTACACCGACGGTCGGGAGTCGACCATCTCAGGTCAAGAGGCCGACGACGAGTACGCCCCCCACGAGCACCTGGCCGCAGTGGGGTCGCGCCTGATCATGATCGCACCGGTGGTGCATCAGTTGGTGGGCGACGACTGGAAGTGGGACCGCATCGCCATCGCTCAGTACCGCGACCGAATGGCCATCGTCGAGATGAACAGCAACAAGGAATTCCAGGCCGACGAGAAACACAAAGAGGCCGGCATGGACTTCACGATCGTGATGGCCACCTTCCCAGCCGACGGCGAACCCGTGCCGCCGCAGCAGTCGGGAGCCGACGGCGATCAGCTCATGTTGCTCCAGGTGGTCGGCGACGAAACAGCACCCGACATGGCTGACGGCATCGAGTCGACCCGCATCGGTCGGTTCACGATCGAAGCCCGCCTCATCGGCGACGATCGCTCCTTTTCCGAGGCTCGGTACGACCTCATCTCCCCAGCCGTGGCCGAAGAGCTCGCGGCCCGTGACTACGTAACCGACGACAGCAGGTATGTCGTGATCGCCGATCCAGCAACCGACGACATTGCCCGCTCGCTAACCGACCCAACCAAGGTGATCTTTCCGTGACCTACACCCTCTATGGCGCACCGGTTTCGCTCTACACCGGCAAGGCTCGTTCGTATCTACGCAGCCAAGGCATCGACTTCACCGAAGAGGCGCCGGGAAGCGACCGGTACCTCAACCACGTGGTCGCCACCGTTGGCCGCTGGATCATCCCGTGCATGGAGACGCCCGACGGCACGATCGTGCAAGACGGCGCCGACATCATCGACCACTTCGAGAACGGGCCGGGTAGCTCGCTGCGCAAAAATTCGGTGTATCCCCAATCGCCGGTGTTGCTCGCCATCAGCCACGTGTTCGAGCTATTCGGCGGCGAGGGACTGCTACGCCCGGCCATGCACTACCGCTGGAACTTCGACGAGCAGAACCTGGCCTTCCTCAGCAGCGAGTTCTCGTTGCTGGTGCCCGGACAAGTGCAAGACGACGAAGCGTTCCTGCACAACAGCGGCCGGATGCGCAAGGCTGCCGTGGCTTTCGGTGTTACGCCTGAGTCGACCGAAACCATCGAGGTGGCCTTTGAAGAATGGCTCGACCTGTTCTCGGCTCACCTCGCCGACCATCCGTATCTGCTTGGTGGACAGCCGACGATCGGCGACTACGGCCTCATCGCCGCGATGTGGGCCCATCTCTATCGCGACCCAGCGCCGGCACTGCTTATAAAGCAGCGGGCCCCTCGGGTCGGTCGATGGGTCGAGCGCATGACCACCGCCGATCCGTACCTGCACGAATATCCCGGCCACGACGGGTCGCTCATCGACGACTCAGCGATTCCCGAAACCCTCGTGGCGATGATGCGCTACGTGGCCGAGGAGTACCTGCCCGAGATCACCGCCCATGTTGAAGTGGCCAACGAATGGCTGGCCGAAAACCCCGACATCGAGACGGGTACCAACGGGCTCGACAAGCCGGGCGCTCGAGGCTTGAAAGGTGGTCGTGGCCTGGTTGGTGCGGGCTCGGCAACGTTCGCGTGGCGGGGCCAGGAGCTGACCACCAGCGTGATGCCGTACCGGTTCTGGCTGATGCAACGTCTCCACGACGATCTCGCCAAGGCCGACGAAGCCGGCCAAGCGTCGACTCGAGAGGTCTTCCGCTCGGGCAACCTCGAACCGCTGCTCGACCTTCGCACCCTGCGTCGAGTCGAGCGCAGCGGCCACCTCGAAGTGTGGGGTCCGTTCGCGACTTAGAAGGGCGCGTAGTCGTCGTAGGAATCGGTTGGTGTGGTCCACCGTTCCTGGGCACTTTGGGTCCGAGGTGCAACCCTTTGGGTGGGCACCCGGCCACCGTCGCCGAACAACCAAAGCACCAGGTTGGTCCGCTGACCGCTAACGATCGGGCGAGCCGCATGAGGAATGTGGCCGCGATGGATCATGGCGCTACCAGGTTCGAAGGTCAGTGAGTGCACTTCCTCAGTGGCCGTATCGAGAAAATCGACTTCGGAGCCCGTGAACTCCTCACCAGGGAGGTTGACGTTGATATTCAGGGTCACTGCGGAAGCGTCGGAGTGAGGGCGAATCGACGTGTCGGTGGTCGGTTGATAGTTGATCGAAAAACCGAAGGTCTGGGTGTCGTAGCCGCTCACCTCAGGGAAAACCAGACGAGAAATCGGTCGCATGTAGGTGTCCAATAGGTCCTGGTAGACCTCTTGGAATCGAGGGGCGCCAAGGTATCCAGCCGAGCGTCGGTCGAGCATGCCCCCGCGCCGGTTCAGGACAATTCCATAGGGTGGCCGGATCGGGACTCCGGCATCCCATACCTTTTCCAAATACTCCCGCAACGAATCGAGCCGATCCGGGGCGAGGAGTTGGAATGCGAACACCCCAGGGGCGGCTTCGTGTAGGAGGTCTCGTACCGCCGACTCGGTTGTTGGGTCTTGCCACGCCGACTCGACGGCCTCGCGCAGGCGAGGGTCGATCAGCGAGCTGCCAAGCTCGATAGCCGAGGTGTCCTCGTGTGCTTCCCACTCTTTCCATGCATTGGCCAAAAGGTCGCGGTGAATTGTCCAAAAATCCTGGGCCGAAGGCTCACGCCGCAGCATGGCTTCGCGCTGAGGGACTTCAAGGGCGCGGGTCTGTTCGAGATGATTGCTCATGGGGTTGCCTCGCTAATCGCTGATCGCAGCGATGGTGGATTCGATCAGTTCGACCAGCGCCGCATTCTGGGCTGGGTCGAGTGCATCGGGGTGAGGGTCGCCAAATCGTCGAGCATCGTTGTCGTAGTAGCGGCCAGAGGCTGCGGCAAATTCGTCGGAGGTCGCGGCCCGGTACAAGATGTCGGCACCGATGCCAATGTCGTTGCCTTCTCGCCCGTACGCTTCCTTGACCATTTTTGTTCCGAGGAACGATGCGGGGTTTACCGCGATCATCGCCGGGCCGGTTGCGGCGTGCTGGTGTGCCAGGTGGTTCGACCACATGGTGATCGCGAGCTTGCTCTGGGCGTACGCAGTTCCGTCGTCGAGTTGTGTGTGCCCGGTGAGCGCATCGGCGTCGACGCGAGCCTGAGCCGCGGACGAGAGGTTGACGACTCTGGCGTCTTTGCCCAGCAGCGGCATGAGGCGTTGCGTCATTAGGTACGGGGCGATCGTGTTAACCATAAAGCGCAGGTCGAGCCCGTTTGCCGCACGCGGTTGAGGCAACCGAAAAACTCCGGCGTTGTTGATGAGCACATCGAGTGTTTGATGCTTCGCGGCGACCGCTGTGGCGAGGCCAACGATTTCGCCGATTTCCGCGAGATCGGCTTCGTAGCGTTCGACCGATCCTGCTCCGCCCATTGCGCGGACTTGGCGTTCAGCCTCATCAAGTTTGCGTGCCGAGCGGCCATGCAGCAGTACGTCGTGGTTCGATGCGGCAAGCTTCTTGGCGGTCTCGAGGCCAATGCCGTCAGTCGAACCGGTGATCAGAATCGTCTTGTTCATGAGCGTTGCACTCGTTGCTTTTTCAACATTGATCGATCATCATGCAACTAGTCTCTGTTGGCAAGAAGGCACCTTTATGACTAGTAGGTACCCAAAAGAAACTATCGAGATCGGTGAGCTCCCCCTCGCCGACCCGGGGAACCTCTATCTCGATGGTTGCCCCTGCCGCGACGTGCTTGACCTCATTGGCTCGAAGTGGTCGGTATTGGTTATTGGGCGACTGGAGACTTCGCCCCACCGGTTCGGTGAACTTCGCAGAGCCGTGCCGGGTATCACGCAGAAAATGCTCACGCAGACGCTTCGGCGTCTGGAAAAGGACGGATTGGTTCACCGCGAGGTCTTGGGGCAAATGCGCCCGCCACGGGTCGAATACTCCCTGACCGATCTTGGGCAGACCCTGACCGAGCCGCTTGCTGCTATCCGCGACTGGACCGAACAGCACCTGCCCGATGTACGAGTAGCTCGAGCCGAGTTCGCCAGCCAGGCCCAGTAACCTTTCGTCAGGCGATTTCGAGGCCTAGTAGCTCTTCGGGAGTCCGAGGATCTTGTTGGAGATGAAGTTGGCGACCATCTCTTGGCTCACCGGAGCGATCTTCATCAATCGGGCCTCTCGCCAGTAGCGCTCGACGTGGTATTCGCTGGCGTACCCGAACCCGCCGAAGGTCTGTAGCGCTCGGTCGGCGGCGAAGAACCCGGCGTCCGATGCCAAGTACTTAGCGGTGTTGGCCTGCTCGGCGCAGCTCAGGTTGTTGTCGTAGCGCCACGCTGCCTCTCGGATCACCAGTTCGGCGGCGTTCAGGCGCATGTGAGCCTCCGCCAACGGGAAGGCAACACCTTGGTTCTGGCCGATCGGCCGGTCGAAGATCACCCGTTCTTTGGCGTACTCCGACGCTTTGCGAACTGCTGCTCGGCCGATGCCCAAGGCTTCTGACGCGATGAGAATGCGTTCGGGGTTGAGGCCATCGAGGATGTAGCGGAAGCCTTCACCTTCATCACCAATGCGGCGACTCGCTGGAACCCGCAGTCCGTCGTACCGAACCTCGCACGACACCACGGCGTTGCGGCCCAACTTTGGGATCGGGGTGATGTCGACCGCCGGGTCGTCGAGGTCGACCAGAAAAAGTGAGATGCCGTCGGTGCGGCTCTCGGCCTCTTCTTTTGGCGTGGTGCGAACCAGTAGCAGACACATCTGCGACAGCGACGCCTTGGTGGTCCAGACCTTGGCGCCGGTGATCACGTACTCGTCGCCGTCGCGCACGGCGCGGGTGCGGATCGACGTGGTGTCGGTGCCAGCATCGGGCTCGGTCACGCCGAAGGCGACGTGCAGGTCGCCCGAGGCGATGCGGGGGAGGATCTCGGCGGCAAGTTCGGGCGCATGTTTGCGCACCGGTTCCATGCCGAAGATCGATAGGTGCACGGCCGAGCAGCCGTTCATCGCCGCCCCCGATGCGGCGATCTCTTCGAGCATCACCGACGCGGCCGCAATGCCTTGGCCCCCGCCTCCGAACTCTTCGGGAATAGCGATGCCGACCCACCCGCCTTCGGCCAGTGCGTTGTAGAACTCCCACGGAAACTCGTGTGCCGCATCCTTGGCGGCCCAGTAGTCGTCGTCGAAGTTCGAGCACACGCGACGCACGCCTTCGCGAATCGCCTCAAGATCTTGATCGGTGTCGAAGTTCACGGTTAGGCCTCTCGGGCTCGGATGAAGATTCCTTCGGCTGCGGTGAGAACTTCGTCGCCCAAACGAATTTCTCCTTTGGCGAAGATTTTGCGGCCTTCGGTGCGGTCGACCCAACCGTGCAACTCGACCTCGGTGTCGAGCGGGACGAGGCCTTGGTACCGGATACTGAGCGTGCCGGTGAATCCACCGCGGCCGTCGACCAGGCACGCACAACCCAAGAGTTCGTCGAGCACGAGGGCGATCATGCCACCGTGCACCGACCCCGGTGGTCCGTTGTGGGTGGCGCCCAAGGTCACCTTGCCGTGCACCTGGCCGTCGACCACATCGAAGTTGGCCATGGGAGAGATCGGGTTGAGTTCGCCAATGACCGGGCTGTACCGGAAGAACTGGTTTGGGTTGTCGAACACCACGTTGGGGTCGCGTTGGCCAACGCTGTAGTCGGTGAGTGCCAGGCCAGCCTGCATCCGCATCCCGGGCACGATCGAAGGCGAGATTGCCCGGGTGGCCGCCTCGATGTTGGCCTGCAGTTCATCGAGATTGTCGACAGTGTCGAGGTCGGCGGTCCGTACGACCTCGAGCAGTTCTCGAATCGACTGATTGAATTCCTGGGGTGTGGTCACCGCACCAGCACACAGCATTGGCTGCTCGCTGACCAATCTGCGGTGGTCAGACTGCGCGATATGGCCTTGGTACCCGTACTATCTGGCCTTGTGGCGAGGCAGCGTAGCTTCGCCATTTCGCCCAGTTCCGCAAGGACGCTATGTACCGAATTGACTGTCTGCAGTTCGCCAACTGGTCAGAGCAGATCTTTACCGAGATGCGCGACGGCGGCGTCGACGCGGTGCACGTCACCATCGTGTACCACGAGGACTTTCGCGAAACGGTGGCCGAGTTCTCCAAATGGAACCGGTGGTCCGAGGAGTTCGGCCATCTGATCCTGCTCGGGCGCACCGCCGCCGATATCGACCTCGCACGCTCGACCAACCGCACGGCAATCTTCTTTGGCTTCCAGAACCCGTCGCCCATCGAGGCCGACATCGACCTGGTCGAGATCGTGCACACCCTCGGCGCCCGGTTCATGCAGCTGAGCTACAACAACCAGTCGTTGTTGGCCACCGGCTGTTACGAGGACGACGACCCCGGCATCACCCGCATGGGCAAAGAGGTCATCCGCGAGATGAACCGGGTGGGCCTGGTCGTCGACATGAGCCACTCGGCCGACCGGTCGACCATCGAGGCGGCCGACCTTTCCGAACGCCCGATCGCGGTGACCCATGCGAACCCTCACGCGTGGCACCCGGCGTTGCGCAACAAGACCGATGAAGTGATCCGGGCAGTCACCGGCAACGGCGGCATGATGGGGTTCTCGCTGTACCCGCACCACCTCAAAGACAAGTCCGACTGCACGCTCGAGAGCTTCTGCCAGATGGTGTACAACGCCGCCGAAACCTACGGCGTCGAGCACTTCGGCCTCGGTAGCGACCTCTGCCAGAACCAGCCCGACAGCATCGTCACCTACATGCGGGTCGGACGCTGGACCAAGGGCATCGACTACGGCGAAGGCTCGGCAGCTGCCCCTGGCTTCCCGCCCCAACCCGACTGGTTCGCCAGCAACCTCGATTTCGTGAACATCGAACGAGGGCTCGGCGAGGTTGGTTTCTCCGACGACGACGTCGCCGCGGTCATGGGCGACAACTGGTACCGCTTCTTCGCCGAGAACTTCGGGCCGGTGAGCTAGTGGCCACCGCGACGATCGACCGACGCTCGCCCGATGTGGTGATGCGACTCGACCGGATGGGTTCGTTCCATCAGAGCCGGCTGTCGTTCATGCGGACTCTCTTGCGTCGGATGAAGCGCGAGGCGTGGACCTTCGAGCGGCCGCGGTTCGACATCGACGACCAAGGAGTAGGTGTCGCCCTGTACTCGGCGACCACGCCTGACCGCACCTATACTTTGGTGGCCTTCGCCCACGATCTTCCGCCCGAGATGCGGTCGGACCGGGTCATCGCCACCGCCTGGGACGCCACCTTTGCGCTGCATGATGGCGTGCCTACCGAAGCCGACATCGAACGCCTGCGGGCCAACGTTCCCTTGCAAGAGGCCGGCCGAGTGTCGGCCACCGAGCTCACGTTGTCGCGGGCCAACCGGTCGGTCCGGTTGTTCTCGACCGTCGTCGACTCGTTGGCCGCTGGCCAACAGCCCAATGCCGAACTGGTGGAGAGCGTTGGGTACCTGATGCGCACCACGGCCGTGTACGGCAGCGGCAAGTTTGGCGCCGCCGATCGAGCCTCGATCGAAGACCGGCCCGAACTGCTCGCTCCGTTCCAGGCCGAGATGCTCACCGTGTTTCTCATCCGCACCTTTGTCATGGACCTGGTCGAACACATGGCCAGAGTTGCGTCGCCTGACACGGCGGTAGCGCTCGAGCCGTCGCTGCGTCGCCGGTTTGGCGTGGGTAACTCCACCGGCCTCGGCATGGCCCCGTTTCTCATCACCCACCCGCGCCTGATCAACAACTGGATCGCCGCCCGCGAGGAAGCACTCGCTCGGGTTCGAGCGGTTGAGTTGGCCACCGAAGCTGAAGTCGAGCAGTTCAGAGACTTCGTTCGTCGAGCACGCCTCACCGTTGACTCGTGGCACTCCGAACACGAGATCCAGCAGCAGAAGCTGGCGATGCTCGACGCCGACCTCGACCTGATCGACCGGCACCTCGAGGCCGCCGACCTCGCCCAACCGAATGCCTGGGACACCTTGGTTCGTTGGGCGCATGAAACCTTGTCGCTCGAAGGCCAGGAACTCATCGTCTCGTTGCTCCTCGAACCGTACGGTCACCTGGTCGACGAACTGGCCGACCACATGCATGCCGACGAGTCGTCGCCGGCCCGGATCGACGGCTCGATGCCGATCGCCGACGCAAAGGCCACCCTCGAATCGGCCTACGGCTGGGCGCTCGCCATCGATTGGGATGCCCAGCGGTCCGACGCCCGAGCCTGGTATGTGTCCGAAGAGAAGCTCGAACCCCGACTAGGGGAGCGGTACGAAGAACCGATCGGCGACTACGAGCAACCGCTTCAGCCAGGCCGCGATGCCTCGCGAATGTATAGCGACCTCGCAGCCTGGGGCGACGACCGAACCTTGGCCGAGTTCCTCCGAGCGCACCCCGAACATCGCTACAGCGCCCGCCGCCTGATGGTGATCGGTGAATCGCCCTACGGTGAGATCCGCGACAACACGATCGACGCCGAGATGCTGCCGATCGATCTGCTGCGGGCCAAGCTCAGCTTCTTTGGTGCCACCCACTTCGATCCCCGCTCGGACCGGTGGGTGCGCATCAACATGTTCCGGGGTGCACCGTTCCCGCACGAACTTGTCGACACCGATCCCGACGCGTGGACGTACCCCACGGCAGGCGTCGGCGCGTGAACCTGTCGTTGGGAGAGTTCCGGGCCTTGGTAGCCAAGGCGTTCCGGGGCGCCGGGTACAGCTGGGGGCTAACCGAAGACGCCTCGTTCGCCGCCATGCGACTTGCCCAATACGGCGTCGACGCTGGGGCAGTTGTGGTGCGGTTGCTCGAAGTCACCGAAGAGTTGCCTACCGCCGACCTCATGCCCGACCCCGATTGGCACTGCGCCGCTGACGTCATGTGCCCGATCTGTGTCGGAGCCTCGATCGCCGACGCTGGTGGTTGCACCGAACTTGTCCTCGACCGGGTTGTCGAGCCGGTGTTGATCGCACCGTTCCTGGTCGAGGTGATCGAAGCGGACGCCGAAGGGTACGTGATCGAGTGGGATGGCGGCCGCTGCGACGTCACCCACGACGGCCTTGCGGTCACCGGATCGCCTACGTGGGCAAGCGGGCCAATCCGGGTAACCCGCCAAGCGGCCACGCTCAGCGAGTTGGCCCACGCGACCCGGGTCGAGCTCGACGAAGCAACGAAGGCCGCTATTGAAACCTTCGCTCACCGGACCTACGCGCCAGCGACCGAAGCGAGTCGCCTTGCCGGCGCGGGCGCTGGGCTGAGCGATAACGACTAGTTGTAGTCGTCGGGCCACTGTCGCTCGCGTTGACATGGCGACCGCTATGATCAAGCGCAGGGCGGCGAGTGCGGGATTCGATAACTTTGGCGAGCATTTTGATGCGGCTAGCAGTACTTCTGCTGCCGCCAAGTCACCGAGACAGGTTTCGCGCCGAATGGTCGGCCGAGTTGGCCGCCATTTCTGGCGACCCAGCCGCGTCTACCCGTTATGGACTTGGGCTGGTCGGTGCTGCGGTGCAGATGAACAAGTCGATTCGGGCCGACAGCGTGAGCGGTTACCTGGAGCTCAGCATGGCGTCGATGTCGGCGCTTGTCCCGACAACCGTGCTCGCCGGCTGGGCCATTTCGACCCAAATGTGGTCGATGCTTGTCGTACAACTGCTGATCGCAGTAGGCATCGTTCTTGTTTCGGTCGGCCTGTGGACCGCCGACGGCCGGCTACTCGACTCGATCGGGTCGCGCGTCGGGTTGGCTCTAGTTCTCGGTGCCAGCATCGCCAGCACACTCGTTCTGGGTAGCGACGGAGTCGAGCTGCTGGCCGACCAACGGGTCCCGGTCACCCTTCCCAACCTCCTGATCCTGCTCGGCCTCGGAATTCTGATGGCGTCAAACTATGCAGGTCGGCACCGGGGCAAGGTGCAACTGGCTGCGCTATATGTGTTGGCTCCGGGGGCGTTCCTGCTCGTTGTTGCCGCCGTCGTGAACGCTGTCTCGGCCATGGGCATGCGGTGGGTTATCGAGCTGGTGTTTGCTCTACCGGCGTTTGTCCTGGCCTGGGCGTGCGACACGATCGCTCGGCGTCCTCGTGTCTTTGACGAAGCGCCGCTGGGCAGCACTTAGGCTTCGGCGAGTCCTTCGAGGCCGGCAGTTTGGTGTTTTTCGAGCGCCGCCACGGCTTCGACTCGACCGTTGGCGGTCAGCTCGTAGTAGCGGCGAGCCGGTCGCTGAGCTTGACGGGCGTCGATGTCTTCCCAATGGCTCGACACCCACCCACTTTCCTCAAGCCGAGTGAGCATGGGGTACACGGTTCCCGCTCGGACCTGAGCGTTTTCGATGAGTTCGAGTCCGTAACAACCGCCAGCGGCTGCATCGAGCAAGCAGGCGAGGACCCGTAACGTTGGTTTGGTCATCCGCTGCACCATGGCGACGAGCATAGCTCGGTCATCAGAGCACCGAATCTGGTGAACAACTAACGGTCAGCGGTTCTTAACCGATAGAGGGGTAGTGTTAACCGATATAGGGTTCCACACCGGGTGGCGGGACCGCGGCCAAGCAGTTTAGAACGGCGGGTTCGTACACTGCTTGGCCGCACCACCTGTTGTCGTGGCTTCGGGCACCGCAGCAAATAGCGATTCGGATACCCGGTTTGTGACAAGATCCCGAGATGGTACAAACGGCCCCTGACCTTCGCGAAACCGTTCAAGATACGCGCAACATCGCCCACTCCTACGATCAAGAGCTGGCGTGGAAGCGCACCCGCCTCAAAGAGGATCACTGGTACATCGGCGACCTCGTGCGCGACGGCGACCGAAGTGAAGAACTCTGCGGTGCCGAAATGATCCGCATGTGTGCCGAGTTTGAAGCCGAGAACGGCCGCCTTGCCACGGTGCTCGACGTTGGCTGTGGCCCCGTGTCGTCGTATTCATACCTGAGTCACCACGGACTCGCCGACCTCACCGGCGTCGATCCCATCTCGCCGCGATACGCCAAACTGCTGTCAAAGTTCTCCCTTGCCGCGCCGGCAAAACAACAAAAGGGAAGCGGCGAGAATCTGGTCGACATGTTCGGCGCTGAGAGCTTCGACATCGTGGCGTGCCGTAACGCCCTCGACCACCATCTGTGCCCTGCTCTGGCTTGGATGAACATGTACCGGGTGGCCAAGGTTGGCGGATACGTCGTGCACAGCCACTCGATCCGCGAAGCCACGAAAGAGAAGTGGAAGCAGCTACATCAGTACGACCTGTTTCCGAGCGACGACGACCAACACATGTTTGTCGAAGACACCACCGGCGATGTGTTGAACCTCACCGCGGGACTCGACCTCGAGTACGTCACCTCGGCGATTAACCGCAACGAGTCGAACAGCGGCTGGTTCTCGGTGGTGTACCGCAAGACGGGGTCCAACGAAAGCGCCGAACTGTTGGCCGGTGTTCTCCGCATGGCGGGTCGTTCGCTCGACCAACGCCATCGTTGGGCGCTCAGCCTCGAACGCAAGGTCAACAAGACCGTTCGACTCGGACGATAAGCCGTTCGCCAAACCCCTTGGTGTCGGCTTTGCGCCAAGGTGCATCGGATAGAGTGAGCAGATGCGGACGAAGGGTCGACGGACCGACGGGTTAGTGGACCGATGACCATTTCAGCTGACTGGATGACCAACGACGCGGTCTTCGCCGAGATCTGGGCCAAAGCCGAACCGTTCACCATGACCTCGATCGACCGGGGCTATGCGTTGTACCAGGCGGTCAACTATCTCTGCGACCGTCCGGTGCCCGGCAATATTGTTGAATCTGGCGTGTGGCGGGGCGGTTCGAGCATGATCGTTGCGCTCACGCTGCTGGCTCGCGGCGACACGTCACGCGACCTGTGGCTGTTCGACACCTACGGCGGTATGCCAGAGCCGACCGACGACGACAAAGACCTCCACGGTAAATCTGCAGCCTCGCTGCTTGAGCAGCAAGCCGACGAGAAAGAGTCGTCGGTGATTTGGGCCATCGCCGGACTCGACGAGGTGAAGACCAACCTCGAATCGACCGGATATCCCACCGAACGACTGCACTTCGTCGAAGGCGACATCCGCGAGACCGGATCGGTAACCCGGACCGGACCCCTCGCTCTGTTGCGGCTCGACACCGACTGGTATTCGAGCACCAGCGCCGAGCTCGAAACCTTCTACTCCCGCTTGTACCAACACGGTGTGTTGCTGGTCGACGACTATGGCCATTGGCAAGGATCTCGCAAGGCGGTCGACGAGTTCTTTGGCTCCGACGAGCCTGGCGCGCCAAAACCGGTGCTGTTGTCGCCGATCGATTACACCGGTCGGCTGATCGTACGGTCCGAACCGAACGTGTCGGTGTCGTGGAACACCCGCCACGATTGCCGGCCCGACGAGTTGAGCTGCCCCGACCTGTTGCCGCACTTCCCGAACCTGGTCGACACCGACCCGGCGACTTCTCGCGAGCGGTCGCTGCGGCGCACTGTTCCCCACATTTGGCGCACCGACCGGCGCGAACCTTCGCGCAGCACCGGTGTGCTTAGCACCGAGGAAGCAGCGGTGCTCTACGCCGTTGCTGCGACTCGCGCTGGTCGGCGGGGCATCGAGATTGGCAGCCACTTTGGTTGGTCGACCGCCCACCTTCTTGAGGCGGGCATTGAGCTTGACGCGGTCGATCCGGCGTTTGGCGATCGCGATCGCTTCGACCAGGTAACCGAAAGCCTGGAGCCGTGGAAGGATCGGCACTGCCGACTGTGGCCTGGGTTCTCACCCCACATCCTCGATGCAGTGGCGGCGGCCGATGATCGGACGTTCGGTTTTGCGTTCGTCGACGGCCTGCACGACAAAAGCGGTCCGAGCCTCGATGTCCTCGGCCTCGAAAACCACTTGGCCGACGATGCCATCGTGGTGTTTCACGACCTGGTGTTCACCGACGTCGCCGATGCGGTGCGAATGCTCGCTGATCGCGGGTGGAACATCGAGATTTACAACACCATGCAGGTGATGGCAGCTGCCTGGCGCAGTGGTGCAGCTCCGCCAATCTATGCTGGCGACCCAGCCCACAACGTTGGTTTGCCACCCGAGTTGGCTGAGCTCGCCCAGCTGCCGATCTCCTCGGCGACCAGTCGAGCTACGCCCGCAGAGGCACGCCCAGCCCCCGCCGTCGCAGCGGTGGCCACCCCACAACCAACCACCGAACCTTCGACCGGTGACACACCAACGGAAAGTCCAAACACGATGGAATCCATCTGGGAAGACCAAATTTCGCTTCATTCTCGCGGAGAGTTCGACTTCACCGTGCTCGGCGATGCCGCCAGCTACCGCGAAGCCGACGCCCATCCCACCGACTGGGATGCCGAGCTGACCGATATCGACGCAGCGCTTGCCAAAGACCCGCATCCGCTACCCGAGATCCCCGACCGTGAGGGCTACTACGGCCCGCATCACTACAGCTACTGGGCGAGCGGACTCCGCGAAATGCAGAACCTGCTGAAGTGCGCCGACCGACTCGACAAGCCGATCGAGACCTACCTCGACTTTGGTTGCGCCAGCGGTCGAGTGGTCCGGCACTTTGCTGCCCAGCATCCCGAGATCGCCACCTATGGCTGCGACATCAACCGCCGCCACATCGAGTGGGTCACCCAGTACCTGCCAAACGACCTCATTGCCTTCCAGAACACGTCGTTGCCGTCGCTGCCATTGGCCGACAGCTCGATCGACCTCGTGTCAGCCTTCTCGGTCTTTACCCACATCGAAGCTCTCGACACCACCTGGCTCATGGAGATCAACCGCATCCTGCGTCCGGGCGGTTTGGCCTGGGTCACCGTCCATAGCGAACAAACCTGGATGGAACTCGGCGAAGGATGGCCGCTCTACAACGCACTGCGGAATCACCCGAAGTTTGACGACGAGGGCGAACGTCAGCCGATGACCGACGACCGTCTCGTGTTCCGTTGGAAAGCCGACCGGTCGTACTCGAGCAACGTGTTCTACACCTGGGAGTACATCAACCGGGTATGGGGACGCATCTTTGAGGTTGCCGAGACCCACCGGCGCTTGCCGGGGTTCCAAGATGTTGTCGTGCTCCGAAAGCGCTAAGCGTTCGCCTGCGTCGGGGCGCTAGCCGCCTCGTCGAGCACAACCTCAGTCGGCACAACAATTTCGGTGCCTTGGTCGGCATCGCCGACTTCGAGGAGTAGTTCGGCTTCGCCGAGTGCCGACGGGTCATGGAAGGTCGACTCGCTGAGCGTACGGAGCTGGGCGGCCATCGAGTCGTAGCCGTCGAGTTCGGCTTGACGGGCGAGCGCACCGAGGAGGGCGCCGATTTCGGTATCGGATTCGATCATCTGTGATCGTACGAACCGCATCGCTGCTTTGAGTCGCTTGTTGGCCTCCTGGACACCGGCGACCCGGTGGTATTGCCCGGCGGCAAACTCCATGAACAACCGGTCGCGACCCTTTTGGTTCGCTGCTCCGTGCATGGCGGCGATCGATGGCCCGGCGTAGGCGTTCTTGTCGAAGTGGCGGCGGCTGATCGAGCTATCGGAGCGGCGGTACCAGAACAGAACTTCGGGGACGACACACACGCCATATCCGCCACCGCTCAGGGTGGCAAAGAACGAGTGATCCTCTCGGCCAACACCCCATACGGCGTGAAAGCCACCGACCTCTACAAAAGCGCTCCGCCGGACCAGAGCGTTGGTATCGCCGAAGGCGTTTTCGATGTAGCCAATAGCGCCCACATCGCCAGCCGGCAGAACTCGGGAGAGTAAGGATGGATCGTTGCGGTCGGTGCCGTCTTGGAAGCGATCGAAGAAGCAGGTGAAGGCCGCGGCATCGTTGTTCTGGGCCGCTCGGATGAAGGTCTCGAGCATGTTGGGCATACCGATGTTGTCGTCGTCCATGAAGAGCAAGAACTCGGACTCGGTCGCGGCGACCGCCTTGTTGCGGGCGGCGCCCGGGTACAGGTTTGGCTGACGATCGATGATCACCGGCACACCGTTGACCTGTTGTGCGGCTTCGAGTTCGCTCAGGTAGGCATCGGCGTCGGCGCCGATCGAGCCGTTGTCGACCACGACGATCTGCTTTGGCTTGACGGTGCCAGTGGTGACCCCTTCGAGAGCCTCAGCGAGTTCGGCCGGACGTTCGTGGTGCACCACACAGGCCACCACGTCGGCGATCTCGTCGGTCGAGGAAGTGGTCGGGGCCACCTGCGGTACAAGGTTCGAGTGCCACTCGCCCCAGCGCTGGTCAATCGCCGTCGGCTGGTGCTGTCGTTTGGCCGGAGCGATGGGCTGGCTGAACGCTTCGATGATCCGAGCGGCGAACGCATCGGGCCGAGGATCGCTGATCGCGTACGGCGTTGCGTCGAGGTCGATCAGTTCGGGGGTACCGCCGATATCGGTGGTGACAAACGGGATCTCTCGGTCGAGGCACTCGGTGACCATCAGCGGCGAGTTGTCGAGAATCGACGGGATGATCGCCAGCAGCTTCTCGTCCTTCAGCAGGGTAAGCGCTTGTTCGGAGTTGAGCTTGGTGTGGATCTGGGGCTCCGGTAGCCACGGCATCTCTTCGGCGATCGCCGCGAGGGCGCCATCGATGTCGAAGCGTTCGACACGTTTGCCAAGAAAATGGATCGGACCGAGTTCGAGGATCTCCCGAGGCAAGAGTCGCATCGTGGCCAAGAACAGGTGGAGACCTTTGCGGGCCTCGAACCGTCCGGAGAATGCGAGTCCGCCGAGGTTGCCCGACGCCGGGACGATTTCGGGTACTTCGCCGACCGCGTTGGGCCACACGAACGTGTCGTCGGGGAGCGGGACATCGTGGTCGCTGAGCCACCGCGCCATGTGCTGGCTTGAGCTGATGACCACATCGGCATGTTCGACCGTCGACAGTTCGCGGTGGATGCGCAACAGGTCGCTGTACTCGCGGGGAACCTCAACGTTGCCTTCGAAGTTCCACCAACCGCACGAATGGGTACCGACCACAAAGGTGGTCGAGTCGAACGCTAGCCCACACTTTTTGGCAAGCAGCGAGTAGTAGAGGACACCGGCGAACTCCGGGGCATGTACAACATCGAAGGCTGGCGCGGTCTTGAAGTACTCGAGTACTCGATACGACACCCGGCCCGACATCGTGAGCGGACCGGACGACAACCGGGCCTCGGCGATCGGGAGAGGCACGAAGGTGACGCCCTTTGAGGCGTACCAGTCGACCCAGTGGTCGATGTCGCGGTCCTCGCTGTGTACCCCTTGGGTGAACAGCAGGGTTACGTCGTGACCGTGATCGACGAGTGCGAAGGCAAGGTTGCGAAACAGTGTGCCGATGCCGCCGTTGCGGACCGGACCCCAGATATCGGGCGAAACGATGCAAACCCGCTTCGGTGTGCTCGGCGGTTGGCCTACAGGAAGGTCGGGCCAGACACGGTCGTCAGGACCGCGGGTTTGGCCGACGGTGACGGCGGATCTGTTTCGGGTCGAGCTCATGAGTTCTCAGTGTTGTTCCAGCAAACTTGGCGGGCGTTGAAGAGTCGGGACCGGGCGCTTGAGGCGAGGTCCTCGATGGACGTGCCGAGGTCGAACCGGTGGGGTCCGCCCTTGAGGGCGACACCGGTTTCGACCGACGAGATTCGAGCCACTTGGGGCTCGCGGTCGAGGAGTTGCTCGGGCACGCGCACCGAGAATCCACATTGGAAGTTGCCGCCAAAGCGAGTGTAGATCGCCGGACGACCTTGGCTGAGCTCGACCGGGCCGACCTCGGATTCACCGAAGTGGTACACCAGCGGTACGTCGGCTTCGGGTTCGGCGGCGTCTTGCACCCACCCCGACAACTTGAGCCCGCCCGCGTTGGTCAGGTTGGAATCGAACCGGTCGTGCCAAAGCTCCTCAGCGGTGAGCTCGATGGCCTGGCTCGCAGTTGTTCCGTCTTCGGCTTGAACCACCAAGGTGTGACCCTCGCCGTCGTATACCGAAGCCGGCATGCGGAGCTTGAGATGGGTCTTGTTCGCCCCTCGCCATTGCGGGTGCGAGGTTTCGATCGGTTGGCCGTCGACCAACAAGACGATTGGCTGGGCGGAGAATCCATCGGCTACCTGGCCTCGCAACGCCCCCCAGCGGTATTTCAACTCGCTCATTCGGAGGCGGATTCGACCAGGTCGACCGTGTAGTTCGGCTGAGTAGCCTTGCCGGAGTCGGCGATGGGTGCATCGCTGCCTTCGAGGTCGGCCGGACGGTCGGTCCAAGTCGACTGGGAAACAATACGGTCGGTGTTGACCCGGGCGATGTGGGGCTTGGCAACTTCTAGAACTTCGGCCAGCAGGCCAGCTTCGAGCGTGGTCGGTTCCAGGCCGAGGGCAAGGAACGACGAGTTGTCGACCTCGAGCTTGTTGGCGTCGGCCTCGTTGCGCGGGTTGCGGTAGTAGCGGATTTCGCCATCGGCCAGGTCGGCTACTAGGGCCGCCAGTTGGGCGATGGTGTGGGTCTCGGTGACCTGGTTGAAGATCTTGACTCGGTCGTCAGGGCCTGGAGGGTTCTCGAGCGCCAACTGCACGCAGCGAACGGTGTCGCGGATATGGATGAACGCCCGCGTCTGGCCGCCGGTGCCGTGCACGGTGAGCGGGTGGCCAATCGCTGCTTGCACGAGGAACCGGTTGAGGACGGTGCCGTAGTCGCCGTCGTAGTCGAACCGGTTCACCAGTTCGGGGGCGAGCTTGGTTTCGTCGGTGGTGGTTCCCCACACGATGCCCTGGTGCAGATCGGTGATCCGCATCTTGTCG
>CALHTF010000047.1 GCA_938038815.1 uncultured Acidimicrobiales bacterium | reverse complement strand
ACCCGCTCTGAGCGGGTTCCACGCGAAAATTTCGGGACGGGGTTAGAGGTCGGCGGGGCGGTAGTCGAGTTGTAGGTCGCCGAGTTGGACGAGCGTCGAGCTGACCCAGCCGCCGATGGCGTTGAAATCGTCGTCGATAACCGACCCGTCGCGCAACGCCTCCTCGGGAAGTTCGTACAAACACTCGTAGGAAACCTCGACCGCATGGTGCGCGTCGTCGAGGTCGTCGCCGTAGCTGGTTTCCATCGTCGGGCCAGTGCGGGTCAACGGGAAGGCGCCAAGATCGGGCCCGTCGGTTGAGAGGCTGGCGACGACCGCAAAGGGGTCGGGCAGCGATCGCAACTCTTGAATTCGAAACACCACGACCAACAAGATGGTCGGCGGCTCAAGCGGGTCTTCGCCAATCGACCAGGTCCGGTACGCGGTCTGGGACCACGTCGGCCAACTCATGCGGATGTCGGTGCGCACGCGAGCGGGCGTGTGTTCGCCCGGGAGCCCGTAACTTGAGTCCCAGGACGTGTCGCCAAGGAGAAGGTCGAGCGTGAAGTGTTCCTCGACCGCTTGGCGCTCCAAGAGCACATGTTCCAAGGACTCACGCAGTGCGCCGATGGCGTCGGTGAATATGTGGTCGAGCACAATCCCCACGCTACAAGCCCCGGACCCAATGGGGAAGAGCAGTAACCGCACAAAGCCACCGAACTCGGATGCAAACCTGATGGTAGAGCGACACTTTTGCATCCGAGTTCTGGGCTTGGCGGGCTTCGGTGCGTAGATTGGCGCCTATGAGCGGAGACATCGAGAAGAACAAACAGGTTGTAACCAACTATTGGGATGCCCACTTCGAGCGCGACTGGGACAAGATGGCGACCTTCTTTACCGCCGACGCCCACTACACCGACGTGGGGATCGACGCGACGGGAGCTACGGGGCCGGCGGAGATCATCGCTCGGCTGCGGTTGGGTATCGAGCCGCTAAGCACCTACTCGCACTTCCCGAAGAACACCATCGCGGAAGCCAACCTGGTCGTGACCGAACATATGGAGCGCTGGGAGTTCCACACCGGTGAGGTCATCGACCACCCGTTCACGTCGGTGATGGAAGTCGACGGCGACCACATTGTTCGGTGGCACGACTATTCGCACCTCGGCAATCTGCTCGACCAAGCCCCCGCGTGGTGGCTCGAACACATCGCTTCGGGATTCCGTTAGAGCGGATCTACCAGACTGATGGTGCCGAGTTTCGCGCTGTCGCCCGAGACGATGTCGATCAGGATCGTCGTGGCGCCTCGAGTGAGCTGGGCGTCGTAGGTCGCAAAGCCGTTTTCGCTGCTGGTGCTCGTGGCGATCTCGTCGAACCCTGCATCGCCTAAGGCATCGAGGTACGACCCGAAGATCGATTCGGCGTCGTTTCCCGGATTGATCGACAAGGTGAGGAACGACTGATCGCTGTTCTGCGAGCGGGCGACGTCGAGTACTTCGCCACCCGGCAAGGGAACATCGTCGGGCCAATCGGAAATTTCGGCGCTCGACGACTCGAGTTCGCCGATGTCGATTTCGTTGCCGTCGACCGAAACACTGCCGCTTTCGATGTCGACCTGGGCGGTGCGTTCCTTGTCGCCCTTGGAGACCACGATCTCGCCGGTTTCGGGGTCGATGCTGACGCTGAAGTCTTCGCCGTCGCGGGTCCCGCCGATGCTGATCGAACCGTCGTCGTTGTCGAGTTGCAGGTCGAGATCGTCAACCGCTTCGCCCGTGGCGTCCTCTAGTCGGTTTTCGATCGCTCGCTCGGCAATCGGCTCGGCTGCGTCCTCGGGAGTGAAGCTGCAACCGGCCAAGACGCCACAGAGAACCAGTGCGGTTGCGGCACGGTTCCTCATGTAGTGCTCGTTTCTTTTCGGTGGGTGGGGGGAACCACAGTCTACTCGTCGCGAGTGACGAGAAGATCTCGGACCGCATCGGAAGCCACAACCTCATCGCGCAACAGGTAAGCCTGCTGGTTCTCGTCGATCCGGTCGGGTACGTATCGGTAGTTGACCATCATGGCGAGGCCGCGCTCTTGGCCGACATCGCTTCGGTTGGCCAAGAACAACAGTCGCTCGACCCGGGCGCCGTTGGCGAGGTGGAATCTTGCTACGGGGTCGACGACCCGGCCATTCGACCGTTCGGTGAGCAGATACCGGGCGGCCAAACCAATAAGGGCCGGGCGGGCGGCTTCGACGATGTCAAGTTGCATCCACCACTTGTCGGTCTCGACCACGGCGGCCACGATCGCAAGCTCGTTGCCTCGAAGGGTCTTGGCCTCGATTTGTTCACTGACCCACCGGTGGAATCCCGGCATCGGCGACAAGGTGCTGAACGTCTCGATGTTTGGAAGTTCGGGCTGTACTTCGCGCACTACCCGCTTGATAAGGAAGTCGCCGAGCGGTACGCCGGCCAGGCCTGGTTGGCAGTTGCTGATCGAATAGAAGATCGCCGTGGTGGCATCGTCGGGGTCGATCTCGGGTTCGAGCGGATCGAGCAGCGGCGAGATGTTGTCGGAGATGGCGGTGGTGAGGGCAACCTCGACAAAGATGAGAGGTTCCTCGGGCATTCCCGGATGGAAAAACGCATAGAGCCGTCGATCGGGTGCGAGTCGCCGCTTGAGATCATCCCACGACGCGATGTCGTGAACTGCCTCATACTCGATCAGCTTCTCGAGCACCGCCGCCGAGGTATCCCAGGTAACGCGGTCGAGTCGCAATAGGCCAACGTCGAACCACGATGCGAGCAGGTCGCGAAGCTCGGCATCGACCAGACGGGTGTGATCGGTGCGCGGCAAGGCCCGAATGTCGGCCCGAAGGTCGACCAGGAACTTCACTCCGGTGTCGAGACCGTTGAAGTAACGAAGCAGGCGTATGCGGGCCGGTTCGAGCGACTTCCGCAACGCGGTGTCGGCCTCGACCCGTTCGACGCTTGCCGGGGCCGACGCCTCTCGCTGGGCGATGGCGGCGGTAACCGCCGACTCGTCGGTGCCGTACTCGGTGGCTAACAGTTCGAAGAATCGTTGCTGGCCCGCGGTGCCGAGCCCGAGGTAGGCCGCGCCGATCTCGGCCGCTCGGGCACGGGCAGCCTCGGGGGTGGCGTTGGAGTCGAGGGCCTCATCGATGGTTTTGCGTAGGAGTTCGACATCGACCGGTGCGAGGTCGGTTCCGATCCCGGCAAGGCGATGGTCGGGGCCGGCGCTACGCGAGCCGCGAAGGCGATTGGCGATCCGCCCGAAGGCGGCGACCACGCTGGTCTGGGGGGTGCTCATGCCTCCATCGAACCACAGCGAGCAGGGTTGGGGACGCACACGCCAAAAGAAGTCGATCAAAACTGGTCAGAGGGTGTCCAGATTGGGGTGCAAGAGTCACAGCCAGCGAGATCGCTCAGGCTCCAACAAGCCAACCGAACAACGTCGATATAGGGTCAACGGCCATGGGAAATGCAATTGAGGCGGAGGGTCTTGGACGCTCGTTCGGCGAGGTCGAGGCAGTCAAGAGCGTCGACATCGAGGTGGCCGACGGCGAGATCTACGGCTTTCTTGGTCCGAACGGTGCCGGAAAGTCGACGGTGGTGAAAATGTTGACCACCCTGCTCAAGCCCAGCCGAGGGTCAGCACGGGTCCTCGGTCACGACGTGGCGACCGCCGCCGACAAGATTCGACTCGATATCGGTGTTGCCCTTCAGGACGCATCGCTCGACAAGAAACAAAGTGGCCGCGAGATTCTGCGTATGCAGGGTCGGTTGTACGGGCTCACCAAACCCGAGGTCGACAAGCGGATCGACGAGCTTGCGCACCTGATCGAGTTCGATGCCATCGACCGGATGGTCGACACCTACTCGGGGGGTATGGAACGGCGGCTCGACCTTGCGGCATCGCTGATGCACAACCCGCGGTTGTTATTCCTCGACGAACCAACCACCGGCCTCGACCCAACGAGTCGGGCCTTTGTGTGGCAAGAGGTCAAGCGGCTCAACGAAGAGCTCGGGACCACGATATTTCTGACCACGCAGTACCTCGAAGAGGCCGACGAACTCGCCGACCGGGTAGGCATCATCAACGCTGGCACGCTCGTGGGCGAGGGGAGCCCCACCGAACTCAAGTCCGAGGTCGGAAGCGATGTGATCGTGGCTCGGGTGACCGGTAACGTCGCGGCCGCCGAGGCGGCGGTGGCCGCTCTCGAGGTGGTCGACCACATCGACCCAGCCGGCGACGAACTGGTCATCTCGGTGACCAACGGCGCTGCTGCGGTTTCGCCGGTTGCGGTTGCTCTCGATGCCAGCGGGGTCCAGGTCGCCGAGCTCACCCTGCGAACCCCCACGCTCGACGACGTCTTTCTCGAACTCACCGGCGCTCGAATCGAGGTTGATGCATGACCGCCACCACCGACCTATCCGACTCCGCTCGACCCGCCGACGTAATCCGCGCCCGGCCGTCGGGGTTTTTGTCCGACTTGTTCACCATCGCGGGCCGTGGTCTGCGATCGATCCCTCGCGAACCCGAGGTCTTTATCCCGGCCATCTTCATCCCGGCGTTTTTCTTCATCGTGAACATCGGGGCGTTGCAAGACCTGACCGAGGCAATCCCCGGCAACAGCGACTTTGACTACCGGGCGTTCCAGATGCCCACCGCGATCATCTTCGCGGTGACCGGTATCTCGCGAGCCCCAGGGCTGGTTACCGATATCCAGACCGGCTACTTCGACCGCCTGTTGCTCACGCCCACCAGGCGAGTGCCGCTGTTGTTGGGGTTGCAGATCGCCGACTTCGTGCTGGTGTGTGCCCTGACGATCCCGGTCATCATCTTGGGGTTCATCCTCGGCGTCGGCTTCGAAACCGGGATCCTCGGGTTTGTGTTCTTTGTGTTGATGGCCGGACTCTGGGGGCTGGCCTTTACCGGGTTCCCGTACGCCATTGCGCTCAAGACCGGTAACCCGGCGGCGGTGGCTACCAGCTTCATCTTGTTCTTCCCGTTCGCGTTTCTCACCAGCTCGACGGTGCCGTTTGAGCGCATGACCGGCTGGTTGCAAACCATCGCTCGGTTCAACCCGCTCACCTACATCCTTGACGCCATGCGGGTCGTGCTATCGGATGGCTGGGAGTGGGCGACCATCGGTAAGGGGCTGTTGGCGATCGGGATCGTGTTTGTGATCTCGCAGTCGCTGGCGATGGCCGCACTACGAGGCCGGGTAAACCAGGAGTAGTTACTACTTGTTCCGGCGGGCTCGCCGGGCTCCGCCCGAGCGGCCTTGGGGCGGTGGAAGTCCGAGCTCGGCCTTGCGTTTGCGCTTGACCTCGTACTGGGCTTCGTCGGCGGCGGCAAGCAGCTCGCCGCCTCGGGTCATGTCGGGGTGGGTTATCGAAATTCCGCACGACATCGACCGCGTGGGGTCGTCGCGCTTGAACCGGGCGAGCGCTCGGTCGACGATCTGGTTCGCGAGCTCGTCGGCGTTGCTTTCGATCACCACGCAGAACTCATCGCCACCGATCCGACACACCGTGACGCCGGCGAGTCCGGCGGTCGCTTCTCGCAGTGCAGACGCCGCTTCGGTGAGCACCCTGTCGCCCGCCGAGTGGCCAAAGGAATCGTTGACCGCTTTGAGTTCGTCGACATCGCAGATGATGACTGCGGCGTTCGCAAACGGCTGCCCGTACGCGAAGATCGCTTGGAGCCGTTGGTCGAGGACCCGGCGATTCCACAGGCCGGTCAGCGGGTCGCGGAGGGCGAGGTCGCGCAACTCGGCAAACTCTTCGGAGTGGCTCACCGCCATGGCGAGGTCGTCGGCAACTTCGCGCAGCCGCACCATGCTCTGGCTCGAGAGCCGACGCTCTTGTTCAGCGAAGGTCGTGGCCCACACGAGGCCCCATGCGGTGCCGTCGGTCATGATCGGGGCCACCGCTTCAGAGCTCAGCCCTCGTTGATCGAGGTACGCGAGTTGCAGTGGGTCGGCGGTTCGGCGGGCGGCGACCAACCGCTGGCTACCACCGAGGGTGAACAGCTCTTGGGGGATCGAGTCGAGCGGATAGACCTCGTTGGTGGGGCGGGGCTGGTCGAGTTCGCCGAGTTGGCCCGCGTTGACCAACACCCGAAGGTGATCGGTGCCGTACTCGAACTTGGCGACCGACACGGTCGAGGCGGCGAGCGAATCGACCGCCCGGTCGGCCAGCACCGCCACCACGTCGGGCACCGAACCAGCGGCGCCGATGAGGTCGCGCACCGGCCACGGGACCCCGCTGTTGGGATGTGGATCGAACATGTCGAGCTGGCGATTGAGCCACCCGAGACTGGTGGGGTGGGTGAGGGTGTGGGTCTTGAGTTCGCGCAGTGCGTTGTTGCAGGCCGGGTCGAGCCAGCCCATCGACGCCACGGTCGGTTCGTCGTACGCGTGCACCGCATGAAGGATTCGGGCGCCGACGGGAATGTTTTGGCCGGCGAGTCCGCCCGGCAGGCCGCCGCCACCCCAGCGCTCGAACTGATGATGGATTGCGTCGGCGGGGCGGTCGAGCCCAGCCGAGCGCAGCACTCGACTGCTAAGTACCGAACGGGCGGGGCTCAGCGAGTCGGTGTGGCGGTCGTGGGTGACCAGCAAACAGATCTCGTTTAGCTGGGCGGCGACCACCACGCTGGCTAACTCGAGGTCGTCGATGCCGATATGGCTACCGAGGTGCAGGGCAATGTTGGCGCGCCGAAGACCCCGTCGGCTCGCTGCGGGATCAAAGGTCTCGAGCGTGCGGGCTAACGCCATGGCGACGTTACGGATTTTGCGAGGCTCGCTAATGGGGTTTTCTCCTGATGTGACAGACCGTTTCGATCCGTCCCCCTAAGTCTGGTGCAATCAGATGTAAAGAGCGCGGATCCGGTGACTACACAGTAGTCGTCCGTCTTGGACTGCCGGTCCCGCTGCGCTGGGCTAGGTGCCGATCAACACCTGAACGGTGAACGCAACCAGAATTGCGATGCCGCAAAGCAGCGCGGTGAGGATCAGCTTGCGGGTGCTCATGGTCGCCCAGTGTAGTTGGTGACCACTTTCATGAAGTAGTGCGGCCTACGCCTGATCATGGGCTTATCGCTGCCGATAGGATTACACCCACTTGATCTTGAGGAGGTGGTCCCGACGGCTACCAAACACGACGTCGTAATCATTGGTGGAGGCCCCGCCGGTTACGCAGCAGCTCTGTACGGCGCATCGGCCGGACTCGACTGCGGCATTGTCGAAATGAACAAACTCGGTGGCACCTGCCTCAACGTGGGTTGCATCCCGGCGAAAGAACTTCTCGAGACCGCCGCGGTCTTCCGTGCGGTCAGCCACGCCAAGGACTTTGGCGTGAACGCTGGCGAACCCGCACTCGACTGGTCGACCACGATGTCGCGCAAGCAAGGCATCATCGACCAACTGGTCACCGGCCTCGGCGGCATGCTCAAGGGTCGCAAGGTCACCGTCTACGACGGCATTGGCTCGCTCGGTGCGAACAAAACCGTCAAGGTCACCGGCGGCGAATCGGGCGACGTCGAACTCACCGGCGACGCCATCTTGTTGGCCGCTGGCTCGGCCGTACGCACCATCCCCGGATTCGATATCGATGGCAAGCTGGTGATGACGAGCGACGAACTGCTCAGCATCGACAGCCTCCCGGACCGAGCGGTAGTTATCGGCGGCGGCGCGATCGGTAGCGAGTTCGCCTCGATGATGAGCGATCTGGGCACCGATGTCACCATCCTCGAATACGCCAAGAACATCCTCCCCGGGGTCGACAAGGACGCCGCCAAGATCGTCGAGCGGTCGTTCACCAAACGAGGCATGACCATAAAGACCGGTGTAATGGTCTCGGACCACACCCCGGGCGGATCGGGTACCACCGTCAACTACAGCGCTGTCGATGGCGGCGAAGCCGGATCGGTCGAGACCGACCTGGTCGTGGTGGCCGTTGGCCGACGCCCGCGTTCAGAACACCTCGGGCTCGAAGGCACGGCCGTGGTGGTCGACGACCGAGGCTTCATCGAAGTCGACGACCGACTCCAAACCGCCGAAGCGGGCGTGTATGCCCTCGGCGACGTGATCAACACTGCTCAGCTCGCCCACATCGGCTTCGCCGAAGGCATGTTCGTCATCCAAGAACTACTCGGCGAAGATCCGGTTCCGATCGACTACAGCAAAGTGCCGTGGTGCATTTACTGCCACCCCGAGGTTGCCTTTGCCGGCCACACCGAGGATTCGGCAAAAGAAGCCGGGTACGACGTGGTGACCAGCAAGCACCGCAACATGGGCAACGGCCGCTCGATGATCATCGGCGACACCGATGGTCTGGTGAAGATCATCGCCGAAAAGAACGCCGACGGAACCGGCGGGAAGATTCTCGGCGTACACCTGGTTGGACCTTGGGTCACCGAACAACTGGGTCAGGGATACCTGGCCGTCAACTGGGAAGCGACCGTGGACGACCTTGCGCCGCTCATCCAACCGCACCCCACCATCAGCGAAGTGTTCGGCGAAACCGTTCTTTCGCTCACCGGCCGCTCGCTTCACTAGGCGCCCAGTTCCCCTCATTCCTTAGCACCTTCTACTTCGCTCCCCACGCATCAGAAAGACCACCAACATGGCCGACATCACAATGCCGCAGCTCGGTGAAACCGTCACCGAAGGAACCATCACCCGCTGGTTCAAACAGATCGGCGACACCGTCGCGGAAGACGAAGTGCTCTTTGAGGTTTCGACCGACAAGGTCGACTCCGAGGTGCCGTCGCCCGTGTCCGGTGTGCTCACCGAGATCCTCGTAGCCGAGGGCGACACCGTCGACGTCGGCGCGGTCCTCGCTGTTATGGGTGAGGCCGGCTCCGCACCAGCGCCCGCCGCCGCTCCCGAACCCGCCGCCGAACCGGCGGCCGCTGAGGCTCCGGCCCCCGCCGAAGCTCCGGCCCCCGCTCCCGCGCCGGCTCCAGCTCCCGCACCGGCGCCTGCGGCAGCTGCTCCCGCTCCGGCCCCCGCACCCGCACCGCCAGCAGCTCCGGCCGCCGCAACCGCTGGCGCCGGCAAACTCCTGTCGCCGGTCGTACGCCGGTTGGTCGCCGAGAACAACATCGATGTCGACCAGCTCACCGGCACCGGCGTGGGTGGACGCATCACCCGCCGCGACGTCGAGTCCGCTATCGCCGAGGGACGCGGTAGTGCACCTGCGCCTGCTCCAGCAGCCGCTGCACCCGCAGCCGCCCCGGCCCCAGCGCCCGCCGCCCCAGTCGCGGCAGCCGCTCCTGCTCCGGCAGCAGCCGCGGCAGGCGAGGTCGAGCCGTTCTCCAACATCCGTCGTCTCACCGGCGAACATATGGTGATGTCGAAGTCGACCGCACCTCATGTGCTCACCGCCATCGAGGTCGACTACGAAGGCGTCGAGCAGGTTCGCTCGGCCCAGAAGGCGGCGTTCAAAGCCGAAGAAGGCACCAGCCTCACCTACCTTCCCTTTATCGCTCGGGCGCTCACCGATGCGCTGCACGAGTTCCCGCATCTCAACGCCAGCGTGGTCGACGGTGGGCTCATGCCCCATGGCGATGTCAACCTCGCCATTGCGGTCGACCTCAACTACCAAGGCTTGCTCACCCCCGTGGTGAAAAACGCCGAGTCGAAGCGTCTGCGGGCCATTGCCGTTGAGATCGCCGACCTTGCTACTCGTGCCCGTTCGAAGAAGCTGTCGGCCGACGAGATCACCGGCGGTACCTTCACAATCACCAACGCTGGCGGCTACGGAACCCTCATGCAGTTCCCGGTCATCAGTCAACCGCAGGTCGCCATCTTGTCGACCGATGGCATTAGCCGTAAGCCCGTGGTGGTCACCGACGACTACGGCAACGAATCGATCGCTATTCACTCGGTTGGCGTCTTGGCGCTTGCCTGGGACCACCGAGCATTCGATGGCGCCTACGCGGCGGCCTTCTTGGCTCGCATGCGCGAGATCATCGAGACACGCGACTGGAGCGCGGAGATCTAACTCAGGTCTTCTACCTTGGACCTATGACCGCAACCGAAACCGTGGCCGCTGGCGCATCGCCAACGACCGCGCCGTTGCGGGTCCGCTGGCTCGGCCCCGTCGAGTACCGCGACGCGCTCGAAGTGCAGCGCGGACTTTTTCGAGAGTCCCCCGACAACCATCTGTTGTTGCTCGAGCATCGCCCGGTGTACACCGCTGGCGTGCGGACCGATATGGCGAATCTGTTGGTCGATCCGGCCGAGGTCGGCGCCGAGTTGGTCAAGGCCGACCGGGGTGGCGACATCACCTTTCATGGCCCGGGCCAACTCGTTGGCTATCCGGTGTTGTGGGTACCCGGCAAGCGCGGTGGCGGCATGGCCGACACCGTTGCCTACGTGCACACCGTCGAGCAGTTGGTGATCGACACGCTCGCCGAACTCGGGTTGGCGAACTGTGGCCGACTCGATGGCAAGCCGGGCGTTTGGGTCGACCCAGAGTCGGCCGATCCGCGCAAGATCGCGGCGATCGGGGTCCGGCTGTCGCGTGGGCGCTCGATGCATGGCTTTGCGCTCAATGTCTCGCCCGACATGAGCTTCTTCGACCACATCGTTCCCTGCGGCCTCACCGGCATGGCGGTCACTTCGTTGGCCGCTGAGGGCATCGACGCAACCATGCGCGAGGTCGTCGATACCTTGGTCGGCTGTGTGCCAGCGTCGTGGGGTAGCGAGGTCGAACGGGCCGACGTGGTGTGGCGCCACCGCGCCGAGGACCTGTCGCTTTTCTCCCAAGGAAAGGGACCAGGCGAAACCAGCGGAACCGCCAAGAACCCGCTTGTCGAGCCGACGACCGGAACCTCGGTGCGGCTGCAATCGCGTCGCGACGAGGCGGGCGTGACCGAGGGGCTACAGATCAGCACTCGAAAGCCCGAGTGGATGCGCGTGAAAGCCGAAATGGGCGACGACTACCGCCGGCTCAAAGGCGTAATGCGCGACCTCGACTTGGTCACCGTTTGCGAAGAGGCCGGCTGCCCGAACATCTACGACTGCTGGTCCGACGGCACCGCCACCTTCATGATCAACGGCGAGCGGTGCACCCGAGCATGTGGCTTTTGTCTGGTCGATACCCGCAAACCCGAAGCCCCCGACCCCGACGAGCCCGCCAAGGTTGCCGAAGCGGTCGAGCGCATGAACCTCGACTTTGCGGTGCTGACCACCGTGGCCCGCGACGACCTCGCCGATGGGGGAGCCTCGGGCTTTGCCGCATCGATCGCCGCCATTCGCGAACGCACCCCTGGCGTGGGCGTCGAGGTGCTGATCTCGGACTGTAAAGGCGACCCGGAGTCGCTCGACATCATCTTCGATGCTCGGCCCGACGTGCTCAACCACAACATTGAAACGGTCGCCCGGCTGCAACGTATGGCTCGTCCGGCGGCTTCCTACGCCCGCAGCTTGGCGGTGCTGGCGCGAGCGAAAGCGGCGGGGCTGACCACCAAATCATCGATCATCGTCGGCATGGGCGAAACCAACGACGAGGTTCGCCAAACCATGGCCGACCTGCGGGGCATTGGACTCGACATCGTCACCATTGGCCAGTACTTGCGTCCGACCAGCCACCACGTGCCGGTCGCCCGGTGGGTTACCCCCGACGAGTTCGCCGAGTTCAAACGAATCGGCGAAACCGAGATGGGTTTCTCCCATGTCGAGTCGAGTCCGCTCACCCGATCGAGCTACCACGCCAAGGCAGCTGCTGCCTCAAGCCAAAGCTAGCCTGAGGCTATGAGCGCAGAGTCGGTATTCGCCGCCCGTATCGCCCGAGCCCGGGCCCAGATGGCCGAAACCGGCGTCGATGTTTTGTTGTTGTCGGTCGGTGCCGACCTGCCCTACCTGACCGGCTACGAGGCAATGCCGCTCGAGCGGCTCACGATGTTGGTCCTGCCCGCCGACGGCCCGGCCGAGATGATCATCCCGGGCCTCGAAGCGCCCCGGGTGGCCGCCGCCGATGGCGTGTTCGACCTGGTGCCGTGGGGCGAAACCGACGACCCAATTCAACTCACCATCGACCGCCTCGGATCGGCGTCGACGGTTGCGATCGGCGAGAAGACATGGGCCACGTTCCTGGTCGATCTCGTTAACCGCACCAGTGGGGTGACCTTCGCTAACGCGGGCGCAGTCATGACGCCGCCGCGATCGGTAAAGGACGCCGTCGAGGTCGAGAACCTACGGCGGGCCTCCCAAGCGGTCGACCGCATTGCGGTGCGACTCCAAGCGGGCGAGATCGACATGGTTGGCCGCACAGAAGCTCAACTGTCGGCCGAACTGGGCCGCCAGATCGTGGCCGAAGGACATCAAAAGGTGAACTTCGCCATCGTTGCCGCCGGCGAGAACGCCGCCAGTCCACACCACCACCCCGGCGACCGGGTGATCCAGGAGAACGAAGTAGTCCTGTGCGACTGGGGCGGAACCATGAACGACGAGAACGGGGTCGGCTACTGCTCGGATATCACCCGATGCGTGTACACCGGTGAGCCTCCGGCCGAGTTCGTCGAGTTGTACGACGTGTTGTTCGAAGCCCAGGCCGCGTCGGTCGCCGCCGCCGTGGTCGGCACCCCGCTCGAAGAGATCGACCGGGTTGGTCGATTGATTATCACCGAGGCCGGATACGGCGAATACTTCATCCACCGCACCGGCCATGGCATCGGGGTCGAGGCCCACGAGAATCCCTACATCGTCGAGGGCAACCGCCAGCCGCTTGAGGTTGGTCACGCGTTCTCGGTCGAGCCGGGTATTTACGTGCCTGGCAAATGGGGTGCCCGCCTCGAAGACATCGTGGTCGCCGGTGCCGACGGCCCTGATCCGCTGAACACGGTCGATCATCACCTCGCGGTCCTGGGCTAGCGCCGCTTCGGACGTTCGATGATCAGCCTCGACCTACCCACCGTCTTGCTCCAATGGGCTGTTGGCGGCCTGTTCTTTACCTGGATTACCACCCGTCACCGCGAGGTCGGGCTCGGCTACGGCTGGCTCATGCGGCTCAACTTCTTGGTGCTGGCGATCGGGTCGGTGGTTTCGGCCACCTTCTTTGAGGTCGAGCCGGCCCGCGAAGCCGCAACCATCGGCTTGATCATCGCGACCACCATCGCCCTCATTGTTTCGGTGCTCCGAAAGCGCGCCGGGGTTGCTGGCCAACGCGAACGAATCGAGAAGCGGTCACAACGGGTCGCCGACATGACCGGTATCGACAAAGAAGAACAGGTCTTTGACAAAACGGCCGCTGAATTTCCGCCGTGGCTCGACCTGGTTGGGCCGATGATCGGCATCATTGGACTGGTCGCTGGCGGCGTAGCTGCCGGAGGGCCAACGGGATTATCGATCGCCCGGGTCATCGTTGGCGCCTTCTTCCTCGGCGCAATCAGCGACGCCATGTTGTTGGGGCACTGGTACCTGGTGCAGCCCGGACTCGAACGAGGGCTATTGCTCGAGTTGGTCCGCTGGACGGCGTTCCTCTGGCCATTTGAACTGCTTGTCCTGTTGTGGCCGACCGGCATGATTTCGGTACTCAACGGCTCGATCGCCGACGGCTACAACGGCCTGCTCGGCTGGTTCTGGGTCGCCTCGGCTGCGGCAACGATCATCTTGTTGGGCGTCACTCGAGCGGCGCTCAAGGAGCGCCAGTACAGCGCGGTGATGGCGGCAACCGGGTTGCTGTACCTAGCGATCCTCACCGCCTTTGGTATGGATCTTGTCGCTCGAGCAACCCTGGCTCGGGACCTCGTTGGCTAAACGCAAGCCCAAAACGACGAATACGAAAACGACAAACGCCGCTGCGGTGACGCAGCGGCGTTTGATCGAACGAAGTGTTGTTGGTGCTTAGTCCTCGCGGCGGTTCGCCACCAGGGTTACCAGCGCACCGGTGAGCACGAAGATCATGCCGCCCGCAGCCAACAGATCGCTGTAGGCACCCGTAATCGCTAGCGGCGGGTTCGGGTTGGGGTCTGGTTCGGGAGCCTGGTCGCAGCCGTCGGGGCCTTCGACGCTTCCGTCTTCACAGGTTGCTGGTGGTTCGGGGCATCCCTCGGCGTCGGGATCAACATCGCAGTCGGGCTCTTGTGGGCAACCCTCCGCATCGGGGGTTTCCTCACAGTCAGGAGCCTGCTCGCAACCGTTGGGTCCTTCGGCGGTGCCGTCTTCACAGGTGGCAACCGCAACAAAGGTCACACACACGCTGGTTACGACAACCGAGTTGATCTGGGTCGTGCCTGCAACGTGGCGCAGGTTGACCGCATCGGCGCCATCGGGAAGGTTCACGACCCCAAGGTTCGAGATTTCCCATGCGCTATCGACGCCGTCGGCCAGGTCTGGGGACGCATCGCTCGTGCCAACAACTGCACCGTTGAGCAAGAAGTCGATGACGACTCGTTCGTTCAACTGGTCGGTGTTGGTTTCGCGGTCGATGTGCGAATCCCAGGTGATGACTTCGTCGAGGCTGACCGCGCCAGCCTCAAAGGTCTGTCCGGGGATGGCCAGGGTGACGGGAAGTTCGTTCGAACCGTCGCCCAGTCGCACCGACTGGTTGTAGCCGTTGGCATCGAGTACCGCAGGTGTCGTGTAGATCGGGTCCGCACAACTCGGGCCGGGCGGCCGCACCACATCTTCGCTGGTTCCGGCGAACGCGGTGGCTGGGAACGCAACCAACACAAACGCAAACGCCGAAAGAACCGAGAGAACCCGGTTTCGACTCATGATATTTCTCCTCGGGGGAATGGGGGCATAGGGCAGCCCGCTGTCGGCGACTCTATTGCGCCGAAGGCTCCGTGTCGAGCTTTGCTCACATAGAGTCACGATTCACAGGAAATCTCCTCACCCAGAGGGAGATACTGATAGTTCATCCCCAAGTACTGGCCATCGCGGCGCTCGCGTGTCGCCGCCGACTGACGTTCGACCAAAAATAGTCGTGCCCGCTGCTTGCGCAGCGGGCACGTCCCTTCGCTGGGAGCTTGTAGCGTTGGAGCGGTTAGCTCACTCGTCGAGCGATCAGTCGAGCCAGGCTTCCGTCAAAGGAGATGCCGAGCAGTAACAAGATGAGTCCGGCGGCCGCAACCATGTCGGTGGTGGTGCCGGTGACGGCCAGCGGCTGCTGATCGTTGTCGTCGGGGCCAGGAGCGGGGGCCTGCTCCTCGTCGTCATCGTCGTCGGTGGGTTGCTCAGGCTGCTGGTCCTGCTCATCATCCTCTTTGTCTTCGCACCCTTCCGGCGGTGCTTCGGTGCCGGGATCGTCGTCGCACGATGGGGCGCAACCACCAGGTGGATCTTCGGTCGCCGGGTCGTCGTCACAGACCAACGGCGCTTCCTCGTCATCGCAGCCTTCCGCGTCGGGGTTGGTTTCGCAGTCGGGCGCTTCGTTGCAGCCTTGGGCGTCGGGGTTGGTTTCGCAGTCCGGCGCTTCGTTGCAGCCTTCGGCGTCGGGGTTGGTGTTGCAGTCAGGGGCCGGCGGCTGCTCGGGCTCTTGATCCTGGGGTGGAGCTTCGGTCGCTGGCTGGGAGACAAAGCACGCCGCGGTGACTACCAGGGAGTTTTCGGTGCTGGTGAGCGAAACCCAGTCATGGTGGACAATGCGAACCTCATCGGAGCCCTCAGGCAAGGTGACGGTTCCAAGATCGGCGATTGCGTGGGCCGACTCGACGCCATCAGCCAGATCGGCGGTGAATCCGGTGCTGGCGACGTGTTGTCCGCCGTTGAAGAACTCGAAACGGACTCGCTCGGCCGGCTGCACGCCGGTTGCGGTGCGATTGAGGTAGGCATCCCAGGTAATGACCTGCGACAGCGAGACGGTTCCGGCCTCAAAGGTGAGGTTCGGCACGGTGTAGAACCAGGCGAGATCCGGTGCGGTGCCCATGCGGACCGGGCTGACGTTGCGACCAGTGTCGGGGTCGATCTTGCCGTCCATCTGCATCAGCGAACCAGCGCAGGCAGCCGGGGCAGGTGCGAGGGCGATCGCCGCGATAGCTGCCGAGTTGTCCTCGGCTGGAGCCTCTTCGCCGGTGTCGGCCGGTTGTTCAGACGGGGTATCGCCGGCGTCGGGTGCGGCCTCAGCCTCCATCAGGGTTGGCGGCTGGACCGAATCGGATTCGGCGAGGCGGACCTCGAACAGCGACATGCGGCCGAGCAGCGCCAGCAAGACCAAGATCATAAGCGGTTTCATGCGCTTGATCTTTCGATGGGTGGGTGTGGGGGTTGATGTGGGCATGTAGTTCCTCCAGCGAAGTGCAACCGTCGGGCGGACTGTTGCGAAGGGCCGTTTCCCGGGGCGGAAACGGTGTCGCTAAGCATTCTCGCCAGGTTTTGGCCCGGTTCCGCCGTTTCGACCCAAGATTTCGCGCCCGGGGCGTTCGTGGCGACGCGAAGAGTGTTTATTCGACGTTCACGGTGCGTGAGAAATAGGCCTTCGATAGCCATCAGCGCAGGTAAACGGGTGGGACTGCGGGCCGAAATCACAGGCATCAAGCCAAGGTTGAGGGTTTTGGTCGTTGCTGCGCTGGGTGGTCAAAGTGGCACAAGTGAACAATGAGGAATTTGATGTGACATTGGTCACAATGGGAAAGAAGTCGCTAAAGTTCTGCTCGAAACGGTCGATATCGCGGTCCTGGAGCTGGAGTTTCTGCCGACAAACCCTCCATACTGGACAAATGCCACGCGCTATTTGGAGCGGGTCGATCAGCTTCGGACTCGTCAACATCCCCATCAAGTTGTTCAGTGCGGTCAGCCGCAAAACGGTCCGGTTCAACCAGATCGACAGCCAGACCGGTGCCCGGGTCAAACAAAAGCGCGTCTCGGAACTCGACGGAAGCGATGTCGACTACGACGACATCGTGAAGGGCTACAAGCTGCCGTCGGGCGAATACGTAACGATTACCGAAGACGAACTGGCATCGCTTGATCCCGAGGCAGTCCGAACAATCGACATTCTCGAGTTCATCGATCTCGCCGAGATCGACCCGATTTACTACGACTCGGCCTACCACCTGGTGCCCGACCCGGCGACCGCCAAGCCCTACAAGTTGCTGTGCGAAGCAATGGATGCCGCCAACAAGGTGGCGATCGCCCGCTTTGTGATGCGCACCAAGCAGTACCTGGCCGCCATTCGCCCCCAAGACGGCACCTTGATGTTGTCGACCATGGTCTACGCCGACGAGCTGGTAGCCCGCGACGACATCACCGAATTCGACGGACTCGCCGACATCAAGATCGACAAGAAAGAACTGGCGATGGCCGAACAGCTCATCGCCAGCCTCGACTCTGAGTTCGAACCCGAGGAACACAAAGACACCTACCGCGAGGCCGTGCTCGAGCTGATCGACCGCAAGGTGGCCGGCGAAACCGACCTGGTCGTGACCGCACCCGAGCAAACCTCCGACGTGGTCGTCGACCTCATGGCGGCGCTGGAGGCAAGCGTTGCCCAGGCCAAAGAGGCCAAGAAGCGCCATCCGGCCGCCAAGAAGAAAGCGCCGGCCAAAAAGGCCAGCAAAACCAAGGCCAAGAAGAAGCCCGCGGCGAAGAAGACAGCCAAGAAGAAGTCGGCCTAAGCCGCGCCACGCTCCTAGGCTTGATCACATGGGCAAAGGCTTCTCGTTTCAGGCATTCGGTTTTCCGGTAAGTATCCAAGGGTCGTTTCTGCTCACCCTCGGCATGCTCGGCTACTTCAACTCCGGCGGCGATACTGGTTTGGTCATCGCCTTTGTGGTGTTGGGAGCCATCTCGGTGCTGATCCACGAGTTCGGGCATGCGTTTGCTGCCCGGTCCCAAGGGGTGGTCGACACGCCCACCATCTCCCTAGAGGGAATGGCCGGGCTCACCCGCTACCGGTTGCAAGAAGCGCCGTCGCGAGCGCAGTCGATCTTCATCAGTTTCGCCGGGCCGCTCACCGGGTTCGTGCTCGCCGCCATCGTCGTAGCGGTCGACCGAGCCGAACTACTCGAAGCGACCCGGTTCAACAACAACGTGCTCAACATTGCGTTGTTCACCACGTTGGGTTGGAGCATCTTTAACCTGCTGCCCATTGTGCCGCTCGACGGCGGCCACATCATGACCGACCTCATCCCCGGCGACCCGCTGGTCCGGCGCCGTCGTGCCGCATTGGTATCGGTCGTGTTCGCCGCGGCAGCCTGTGGCCTGTTGCTGTACCTCTGGGGAACCGGCGCCTTCTTCGGCGTGTTCATCCTCGGCTCGATGGCGATGCAGAACCTGACCGCGTTCAGTAAGTCAAAAGAAGCAGCCAAGCTGGCGCCGCCGCTCACGCCCCGCCAAGGCGAACTACGCCAGGTCGACGACCCGTCCTAGCTCGCGAGCGAGTCGCCGCCGCTAAGATCCTTGGCGATGGTCGAGCGCCAAGTTGTCGAAATTGCCGGGCGCAAGCTCAAGGTCTCGAACCTCGACAAGATCTTGTATCCCGTCGTGGGGTTTACCAAGGGTCAGGTCATCGATTACTACGTCCGCGTCGCCGATGCGATCCTGAAGCACGTCGAAGGCCGACCGATGACCCTCGTGCGGTGGCCGAACGGGGTGAACGAAACGTCGTTCTTTGAGAAGCGTTCGCCGAGCCACCGCCCGGAGTGGATCCGCACCATCGAAGGCAGCGGCGACAAGGGAAGAGGTATCGCCTACACCGCGATAGAAGAGGTGGCGGCGCTGGCGTGGACCGCGAACCAGGCCGCTCTCGAACTCCACGCCCCGATGGCCAAAGGCGACGATCTCGAGAACCCGACCATGGTGGTGTTCGATCTTGACCCGGGTGCTCCATCGACGATCACCGAGTGTGCCCAGGTGGCGCTCAAGATCCAAGAGGTCCTCGAACATCTGGGCCTCGAAGCATTCCCCAAGACCAGTGGGTCCAAAGGCATGCAGCTGTACCTTCCACTCAACGCCAACCACACCCACAGCCACGCGTCGTCGTTTGCTCACGCGATCGCCCAGCTGCTCGAACGCGACCCGGCCAACAACGTGGTGAGTGCGATGACCAAGAACATCCGCAAAGGGAAAGTGTTAATCGACTGGAGCCAGAACTCCCGGCACAAAACCACCATCGCGCCGTACTCGATTCGGGCGAAGGATCGTCCCACGGTCTCGACCCCGCTTACCTGGGACGAAGTGTCCGATGGGGCCGACGGCGAACCGTTGATCTTTGAAACCGCCGAGGTCCTCGACCGGGTAGCCGAACACGGGGACCTGTTCGAACCCACAACCACCCTCGTTCAGGAACTACCGTCGCCCAAGTGAGTAGCCCCAAGATCTACACCCGAACCGGCGACGACGGGACGACCGGCCTCCTCTTCGGCGGGCGGGTACAGAAGAACTCGGCCTTGCCGATGGCCTATGGCTCGGTCGACGAAGCCCAGGCGTTCCTCGGCGTGGCTCGGGCGAACGTACTGGGCGCCGGCTTGTCCTCGGAGATGGCGAGCGAGGTCGATGCGTTGCTTGTCGAGGTCGAGACCGACCTGTATGTGCTGATGGGCGAACTGGCGACCAGCCCCGAGAACCGCCACAAACTCACCAGCCTGGTATCGGTCGAAATGGTCACCCGCCTCGAAGACCACATCGACGACCTCAAGTCGCGATTCGAGGCGCCCGCGAATTTCGTGGTTCCCGGCGGCGACCGGTTGTCGGCAGCGCTCGATGTCGCACGTACGGTGGTCCGACGCTGCGAGCGCGACTGTGCTGGCCCCGAGGTGGCGGCGGGAACCAACGACGGTTCGCACGCAATGGCCTATCTCAACCGACTTTCCGACCTGGCCTGGACCATGGCCCGCTGGGTCGAGGGCGAGACCATGCTGGCCGCCGAGGCTGGCGAAGCAACGAGTCCATAACAATCAATCAATCAATCAATCAACCAACCACCCGGCAACAACCCGACCAAATCGCATACCCGCACGAACCCAAGGAATTCCATGAGTCTCAACGTCATCACCGCAAAATCCGCCCCATCGAGTGCCAAGGTTCTGGCCGTTGCGGTATTCGAGGGCGACCTTCCCGACTACGTCGACGCCGACCTGATGGCGGCGAAGGGCTTCACCGGCGGGGCCGGCCAGTACCAGACGGTTATGGGCCCGACGGGGGTCACCGCACTCGTTGGCATGGGCGCCAAGGCCGACCTCGACCTCGCCGGCGTTCGGGCTGCTGGTGCGAAGATTGTTCGTTCGGCGAAGAAGCACAACCACGTCGCGACCACCATCGTCGAGGAGTTGCCCGAAGGGATCGACCAGGTCGAAGCCGCTCAGGCATTTGGCGAGGGGGCCAAGCTCGGCGCCTACCGGTACGTGGCCCAAAAGAGCTCGCCCGACAAGATTGCCCTCACGAAACTAACCGTGGTCGCAAGCGCCGCCAAGGTCGCCAAAGCGGTCGCCCTCGGCGCAGCGATCGGCGACGGCGTAGCGATGGCGCGCGACCTGGTCAACGAGCCCGGTGGCTCGCTCACCCCACCCAGATTCGCTTCCCAGGTGCAGCGCATGGGCCGCAAGGTGGGGCTCAAGGTCAAGGTCATGGACAAGGCGGCGATCACCAAGGCCAAGCTCGGTGGTTTGCTCGGCGTGAACCAGGGATCGGAGCACCCGGCTCGCTTTGTGGAGGTCACCTACGAACCCGAGGTGAAGGCCAAGGGCACCATTGCCTTTGTCGGCAAAGGCATCACCTTCGATGCCGGTGGTCTGTCGATCAAGTCGGGCAACGGCATGATGACGATGAAGTGCGACATGGGCGGTGCGGCAGCGGTGGTGGGTGCCATGTCGGCCCTTCCCGCAGCCAAGCCTCCGGTTCGGGTTCGGGCGTACCTGCCCATGACCGACAACATGTTGGGTCCCGACGCCCAGCGGCCCGGCGACGTGGTGACCATTCGCAACGGCAAGACGATGGAGATCCTCAACACCGACGCCGAGGGCCGAATCGTTCTCGCCGATGCGCTCAGCCTGGCGAGCGAAGCCAAGCCCGATGCAATTGTCGACCTCGCCACGCTTACCGGAGCCTGTATGGTTGCGCTCGGTCCAAAGATTGCTGGCCTGATGGGCAACAACGACGCGTGGATCAATCAGATTCGCGATGCGGCCCAGAACGCTGGCGAGCGAGTGTGGCACCTGCCGCTGCCCGAGGACTACCGCAAGATGTACGACTCGAGTGTCGCCGACATCAAGAATATTGGCGGACCCCATGGCGGCGCTCTGACCGCTGGTCTGATCCTGTCGGAGTTTGTGGCCGAAGGTATCCCATGGGCCCACATCGACCTCGCCGGCCCGGCCTTCTCGGACTCGGCCGACCCGCTGCATCCCAAAGGGGGCACCGGTTTCGGTGTGCGCACCCTGGTCCGCCTAGCCACCGACTTCGCCAAGCTACCCAAGTAGAAAACCCTGACTCAGAGTCACGGGACGTTGTCCCGTGACTCTGAGTCGTGGTGCGTTGTCCCGTGACTCTGAGTCGTGGTTTAGGATCGTTTGATGGGCAACGTGGAAGATGTGGTGGGGGAGTTAGTGCCGGGTCGGTCGGCGGTGCCGCCGGCTGACTACATTGCCGAGACTCGGTCGTTGTACTCCTCGCTCGGGTACGACGACTACCGATGGGCCGAGCGCACCG
>CALHTF010000046.1 GCA_938038815.1 uncultured Acidimicrobiales bacterium | reverse complement strand
TGTGGTGTCGCGGGGCATGTCGGACACATGTCGCGGGGCATATCGGACACTTTGTCATTTGGGGTCCTGGGTGGGGCGGCCGCGTTGGTTGTGGAGCGGGTAGCTGCGGCGTTGTGATGTGAGGGTGAGTTGTCGGGCGAGTTCGGTGTTGTGGAACACATGCACGTGAGGGCCTGACGCGATCACGGTGATGGTTTCGCCGGTCAGGTGTTTCCCAGCGGCGATCAGATTCTGGTTGAAACGGAACCAGCCGTTTGCTGCGACGGTTCTGGTCACGATGTGCTGGCCCGTGAGATCGAGCGGCCGGTTGGTTGGCCCGCTTTTGGGTAGCTGGGTCCAGCGGCTGATCGGGGTCCGCCGGCCGATGCTTCGATGGGGTCGTTGCTCGTTGTAGATCGTGGCGAAGTCGTCGAGATGTTGTTGAAGTTCGGCCAGGTTGGCGGCTGGGTTTCGAGCGGCGAGCCATTGGGCTTGGGTTTGATGAAATCGTTCGACCTTGCCGCACGTTTGAGGATGATAGGGCCGAGACTTTGTCGTATGAACCCCAATGTTGGCGAGCGGTGTCTCTAAGGCTTTGAACGCTTTGGCGTTATCTGACAGGACCCGTTCGGGGAATCCCCAGCTAGATGCAGCGGTAAGGATGCTGGCCCACGCTGCCTCAAGGGTCTCGCCCGGGTGTGCTTGAGCCACAACACAGACCCGCGATGCGTCATCGATCACGTTCATGATCTTGACCGTTTCGCCTCCCACCAGGGTGTGTTCGGTGCCGTCGATCTGCCATAGCTCGTTGGCCCGTTCAGCCTGAAACGATCGGGGCTTGACCGGTGTCTTTGCCGGGTCGGGTTCGATGAACCCGCGGACGACAAGAATCCGATAGATCGTCGACACTGACGGAACCCGAGCGGCGGTGCCTTGTTTGAGGTGCCACTCGATCGTGATGGGGCCCGCATCAAGACCTGCATCGGTGAGTTCTTTTCGGAGCTCCACGATCCGGTCTTCTACCGCTAACGGTGTCTTACTCGGAATCGTTTTCGCAGCCCGCGATTTCAACTCGAACGCTGCGTCGCCCTCACACTGATATTGGCGGCGGATCCGATAGAACGTGTCCGGCGACATCTCGTGCTGCGCGCAGAACTCGCGAACGTTCACCCCCTCAACACTCATCGTCGCAACCAACCGTCGAACACTCATCGGGACCGCCATCCCAAAAGTGTCCGATATGCCTCGCGACATGTGTCAGAAAAGGTCTGACACACCACACCGCTCAGAGCCGATCAAGCGCGAAAATTTCGGGGAAAGCGGTTAAGCGCGTCGTTTCGAATGTCGATCCAACGGGCATGATTGCCAACCAACGGTTCACTTCCCCCACCCCGAACCGCCGCTCTCGCCTCCCCCGCGCGGCTGCCGTTCTCTTAGCCTTTTCCTTGGTCCTCGCCGCCTGTTCTTTCGGCGACCAGTCTGGCGCGCCCGAAAACGGGTCCGACAACCAGGCCGACCAGACCGAAGTCCTCGGCGCCGGCCAGGGCAACACCTACTACGTCAGCGAGCAGGGCAACGATGCCAACAACGGCACGTCGCAGAACACGCCATGGCGCTACCTCACCACGGCGATCCGCAAGAGCCAGCCCGGCGACACCGTGTTCGTGATGAACGGTACGTACCGAGGCGACATGAACAACGGCCAAGCGCACTTTGTGGTGACCAAGAACGGAACCGCCGACAAGTGGATCCGCTTTAAGGCGCTGCCCGGTCACTCCCCCAAGCTGCTGGCGACCAACACGACCGCGGTCGAGTTCTACCAGTCGAGCTACATCGAGTTCTCCGGCTTTGAGGTTGTAGGGCAAGGCTTCTCGCGCAGCCATAGCTACGGCTACGGCTTTGTGGCGAACACCGGCCACCACATCTTGATCGCCAATAACGAGATCTACGGTTTCCCCGTGGGCGGTATTGGCTCACAGCGGATCAGCCAGTTCTACATCATGAACAACGACATTCATGAGAACGCCTACTGGAACGACAACCAGGGTTCGGGTATCTCGATCTGGCGTCCGCAGAACAACCAGTACGGCAACGACTCCAACGGCTACGCCGACTACATCATCGGCAACCGGGTGTACGCCAACGAAAACAAGGTCTACGGAAGCGGCATTGGCTTCCCGAACAATATGACCGACGGCAACGGCATCATCTTGGACCAGAACAACCTCACCGGATACAGCGGCCGAACCTTGATCGCCAACAACGTGGTGTTCAACAACGGCGGTAAGGGCATCCACGTCTTCATGTCGAGCAACGCCGACGTCTACAACAACACGACCTACCACAACTCCTGGACCCGTGAGCTCACTGGTTCGCGAGTCGAGATCGATTCCTACGATGCCAAGAACGTTCGCTTTGCGAACAACATCGCCGTTCCGCTTCCCGGCACCGCAGGCATCGAAATGAAGAACACCCAAAACGGTGCCAGCTACAACAACATCATCGTGAACGCTCCGGCGCTTACCAACGACCGTCGAGTCGACAACGTCGGGTTCGTGAACGCCAGCACCAACCCCGACGTTGCTGACTTCTCGCTCCAGAGCTGGTCGCCGGCGATCGACGCCGGCCTCGACTTGGTCGACGATGCCTTCGGTGGCACGACCCGCCCAGCGGGGGCCAAGCCCGACATCGGCGCCTACGAGTACGTAGCTGCTCAGGCTCCGCGGACCACCACCACCGCAGCGCCCACCACCACCAAAGCACCGCGGACCACCACCACCGCAGCGCCCACCACTACCCAGGCGCCGGTACTGGCCTTCCCGATCGACCCCAACCGCTTCCGCACGGTGCTGCCCGGCGCAAACCTGCCGACCGGCGAACAGTGCGCCGAATGGGTCACCAACGACAACAACGATTGGGAACCAAAGCCGATCAACAACAAGGCCAACCAAACCACTGGTTCGCAGTTGAAGAACTCCTACATCGGGAACTTCGACAAGGGCATCGAGGCTCGGGTCGACGGCAACTTCACCGGAACCACCGACGAGATCCTCCGCTGGGGCGCTTGTAAGTGGGGCTTCGATGAAAACGATGTCCGGGCCCAGGCGTACGCCGAGTCCACCTGGCGCCAGACCTTCCTTGGCGACTGTGGCCGCCAGCACGAGACCCAGTTCGGGTTCAACGAGTGCGAATCGGTCGGCATCATGCAGGTCAAGGGAGCCGATATCCCGGCGACCCACCCCGGCACGTTCCCGAACGCCTACGACTCGACCGCCTTTAACGTCGACTACACGCTGGCGGTCCGCCGCCTGTGCTTCGACGGTCACGAGACCTGGTTGGGCCCTGACTACGCCGCAGGCGACGTGTGGGGTTGCATCGGCCGCTGGTTCTCCGGCGACTGGAAACAAACCAGCGGCGACTACATCGCCACGGTGAAGAAGCACAAGGCAGAAAAGCCGTGGGCTGCATGGGCCGACAAGAGCCAAACCCCGACGACTCAGGCTCCGACCCCGACAACCCAGGCTCCGACCACCCAAGCGCCGACCACCACCAAGCGTCCGACGCCAACGACCCAGGCGCCGACCACAACCCGGGCACCGGCACCGACCACAACCCAGCGTCCGACCACCACCACGGCGAAGCCGGTCCCGACGACCCGCAAGCCAATCGTTATTGCGCCGACCACCACGACGATTCCGTCGACCGGGGTACAAACCAACACGACCACCACGACCTCGGCTCCCGAGATTGTTGTGCCCGAAGGTTGGACACCATTTGTCGATCCGACCGCAACGACTACCTCGACCCCGTCGACGACCGAACCACCACTGATCATCGGCGGCCTGTTTGACGACATCGAGGGCGGCGTCGATGGAAACGGTGACGCCAATCACGAAACCAACGTTGGCCCAACGGTTGGCGAACAACCCAACGAGCTGCCGTTCGCCGAGGAGTCGCCAGACGCCCAAGCCGGAGAAGGAAGCGACGCCGTCGACACCGATCCAGCCGAAGCCCCGAGCAGCACGGTCCCGGCCGCTGCTGAAGAGGCCGCACCGGCTTCGCCAGCCGACGCGCAAGAGTCCGGTGGGCTGCTCACCCCGATCGCCATCGGTGTAGCGATGGTGCTGGCCCTGCTGGCCGGAATCGGCCTGGCTCGCCGTCGGCCATAACAACCACGCCCGCCAGCCACCACTGGCGCTGAGGTAACCAACGTGCTGCGGACGAGTTGATCTCGTTCGCAGCACGTTGGGCTTTTGCGGCCATATGGTCACCGGGCAACGCGCGAAGGGGTACCCCGCGAGGGTTGGTGGCTACGATGGTGCTGTTGTGAAAGTTCTTGTTGTCGCTTACGACTGCATTCCAAACGCGGGATCAGAGCCAGGCCTGGGCTGGCAGTGGACGCAGATCGCAGCGCGCTCGCACACGGTGTGGGCACTCACCAAGGCCAGCAACCGCAAAGCAATCGAGGCCAACCCAGCCAGCGAAGGCATCAACTGGGTGTACATCGACGTCAACGAGACGGCCGGGCCTATCAGCACCGGTACCAGCTGGGGCGACGCGGTCCACATGATGCGCTGGCTCCGCAAAGGCTACGCCGCCGCCAAGAAGATCCACGACCTCCACGTACTCGACGTGGTTCACCATGTTTCTTTCGGCGCCTTCTGGCTACCGAGTCCGCTCGTGCGCCTCGGCCCACCATACGTTTTTGGTCCCGTCACCGGCGGCGAAGTTATCCCGCCCGAGTTCCGCCACATGCTTTCGAGCAAGAGTCGGGCCAGTAACGCGGCACGAGAGGCGCTTCAGTGGTCGGCCATGCGGTCGGCGAACTGGCAGCGGATGGCCAAGGCCCGTCGAGCGGTGCGCGTGGCCGGCACCGAACAAACCCGGGCCCGCATGATCGAGGCCGGCGCATCGTTCGTACACCTCTATCGGCCGTCGTTCTCGATGACCGACGAACAGATCGACACGCTCTCGGCTTTGCCCGGCCCCGCCGCCGATGACCCGATCTCGTTTGTGAGTTCGGGCCGGCTCATTGGCTGGAAGGGCCACATCCTCGCTATCGAGGCGTTCGCCCAGGTACTCAAGGAAATCTCCGACGCCCATTTCCATCTGATCGGCGACGGCGCGACCCGCGGCGAAATCGAAGACCGGATTGCCGAACTCGGTATTGGCCGGTCGGTCACCCTACACGGCCAACTACACCGCGACGACGAACGAGCGCTTATCTCCCGCAGCCACGTGTTTGTGTTCCCGAGCCTGCGCGACAGCGGAGCAACCTTGTTTGTGTTCGCCATGGCGATGGGCCTACCCATCGTGGGCTTCGACACCGGAGCGGCAAAACAGATGATCGGCTCTGACTGCGGCATCTTGGTTCACCCCGGCCCCCGAGACGTCGCCGCAACCCGACTCGCCACCGCGATGTTGGCCCTGGCGAACGATGCCGAGCGTCGCCGAGGCATGAGCGACGCTGGCGAACGCCGCGTCCGGGAGATCTTCCACCTCGACGAGGCAGCAGCCGCGCTCGACGAGTGGTACAGACAAGCGACGGTCGATTCGCCGCTCAACTTGGGCTGAAAACGAACCGACCGGGCGAGTAGTGGGCCAACGTTGGCCACCACCGCCCGGTGCGGTTGTGTTCTCTACCCAGGGCGCAAGGCCCGAACGGTTAGTCCTTGTACGGGGTGATCTGGGCGACCGTGGTCTTCTCGCGGTGCACCTGGCAACCGAGGAACGAGTCCCGGGTCTGTGACTTGGCGATGTTGATTACCCCACCCGAGGCTTCGGTCCATTCGCCGCCCGCACACACGTCGAGGTTCCCGGCTCCACCGTTGAGTTCATCGACACCGAGGCCACCGATGAGGAAGTCGACGCCTTCGTCGCCAAACAACTTGTCGTCAAGGGGCCCAGCGAACAGGGTGTCGTTGCCCTTACGGCCGTTGAGCGTTCCGGTGCCGCCGATGAAGTCGTTGCCCGGTCCACCGTCGAGGGTGTTGTCGCCATTGAAGTCATGCAACTCGTCGCCGTCCTGGCCGCCGATGAGCACGTCGGGGCCGAAGTCGCCTTCGAGGTAGTCGATGCCGGCGCCGCCATTGAGCTTGTCGTTGGTCACCACTTCACGAAGCACCTGGTTGGGTGCATCGGCGAACAAGGTGTCGTCGCCCGAGTCGCCCTTCATGATGTCCGAACCCGAGTTTCCGTTCAGGCGGTCGTTGCCGGCCGAACCGCGAATGTTGTCGTCGTCGGCCCCACCGTTGATGAGATCATTGCCGCCGTTGCCAACGAGCTTGTCGTCGCCTCGGCCACCTTCGATGGTGTCGTTTCCTTTCGATCCCTTGATGTTGTCGTTACCGCTGTCGCCGATCAGCGTGTCGTCGCCGCCGTCGCCGAAGATCTGATCGTTGCCTGCGCCGCCCGACACGTTGTCGTTGCCGCCACCAGCTTTGATGATGTCGTTGCCGTCGCCACCCTTGATGGTGTCGTTACCGCCGCCGCCACAGATGATGTCGTTGCCGCCACGACCGTTGATGATGTCGTTGCCGCCGCGAGCAACGATGACATCGTCTCCGGCGGTGCCGTTCAGCCGGTCGGCACCGTTGGTACCGATCAGCGTGGCGCGGGCGCCACGGCACGTGTCGGCGGCCGCGCCCGCGGTGGGCGCAACAGCCAAGGTTGCCAACAGTGCCAGCGCAGAAACAATGATGCCAGCGCTAGTTCGGCGGGATGAGGGGGAGGTTGCAGAATGCATGGGTCCGAAGGCCTTTCAATGAGCTCAACCAAGCAGAGTAGACCATCAAAGCACGCCACGTCACCGCCAGAAGTCACTTTGAAGGCCGATCGAGGCAAACTTCGGGGGCTGTCACCAATCATCGCTGAAGACCTCTAGAGTATGGGTGACGTCTTGCCCCCCACCGTGAGGTCATTCATGAAGGTGCTCTGGCTCTCGGGCCACCATTTTGAGCCAGCAACAATGGGTCTGTTCACCTACCCGCGCGGCGTTGCCCGCTCGCTTGCTGACTCGGGCGCCGAAATTTCCTTTATCGGACACGAGCGCGACGAGGTCCCTCGCCCCTGCGATCCGGCATGGACCCTGCTTGGACCGGCATTCCGTCATACGGTGCGCGGACAGCTCACGAAGTACCCCTTTATGATCGCCGAGATTTACAACACCGAAGCCCAAGAGGCCATCGTGCCGTTGGTTCGCCGCGCCGAACCCGACATCATCTTGTTCGACCATCTCCGCAGTGCCGGCCCGGTCGACTTACTGAAAGACGTCGCACCAATGGTGTACCTGTCGCATAACCACGAGTCGTCGGTCAAACAGTCGACGCTCGACAACAACCCGGCCCTGCATCACAAGATTGCCTTCACCCTCGACCTGAAGAAACTGCGCAAGGCCGAACAAACCTTGTGCGATAACGCGGCATTGGTCACCGCGATCTCCTCGACCGATCTCGATTCCTACGCTCGACACAACAACGTCGAGCCAGAGCGACTGATGTTGATGCCCCCCGCCTACCGGGGCGTGCGACTCGAAGACCGAACCATCTCCTCGACGACCCGTCGGCGCGTCGTCATCGTCAACAACCTGGTGTGGGGCGTGAAGCGCCGCAACATGCACGAGCTACTGCGCGTTACCGCCAAGCCGCTGCACGATGCCGGAATCGAGTTGTCGATCGTGGGCGGCGACAACGAGATCAACAAGCCAACCGCCGAAATGTTCCCCACCGTGTCGTTCCCGGGATACGTTCCCGACCTTCAGGCCTACCTCAACGATTCACGCATGGCGGTCATGTTCGAACCAGAGGGCGGCGGACTCAAGATGAAGGTCCTCGACTACGTATTCAACCGGGTTCCGATCGTCGGCCTGCCCTCGGCCATGGCGGGGGTTCCCGTCGAGCCGAACACCGACTACCTCCCAGCACCTCGGGCCCAAGATGTGGCTGAGCAAATTCTGGCAACCATTGACGACATCGAACGGCTCAACAAGCTCCACGACGCGGCCTTCGATGCGTGCCGTACGTCGTTTGTGCCCGAAACCACCGGCGCCGCCCTGTTCGAACGGCTCGACCAGATCGTCAAGGCATCGTGAATCTGGGCAATTCGCACACAATTTGTGCTATTTCAGTCCATCTTTCGCGCCGAGAGCGGCGCTAGACTTGAGTGTCGTTCGAGCATTCCCCCAACCCCCAACTGACCGACCGAAACACAAGCCTCACGTTCGGTCCTCAAGCGAAGCCCGCTTGTTCCGATGGGACTAGGGCGTAGCTCACCGAAGTTTGTTCAAAAGATCTTTGTTATTCGTACTGCCGCTGAGCCGCTTGCTTGGCGCCCTCTGGAGGAAATAATTCAATGAGCGAAAAGATTCTCGTCGCCGGAGGCGGCGGTTTCATTGGTGGCCACCTGGTTCAACGGCTGCTAGACGAAGGCCATCAAGTCCGCTCGGTCGACCTCAAACCGACGTCGGGCTGGTATCAGGTGCACGCCGACGCCGAGAACCTCGTGCTCGACCTCGCCGAGAAGGGCGCCTGCGAAACCGCATGTGCCGACATCGACCGCATCTACAACCTCGCCGCCGACATGGGCGGAATGGGCTTCATCGAGAACAACAAAGCGCTGTGCATGCTGTCGGTCTTGATCAACACCCACATGCTTCAAGCCGCCCAACAAGCTGGCGTAAAGCGCTTCTTTTACGCCTCCTCCGCGTGCGTCTACAACGGTGAGAAGCAGACCGACCCCAACGTCACGGCGTTGGCGGAGGCCGATGCCTACCCAGCGATGCCCGAAGACGGCTACGGCTGGGAGAAGCTGTTCAGTGAGCGCATGTGCCGCCACTACCGCGAGGACTACGGCCTCGAGACTCGGGTTGCTCGCTACCACAACGTCTATGGACCTGAAGGCACCTGGACCGGTGGCCGCGAAAAGGCTCCCGCCGCAATTTGCCGCAAGGTGGTTGAGGCCAAGCTTTCCGGAGATCACACCATCGAGGTGTGGGGCGATGGCCTCCAGACCCGCAGCTTCATGTACGTCGACGACTGTGTCGAAGGCACCATTCGCCTCACCGACTCCGACATTATTGAGCCGATCAACATTGGTTCGAGCGAGCTCGTCACGATCAACCAGCTCACCGACTTGGCCGCCGAAATCGCCGGCATCGAAATCACCCGCAACCACGACCTCACGGCACCTCAGGGTGTTCGGGGTCGCAACAGCGACAACACCTTGATCCTTGAGAAGATGGGCTGGGAGCCCTCGATTCCGCTGCGCGACGGTCTCACCAAGACCTACAACTGGATCTACGAACAGGTGACGGCCGCTCAAGGCTAACGCTGTGAAGACCACTCGCCCCTCTCACGAACGAGTCGACGTTCTCGGCGTCAACATCAGCGCGGTCAATATTCCGACCGCCGTTGACGTGATCTCGAACTTCATCGAAGACGATGAACGTACCTACGTCACCATCACGAGTGTGCACGGTGTGGTCGAGTCGCTTCACGACGAGACGCTGCGCCAAATTCATAATGACTCAGGCATGTCGACCCCTGATGGCATGCCGCTGGTTTGGGCGTGCAAGAGCGTGGGGCTCACCAGCACCGACCGGACCTATGGCCCGGACCTCATGCTGGCGCTGTGCGAAGAGTCAGCCAAGAACGGTTGGACAAATTATCTCTATGGTGCGGGACCGGGTGTCGCCGACGAACTCGGTCGCCGGCTCGCTGGCACCTACCCGGGCTTTAAGGTAGTCGGAACCCATTCACCGCCGTTCCGCCCGCTCACCGAAGAAGAAGACGAAGCGCTGGTCAACGAGATCAACGCGCTCAACCCCGACATCGTGTGGGTTGGCCTCTCGACTCCAAAACAAGAGTGGTGGATGCACGAGCACCTTCACCGCATCAACGCTCGGGTCATGATCGGCGTCGGCGCGGCGTTCGACTTCCACTCCGGCAACACCAAACAAGCGCCGTACTGGATGCAGCGTTCGGGCCTCGAGTGGTTCTTCCGCTTGGTGACCGAACCGAAGCGACTCTGGCGTCGGTACCTTCTTGGCCACCCACAGTTTGTGTGGGGTATTGCCAAAGAGCGACCAAAGATCGCTCGTCCGAACTAACCGAGTTCGTTACGCTCCGCTGTTCTCAAAGATTGAGGTCAGTGTCTTGGCAATGATGCGCAGGTCGCCGACCAAGGTGATCTTTTCGATGTAGTCGAGGTCGACGTGCACGTTCTCGTGCAGTAACTCTGACCGCAGTTCGCTGATCTGCCACAAGCCGGTAATGCCTGGCCGGACGAGATGGCGAGCGTGGTCGACGATGTTGGCTCGAACCGCCACCTCAAGGATTTCGGGGCGGGGCCCGACCAAACTCATGTCGCCTTTGACGACGTTCCAGAGCTGGGGCAATTCGTCGATGCTGGTCTTGCGGAGGAATCGCCCGACCGAGGTGTGACGAGGGTCGGCATCGGTCTTGTGGGTCTGGCGACGTTCGTGGCCAACGTAACCTTCGGCTTCGAGGTACTGCTCGCGGCGGTCGGTTTTCATCGTGCGGTATTTGACCATCACGAACGACTCGCCCCACCGGCCTACCCGCTTTTGTTTAAACAGCGACGGGCCCCGCAGTGGCGACAACCGAATCGCAATCGCCACGAGCACTAGCAGCGGCGAAAGAACGACCAACAGGATCGAGGCAACCGTTACGTCGAAGATCCGTTTCCCCCAGCGAGCGTAGGGACCGAGGCGACGAGGCGTTGCCTCGATGTAGACACCGTGATCGTGGTCGCGGAGCGACGGCGAAACCATCGGTTTCTCGGAAATTTCGCTCATATGATCGTCAGACGGGTCGGGTTCACGGAAACTCATGTTATTTCGCCCAGAATAGGTTGCCCAAATGGGTAAAGAAATGATCCATCGGCCCCAATTCGTCCACCGTCACCACGAACTACACCGGTCGATGCTGGCTTAACCACGTTGCCAGCTCGGTCGTGAGCTGGTCGAGGGTGGTGATTGCTGTCCGGTAGTGCTTCTTCGACCGCTTGTGGGGGTCGGGAACCTCATCGGGCCCGCCATCGCCCATCAGATCCGAGAACGTGCGCTTTTCGGCGATCTCGCGCAACTGATCATCAAGCGACCCCGGGGCCGGGGGTGTGCGGTTGATGGCGGCGAGCAAGCCCTTCAAGGTATGCACCCGGTAGGCGGAGTCGGGTGCCATCACGATGGCCTCACGGGCATGGCGGCGTTCCATCGTGATAACTAGGTCGGCCGAGTCGATCAACGGTCCGTCGATGAGCCGACTCGAGTGGTCGCGAAGCTCAATGCCGCCGGTTCGGGCAAAGTCAGCCATCACCGAGTCGGCGGCTCGGCCATTGGTCAAGAAACCCGCGCTGGCGACCGACGTGACCAAACCGTAGTTGGCTGCCTTTACCCCGATCAGCCGCTCGACAAAGGGCGAGCGGCAAATGTTGGCGGTACAGACCGCCAGAACGCGTGGGTGGGGAGCTTCGTCACCGTGAGGCCAAGACATGCCCCCTACGCTACTGCTAACCGCGCAGGTCGCGCTCGCTTACGACGCTGGCTCAGCAACGCCAAGATCATGGATCTGCCGATCGAGCCAGCCAAGCAAAACGGCCATCGCTCGGGGGTCGTGCCGCAGGTAGTGCCCCGACCCCGAGATGATGCGTAGATCGGCGCCGCCGTGGCTGTCGGCTATGGCCCGGGCGTCGAGCGGCGGTACGACATCGTCGTCGCTGCCGTGCATCACCAGCAGGGGTCGACCGTCGAGTTGTTCGGCACTGCTGACCGCCTTGTGGGTCTGCAATTCGCCCGACCACTCGTCGAAGTTGTCGTCGAACGCGGTCGGCGAGATCACCCCGAGTTCGCGGCCGTACAACAACAGGTCGAGCGGATTGTTCGCCCAGTCATCAAAGTCAGCGGGCGCCCCGAGAGCGGCCGCTAAGGAGACATCGCCTCGCTGTTGGGCAGCGCAGATCCCCAACGCTCCCCCGGTGCCGAACCCGACAATCGCCACATCATTGATGTCGGGCTGGCCTACAACAAAGTCGATGCCGGCAACGAGGTCGCCCAACCAGCCAGCGACCGAAAAGTCGCCGCTCGAACGGCCCACACCTCGACAGCCAAACGCCAAGGCAGCAACCCCCATCGAGCTGGCGATTCGTTCGGCGAGCGACTGCATTGGTCGAGTGAGCGACGCGCCGGTGCTATTGGGAAAACCGTGGGCGAGCACTACTCCGACCGCATGGCGAGGCTCCTTTGGCGCGGCGAACCACCCGGCAAGGGTTTCGGCGCCGCTGGTCAGCTCGCATTCGGTGACCTCGGCCCCAGAAGACTCGGCCGGCGCCGACTCGACCATGTCAGATTTCCCGATGGCGATACCCGCGATTTCGAGCTTCGGCGAGGGTATCGGGACCAAAACAGATGAACGTTTCGGCTTCGAGCAGCTCGGCGATGACCGACTCGTCCTCGACGGCGTCTAGGTCGTAGACCACTTGGCTGCGTTTGTCGCCTAGCCAGCGATTTTCATGAAAGTTAGTCGGGCGGTCCACACGAACTCCTCTTTGTACATCTTGGGCATGTGGTTACTCGCCCGAGCCTACTCATCTTGTCGAAAACTCCGCCGATTGGAGCATGCAAGCTCTCCAGATCCGAAAACGAGCCTATGTCTGAAACTTCGACAACCTATGAAACGGACGCGGCCCCAACGCGTTCTCGTGGGTCCCTTATCGCCCTCGCCGCAGTTGCCGGCCTCTTACTGATCGGCGGTCTTGCCTTTCTCTTGGGCCGAGACAGGCCACCGGCGATCGCGGTCGACATTCAGATCGTCGAGCCCCAGCTGGGCGACCTCGCCACGCTCGACGATGTCAGCTGCCCAACAACGGCCATCGCCTCAAACCCACTCCCCAACTCGTACGCAACGGTCGAGGGCGGACGTATCGACGGCACCCAGTTCGCCTCCGGCCAGATCGTGGTCTGGAACGTCATCACCAGCACCACCGAAGGTCAGTCGGACCCGGCGGAGTTCGCGTTGTCCTTTAGCGAAGCGGTCGACCAAAACGCCGGTGTTATCTGCACGTTCGTCTCCGACGATGACCCCATCAACGTCGCGGGCGAGAATGACGAGAACCCGACTGCGGTCTTTACTCCCGGCTCGCAAGACCCCGACAAGGTGAACGGGCAACTGGTAATCGACGGACTCTCCACTGGCCAGACGTCGGTCGTTCAGTTGTGGACCCTGATCGCTCCCGAAAGCGGTCAGCAACCCAACTTGCGTCTGCGACTCAAGCCCGAGCTCGGCACTGACGCCCCCGAAGCCAGCGCAAGCGTTCGGGCATCGTTCAAGCAGCCGGTTGAGCCAACCCCCGGCACCCTCGAACTCACCATCGATGACGGCAACACCTCGTTGGCTACCAGCGGAACAATCACTACCAGCTGGACGGTGGAGAACACCACCACCGACCGGGTCTTTGACTTTGTCGACCTCGTGGGCTCCTTTGAAGGCGGCGCCAAGATGACGACCGTCGACGTCACTGAAGAATCCGATGGGTTCCGTACCACCTGCGACCTCGCCGACGGCACCGACAACGGATTTGCCTGTGAGCTTGGCTTCGTCAAGCCCGGCGAGCGAGTCGTCGTAACCGCCTCAGGATCGATCGGCCGGTTGGCCGAATCCTTCTACACCGGTGCTGCGGGCTCCTGTGATGACGGATTCCAAGACGTTTGCAGCACCGGAACCCTTGGTTTCCTCGGGCAGTTCAGCCGCAACGAACTCGAGCTTTCCGAAGCCGCCGATATCGCTGGCGATGGCTCGCTTTCGGTGGTCGTGATCAGCGACCCGGAAACCGGTTACGTGAACCGCCCACTTACCCTGAGCGTCGTGCTGACCTCGGCGGTTGACGGCGTGGTCGTCGACGAAATCGAACTGACTGGTTGCCCCGACGACGAACTCGAACTCGCCAACGGCGACCTCAACCTCAACAGCCTGCTCGATCGAAGCGAGGTGTGGGAGTTTGGTTGCCTCGCCCGCCTGGTGCGAGAAGACGGCGAAGTGATCATCAAGGGTCGCACCACCGACGGAGAACCAGCCCAGATCAAGGCGCCATTCACCGTCGAGCTGATCAGCCCTGGTATCCGCCTGATTCGCGACACCGTCGACGACTCGGCCCGATTCACCGTGCAGAACCTCGGCGACGTAACCCTGACCGACCTGGCCGTTATCTCCAAGACATGTGAGCCTCGCTACACCGAGGGCGACCTCGACGGCGACGGCGATCTTGACCCCGCCGAAGAGTGGCTGTTCTGGTGCCAGGTCGACTCGGGCGAAGGTCGAGTCTTTGCCGTCGATACCCAGGGCGGCGTGGTCACCTCGACCGAAGTACTCGGCGAAGACCTGTAGGCGCCAGCCCGGACCGCTCGGCCAGAAAACGAACACGAGGGCCCCGAAGGGCCCCCGTGAATCGAACCTGCTCAGAATTTCTGAGCGGTAGGAATAGCCGGATTCAACATGTCGACCCGTTCAAGGCGAGCGGGACTTGCTCGCAGATCGTATGCAGGGTGGCTGGTTGGAATTCACCAGCTGCTCCAGCAAAGGCTTGCCTAGTGGCCAGCCACCTCCGAAGTCCCAGATCGTTTATGACAAATAATTTGGATCACACTCCTTTCATCGGTACGAAGAGTTAACCACATTTCACCCCACCTCGACCCGGCATTTTGGGCGAAATCTCCGGTTCGACTGCCCCGACGAACAGCGTTTGGGCCATATGACCCAACTTGGTTGCCAGGCCTTTTCGTTGCCAATCACCACGTGATACAACGTGGGTCGTGACTCTCAGCACCTTTCAATCACTTTTCCACCGGGCCAACCGCCCGTCGGGTTCCACCTCAGTTTTGGCCGGGTTCGGTGTTCTCTGCGTTGCACTGCTGGCCCTGATCGGCTTCGCAGCACCCGCAAGCGCCCAAGACGAAACCTCCACCGCACTGCTTGGCGGCCAGGGCTGTGAAGGCGATGTCGTTGAAGTGGTTGTCGAGACCGCCAGCGGCGTAAGTGTCCTCACCGAGAACGTTGTTCCCGCCGACGATGCCAGCTGGGAACTCCAACTCGTCTTGCCAGCTCTCGACGAAGCTGTCATTGCGTGGGCCACCTGTTTCGCCGGCGACAACGCCTCGGTGAACTACTCGCCGATCAGCCTCCGAGTGCAACCGGGCGTCGATGTCGGCGGACTCATCGAACTCACCGGCGTCCCCGTCGATGAAGCATCGACGGTCGCTGAAGACCCCGAGGCCACCGATGGCCAGCCCGACGAGCTCCCGGTCACTGGACCGTGGACCGTTCCGCTGAGCGCTCTTGCTCTTGTCTTCATCGCGGGCGGCGCCGGTATGGCATTTGTTAGTCGTGAGCTGGTGGTCGTTGCGAAGCCAGCGCGCCGCTGGCCCACATCGTCGTGGGATAGGTAGCCGCTCACATCGTTCGCGCCGCCGTGGGTGCTCAACTCACCCCCCGAGCTTCCTGCTTCGGACTAGGGTCTGGGCATCGAAGGCGTAGGTGGGCACTCCGGTTCTGGTCCGAGGGACACAGATCTCCTTGACCTTGATATCGCGCTGCTCGCCTACCAGGTCTACAACCAGACCCACCTGTGGCCCCTTGACCCGTTCTATGAGCAGTGGGCGCGGCCCGGATCGAGTCGTCGCGACAACGTAATGGCCACGCTCCACCGAGCGTCGTCGAGTCGGAGCGATCTTCGCGGACCTGGTGGCACGCGAGGCTGGCCAACGAACGAGGCGCTCGACCCGATCTTGACCGATTATCGCCTGGTACGACCCTGGCACGGCTGCGTTATCGCGGACGGCGTGAGCACCCGGTATCTGGCTCCTCAGCGATCCATCGTGAACAACGTTGCGGATATAACCGTTTGTGAATACCTGGGCCTTCGCGATGGCCGCCCAGTCGACCCGACGTTCACGTCACAGAAGCAAAACCCCGAAGCCGTCGATGGTGCTTCAGATCACCTCTTTGCCTTCGAGGGGGGAACGGGATCCATCGAGGGCAACCCGCCAGCCTGGAGTCTGGTCGGTATCGTGCTGGAACGTCATACCGGAACGACTACCTACGACATCCATATCGCCTATCGAGGCAGCCAGAGTGGAAGCGCCTACCGAGCCGCGTTTCACGGCCTCATGTTGGAGCAAGGGAACCCTGACTGGGTCACCGACATGGAAATCTTCAAGATGGTCAAGGACCATCGTTTCAGCCCGCACGGTCTCGTGGTCCGAGGATTTCGAGATGCCGTTCTGTCATCGATGAGTTCTTTGGTGCGGTGCCTCGAAGATGTTGCCGACCGGAATGGGCACCCTCCAGACAACATCCGGGTGTCAGGCCACAGTCTGGGCGGGGGTTTGGCAATCCCTCTTGCGGCTTCGCTCACCATTGGCAATATTGCCTCGTCGTTGCCAGAGGCCCTTCGGTCGTGGCCGATGCAGGATCTCGCGCTGACAACGTTCGGGGCGCCGAAAGCCGGTGATGATGATTTCGCCGAACTCTTTGACGCAAACGTCTCGGCGCGTCGGGTGTGGGCAGAGGGTGACCCGATAACCGAGTTCCCGCTGAATAGCCATGTAGGTCGCCCCGTCCCTCTCCACACCAACGTGTCCGGGACGGCGAACCATGAGCCGGGCGTTCTTCGCCAGGCCGTTATCCAACAGGCAGAGTGGGCTCGCTCAACTACCCACCAAGCACTCGCCGCTACTGATCCTTGGCAGAACTATGAGACCATCGGTGATGCCCTCTGGGCTGCCGATCAGGCCGGTGAACGCCTCGAATACTTGTTCCCTACAGCGGTCGGCGATCCAGCGGAGCTGCTGGTGGACGTTGCGGCCGACGTAGTTGGTGCGTCGTCGTCCTACCGGATGCCGTTTACCAAGATCCCGGCTGAACTGCGGCGACGCTCGCGACAGGTCATCAGCGTCTTCGACGAGTTGTCGGGGTCGGTGGCTCAGGCCGGCCAGCACCTTGGTCGATTCCGGGGTATTCAGCCGGGGTCCGATGTGGAGAATCATCTCCGGCGCCTTTTCCTTATACGCGAGGCGGTTCGAAACGACTGGACAGTGGCTGACCTTCTCGAAGATGAGGCGATTGCCCGAGTGTTCGGAACGTTCGCAAGGCTTCGACCAACAGACCGAGATGCCCACCTCGATGTGTCTCGCGCGTCAGGCCCACCCCCGAACGAGCGAGACGTTGCACGCGTCAACCAAGTGTTATGGATGCGACGAATTCACCGGTCGACGGTACACGACAGCACCGACAAGTCGTTCCGCCGGCGGGTGCCACCGATCAGCGGCATGCCGCATCTGGTCCGCGCTTGTGGACACTATGAAGGCCTGAGTTGGCTGCCGACCGAACTCATGGTGGCCAAGGACTTGCCGGATGAGGCCCAGTTACTCACCAAGTACAAGGCGTTCTACTACGGACTTGGGAAACTTGGCTTTGGCGCCTACGAGCGGTGGCCCATTCGCCAAGAAGTACCGTGGGATCCTGAGTTTGCTTGGAACCAAGCATTTCCCTCTACCGGTGACGGGTGGGCTCACCCAACATCGGACGAGACCTTCGTCCGGTTACGTCTTCAGGGCCCGAATCCGTTTCTGCTGAAAAAGGTCGACGACCACTTCGAGCTAGATTTCGGCGACTCGTTCGCCGGAACCCTGCCGCGGATCTGCGCCCGATTCGACCTCCGAAACGAGTCGCTTGTGGCACGCGACATCTCTATTGGTTCGTTCACCCATACCCCAACTGATCGGACCTGGGACCGAGCCAAACGAGTGGTAAATGCCGCCGACATTCGGTACGTGCCATTCGGGCGACACCTGTTGGAAGTCCACTTCATCGTGGGGCAGGCCTTTGCCCTGGCCGCCTACAGCCTCCCGACGTGGCATCGGCTTCGCCCCTTTATGGGTTTCTTTAGCTTCGGCACGATGCAGGTCAACGACTTTGCCTACCAAGCGTTCTTTACCAAGAGCAGCTACTTCATCAAATCGGGTTTTATGACCGGAGACGCTGCGGCACAACTCTTCGCCTCGTTGGTCAGAGATTTCGACCTCGATGGCTGGATCCCACCGAAAGACATCACAAGGAGAGGTCTTCACGACATTGCGAACCACCCGTACGCCGAGGATGCTCTGCGGGTGTGGCCCGAACTTGTAGCTACGGTCGAGCAGTATCTTGACCTGCTCGAGATCAACGACGAAACAATCGCTTCGGACGATCATCTACAGATCTGGTATCTGACGCTGCTGAACCTCATCCCAAATCGCGAGGCCCGCGATGCTCCGCTCACCCGGCAAACTCTTGTCGAACTTTGTGCCGGGTTCCTCTACAACAATGTTGTTCACGAGGTGTGCGGCGACATGTCCCCGATTCTTGGGTCGCTCGATCCCGACGACAAGTCGATCATCAATCTCAAAAAGTTTGCCGATGCAGTGGGCGACGGCGAGCTCAATACCCCGCTGCCCGCTCCCTCGATGGCCGACGTTTTCCTCATGGACCAGGCGTCCTACACCAGCCAGTTCAACGTTGGAGGCAACAAGCTGCTCGACCTAACCCCAGACCGCTGGATCGACGACCCCAAGCTCGCGGAGACGGTGAAGGATCTACAGCGACGACTCACCGTGCTCGGTGACGAACTGGCAGCGACGAACGAGAAACGTTCCGTCCGCTTTAGCCGCATGCTCCCCAGCGAATGGGAAGCATCAATCAGTTTCTAGCCGCCGATCAGAGCGGCTCGTCCAGGAGTCGATCCGCCGGATCATGCATGTGGCGAAAGAACAAGCGATCACCTCCATCGCTCGATACGAACGGTGTTGTTGTCGTGATCGATCCGAGGCGGTGATGCACCGAATCGACTACCGCATCCACCTCGTACAGCGTCGTACCAATAGCTAGCTCGGCAAGAACCAGGCGGAAATCGACTCCGGCCTGGTCAGCGAACGCTGATTTCGCTACCTGCGTGGGTCGAAACACCAACCGCTCTGGAGCGCTGGGTGCCGACACCCTTGCCCCGTCGGACCCTCGAGATGCGAGGTGGTGAGTCACCATTCGCCGTGGCTGACGCGACACTCGATGGAAGAAGAACGACATCACTCGTTGCGCGAGACGAAGTTCGGAGTGAGCGTCGGTCAGATCGTTGGTCATCGTGTTCGCAAAGAGGTTGAAATCGCGACCCTGACCGACGGTGTGGTTCATGGCCAACACGTCGGCTGATGGCTGCCCGTCGATGAGAAGTTTGAGGGCGAGTGCGGGGGTATAGGCCGCCTTGCCCTTCACCCGAGCAACCAGGGAGAGCCGAACAAGTCCAGGTACCCCACGTTGAGGGTCGCTAGCTAACAAGCCGGTGTAGGGAGAATCGGGTTCGATTGCTAGATCGATCATCGACACGGCACCACGCGCGTGGATGAGTTTCGGTCGGCCCGGCTCCATGAGGTCTGAAGACCGCGTCAGTGCCTTATCGAGCTCTTTGCGCCGCACCACAATGGCCGCCTCGGTAAGCGGCGCCGTCATAAACGGCAGCTCCAGCGGAGGCAAGCTGGTCGGGCTATGAGCCGTGGTCGCAATAAGGGTGTGCCAGATCCACTGCGCCTTTTGCTCAGCCGTCCAAGACACATAGCCATCGGGAACCTTCAGCCGTAAGGGGTCGATTCCCGCTCGGTTCCCGCTCATGAGAGCAGTCTTGCACGGTTTCGTCCTGCCAGACTCGCCAAAGCGTCCACGATCAAGCCAGAATATGCAGGCCTTAGACAAAGCAAGGGGCGTTGTTGGTGGGACAACAGGAAGGGCCAGGCACGCTGGCCCCGACAGACGAAATCACGGTGCTCTTCACCGACATCGAAGACAGCACCCAGCGATGGGAGCATCGACCCGAGCAGATGGCTCGGGCACTTCGCCGCCATGACGAGGTGCTGCGCAGCGTCGCGACGGCGTACAACGGTTCAATCCACAGCCACCTGGGCGATGGCATGGCCATATGCTTTGGCGAGCCATCACAAGCGATAGGTGCTGCGGTAGCTATGCAGCACCGCCTCCAGAACCTCTCCTGGCCAGGCGATCAACGGCTCGCTGTCCGGATGGGCATTCATACCGGCGAGGGCCTCCTCGTCGACGGCGAATACCGTGGCCCAACCCTCAACAAGACCGCACGGGTCGCCGACCTCGCAAACGGTGATCAGATCGTGGTGTCAGCCCGAGCAGCCGAGCAGGCCACCACGGCTGAGCTTCGGGATATGGGCGACCACATGCTCAGGGGAATTGGGTTTGAGCGGGTTCAACTCGTCGAGGATCCACGCTTGGTGGTCGATACTCGACCTCTCCGATCTTCGATCCCGCCGCCCCGAGCACCGCTACCTGTGTGGTTGACGCCCTTGGTTGGTCGCTCGACCGAGCAGCAACAAATTGCTGACCTTCTACGAGAAAACCGGCTCGTGACGGTGAAAGGACCAGGCGGTGTCGGAAAAACCCGAGTTGCGGTCGAGACCGCTCGGACAGCCGAGTCGACGTTCACCGACGGCGTTGCGTTCTGCGACCTCGCTCCGGTTACTGACGAGTCTGGTGTTGCCGAGGCATTCGCGGCAGCGATAGGCGCACGGCAACAGCCAGGAATGACCCTTGGCGAGAGCATTGCGAGTTATCTCGGCGACCGAACCATGCTCGTGGTAGCCGATAACTGCGAGCACGTAGCCCCCGCCGTTCAGGCCCTGACGGGATCACTTTTTCGCCGAGGCGAGTCAAGGATTCTTGCCACGAGCCGTGAAGTGCTCCACATTCCGGGTGAACGGGTTTTCGAAGTCGGCCCACTCAACGCCGCGTCCGATGCTGTCGAACTTTTCCTGCGGCGTTCATCAGAACGCGACGGCTCGTTCGCCCCTGACGATGCCGAACGCAAGGTTGTCGAGGCTATCTGCGCTCTGCTCGATGGGATTCCGTTGGCCATCGAGTTGGCGGCGGCTCGACTGCGCGTCCTGTCTGTTCACGAACTTCATGCTCGAATGGACGACCGGTTCTCGGTGCTCAGTAACCGCCGAGACTCCGGTCGCCATGGAGGTATTCGCCAAGCCATCGAGTGGTCACACGAGCAGCTAGATGAACACGAGGGAGCCCTGTTCCGCCGTTTGTCCGTGTTTGCGGGCGCGTTCGAGCTCCGGGCGGTCGAGGCAATTTGTACCGACGAGCTGCTGCAGTCCGCCGACGTTTTGGATGTCGCGACCTCTTTGGTCGACAAGTCGCTGCTCACTCGCGTCCCAGGAGGCGGCCGGGTCCGGTTCCGACTCCTCCAGACCCTCCAAGAGTTTGGTGCCGAACAAGCCATCGCCGCCGGCGAAGACGACGAAATTCGTGACCGACACGCAGAGTATTTCGCCCAGCTCACTACCCAATTGAGCGGTTCACTGCTAAGCGGCGATGAGGCCAGGACGTGGGAGCAGATCGACCTCGACTGGGACAACATTCGTCGAGCCTTCGCCAATCTTCTCGACAGCGCCGATGTAGAGACCGCGATAACACTCACGCTCGACCTCGCATGGTTTGCCACCTTCTCGATGCGGTTCGAGGCTCTAGCCTTTGCCGAACAACTTCTTTCGTCAGGGCTGGTGGACGACGGCCACGCCATGTACGGCGAGCTCATTGGGCTACGAGCGCTTCTTGCCTATTTCACCGCCGATCCCCTCGCTCGCGACCATGCGATTGAAGCACTGAGAATCGACCCGGTAGATCCTTACGGCGTTAGTCGAGGAGCGCTTGCAGCCATCTACCTCAACAATCAGTTCTCCAAAGCAGCAAGCGACGAGCTCACAAGCGAGTGGGTCGAGGTGGCGACCGAACAGTCGCTACTCAGCCAAGTATGGGCGAGCGGCATGCGAGCATTCTATCTCGGCACCTACGTCGGCGGGGCCGAAGCGCAGGTCGCCGCCGACAACGTACGCCGGATCGCCAACGAGTCGGGCAGCCCGTCGGCTTCAGCGCTTGCGTCATGGGCTGAGGGTATGGCCGCGATCCGCGATGACCTGGTAGGCGCCGACCGTCACTGGACCGAAGGCCTCGAGACGGCTACGTCGTTGGGCCCAAACCACTTGCTCACTCATCTCATCAATGGGCTTCGGCTGCATGTGATGGTCGAGGTGGCCGACCCGGCCGAAGCGGCAACTGCGTGCATCCCGGTGTTAGAACACGCGATCGACCAGCACTACCTAGCTGGTACCAGTCATCTCTTTGGCGTGGTCGGCATCTGCCTGGCCCGGGCCGGTCGGGCTGAGCCAGCCGCGACGCTTCTCGAAATCATGATCGCGCATGGCCATCAGCCGAGATCGAATGCTCGAAAGGCCCTCACCCGCGTTCTTGGCGAAGATCCAAAGAGTCGTCGCTCGGTTGAGAGTGCGCCGATGTCGATCAGCGAAGCGGCGCATTTCGCGCTCAGCCAGCTTCACGACGTGGCCGGCGACTAGGTAGCGGACGAGAACGTCGGGCAATCAGCGAACCGCGTTGCCGATAGCGCCAATCTCGCGCAGGAAATGCATCTGCTGGTCGAGCACCAGCACAACGTCGATCGCCTCGATCTCGCTGCCCGCCTCAACGCTGCGTTGCACCACGTAGTTGACCGACTCGTCCTCGGCGGCGATCACCGGCTCTTCGCCTTCGCCGTAGACACCGAGTTCCTCGCCGTACTCACTGGCCAGACCAGCGTCGTCGAAGTAGTCGAGGTGCCACAGCAATATCTGGCGCACATCGCCAAAGCTGAGCCGTGCCGTCGCCTCGTCGGGCAACTGGTCGGCGATCCAGTTCACTGCATCCTCGAGTTCGAGTACTGCGGGGGTCGCGGCATCTTCTAGATCGCCGACGACCCCACCAACAGCAACCAACGCAATCATCACCACGATGATGAAAACGATGATCCAAACAACTACGAGCATTGACCCGGACTAGATACCGATGCGCTGAGCGAGCAGCTCACGGTGGTAGGTCGGGTCACCGAACAGCAACTCGCTGCTCTTGGCCCGCTTGAAGTACAGGTGCGCCGGGTGTTCCCAGGTGAAGCCGATACCACCGTGGATCTGAATGTTCTCGGCTGCGGCGTGGAAGTACGCATCGGAGCAGTACGCCTTGGCGAGGCTGGCCACACTGGGCAGCTCGTCGTTGAGCTCTGCTGCACACCAACCGGCGTAGTACGCCGCTGACTTGGCCGACTCGACCTCGAGCAGCATGTCGGCGCACTTGTGCTTGATGGCCTGGAACGAACCGATCGGGCGACCGAACTGCACACGAACCTTGGCGTACTCGACCGACATGTCGAGCACCATCTGAGCGCCGCCAACCTGCTCGGCTGCCAAGGCGACCGCGGCCAGGTCGAGGACCCGTTCAAGAACTGCCCA
>CALHTF010000045.1 GCA_938038815.1 uncultured Acidimicrobiales bacterium | reverse complement strand
CCTGTGCCGTATCCCACCACGCCTGCACCATCGACGCCGCCGGCTCCGCAACCGTTCGCCCAGCCGTCCAACGTGGCTGCCCAACCCGGCGCTCCAGCTACTCAGCCCAACGGTTGGTGGCAGGCGTCCGATGGCAACTGGTATCCGCCCACTGCGACCCCGGGTGGGTCACAGCCCGCTGTCGTGCCAACCTCTGTTCAACCCGTCGCCCCGAAGCCACCTACCGGCAAAGGGGTCACCATCGCCGCCACGATCCTTGGCCTGCTCGTTGTGCTCGCCGGCATCGGGTTTGTCGCCACCCGAGACGAACCATCCGAAACCACTATCGAGGCGCCGGGAGGATCGGTCGGCGACGACGAAGCCCCTGTCGACAGCAGCGACTCGTCATCGGCTACCCCGAATACCGTCGACCCGAACGAAGGTGTAGCGGGCGGCGAGAGCGCGCAAGAAATGGAAGACGACGTACCCGTCACCGAAGCCCCTGAGCAGTTCGACGACAGCTTCCCCGATGCCTCCGACCCGGTTGAAATTATCGGTAGCGACGGTGAACCTTGGAACGTCGCATCGGCCCAAGCGCTCGGAAACATCGAGGACTACTGGGCTCGAACCATGCCTGAGGTATTTGGCTTTGACTACGAGCCGGTCAGCGGCGGGTTCTACGCCTACAGTTCGAACGAACCGATCCCGCCGTGTGCTCGCAGCGGCGACGACGTGGCCAACAACGCCTTCTATTGCGGGTTCGAAGACGTGGTTGCGTGGGACGACGAATTGTTGTTTCGTGAGGTCCACGAGTTCGCGGGCGATCTCGGCGTCGGCCTCATCCTTGCCCACGAGATTGGCCATGCGGTGCAAGAGCGGGTTGGTATGGAGGGCCTTACCGTCACGCTCGAGAACCAGGCCGACTGCTACGCCGGCGCGTGGATTGCCAGCGTCGCCGAGAACCCCAACGACAACTTTCAGGTGCAAAGCGCCGACCTTGATCGAGCCCTGATCCAGCTGGTCGAGATCGCCGATCAGCCCGGCACTGGCGCAACCGACCCGTTTGCCCACGGCAACGCCTTCGACCGCATCAATGGGTTCCGCGACGGACTCGACAACGGGGCGGGCAAGTGCGCGGACTACAACGACCAGAACGTGGTCATCACCCAGATTCGGTTTCGGGACCAGGAGGAATTTGATTCGGACGGAAACCTGCCGTTCATCACCGATCGAGAGAACGACGATCTGTTCGACCTGATGCCGCCCGACATCGAAGACTTCTGGGCTGGGGTGTTCCCCGACGCGTTCGGTGAAGCGTGGACCCCGCTCGCCGGGGGAGTGCAGGCCTTTGAGGAAGGCCGCGCCTCGCCAACCTGTGGCGGCGAACCGGTCGCCAACAAGGCCTACTACTGCCGCACCGACGACTACATCGGGATGGAAACCACCACCTCGATGCGGGCGTTGTACGACCAGTTCGGCGACTTGTCACCGGGCGTCGTCTTGGGTGCCCAGTACGGCTACGCCGTGCAGGCCCGCCTCGGTACTGGGCGCGACCAACTGCTCAACAGTCTGCAGGCCGACTGCTACGCCGGTGCTTGGGTTCAGTCGATCCTGCCGGCCAACGCCGACGGATTGGTGATCTCCGCCGGCGACCTCAACGAGTCGGTCGAGACCTTGTTGTTGCTCGGCGACGAATCCGAAACCGACGACATCCGAGGCACCGGCTTCGAGCGGGTGGGCGCGTTCCGTTCCGGCGTGCTTGAGGGAGTGTCTGGCTGTGGCCAGTACACGCCGTAGCGAGCACGGCGGATTCGTTAGATCTCGGTATCGGTGGGGGCGTCGACCCAGGGATCCTGGAAGGTGACCTGATGTTCGGTCGCTGTCTCGGGGGCCGAAACCGACGTGGTTAGCGACGGCCCGTCCGAGATGGTCACCGGAGCGGTAGCCGCTGCGGCAAGGTTGTCCTTCTTCTTGCGGTCTGAGTAAAGCACCACGGCCGAAAGAGCAACCAAGGTTGCGGCGACGGCCAGCGCAAGAGGTGCAGCTGCATCGTCTTGTTGGAGTTCGACGGTGGCGATCGGAGCCTGGCGCTCTTCGACCGCACCAGCTACCTCGGTGCGATCTTCGTCCGTGTCACCGGTTTCGGGCTCGGTCGAGACCTGTTCGGGGAGCTCGGTACCTTCGGGAAGGTCGAGCAAGAAGCCTTCGTCCTCCGGCTCGACCGTGGTGGTGGTGCGGGGCGCCCGAGTGGTGGTTGTGGTGGTCGCCGGGACGGTGGCCACGCCAAGAGCCGCGGCTTCGTCGTCTTCGACAACTGCGGTGTCGGTCCGAGAGGCCCGCACGGCGAGGTTGCCGGGTACCGAATCGATGTCGGCTCCGTCGGCGGAAAGGACCTGGGCTCGCACGCTGTATTCGCCGGCCAGCGGCATCTTGACGTTAAAGCTGAGCGCTGCGCTCTCTCCGGGTTGGAGGGTGCCGACGGTCCAGGTTTGGCCGAGGTCGTCGCTTACGAGCGTTCCGGCGGTCACGCCGAACGAGAAGCTGTCGACCGTCAGGTCCGAAGCCATATCGGTCCGGACGAGGACATTCTCGGCGGCCACGGTTTGCTGGTCGTTGGCCACGTTGTTGGTGACCACGATGGTGAAGCGGCCTTCCAACGACTCGGTGTCGCCGCCTGCGGGGGTGTACTTGGCCGAGAGTTCAAGGTCGATTCCCGACGCAACGGCCAGCTGAACAACCGCCGGGTCTGCGGAGGGCACGCCACCGTCGACGCCAACAAGCTCAGCGCTGACCTCACACGTTCCACCAACAACTTCGCCGCATAGGGCCAGGCCATCGGTGCTGGTCAAGATGGGGATAACTACCTGAGCGGTTTCGCCAGCGGCGACGTCGCCTTCCCAGCGGACAACCTTGCCCACGGCGGTGCTGGTTCCGGCGGTCATGACGATATCGCCCACCTGCTGGATGCCTGCGGGGAAGCGACTACGAATGCGTACTCCGGTTTGGTCTTGAGTGCCGGTATTCGCCACGTTGAGGGTCAGGCTCGCGGTTCCGTCTTCGGCGACGGTGGTCTCGTCGAAGTTGATGTTGAGGCCGGTGGTGGCGCACGAGATCGTGACCATGGCAGCCGAGATCGAGTTCGGGGTGGTTCCGGTTCCGAGATCGATGTGGGTAAACAGCGCCGAGGTTTCGCCGCCTTCGAGACTCACGACGCCGAGGTCGGCGCCGGGGAGGGCTTCGGGGGCGATGTTCGACAGGTCGAAGTCGCTGGCGGTTGCTGGCTGGCTACCGAGGAAGTCGGCGTCGTTCGGCAGGTCGGCGATCGGGTCGGTGCTTGCTGATCCGATCGATACGTAGAACTGTTCGCGTGGCTCGTCGTCGGCTTCGTCCCAATGCGAATCCATGCTGATTGCTCGCACGGTGTAGTCGCCAGGGGTCAATGCGACGCCCAGATCAACCGATGCGGTGGCCGACTCCGGACCGGCGTTGCCGACGAGGTCGACGCCGCTCACGGTCTGGCTGTGTTCGAGGGTCGACGTGCCACAACCGACGGCGTTCACCGTGTCGGCCTGCGCTCCAGCTACCCCGACGAGGCCGGCCGGTGTCACCATAAGCAACACCAGCAACATCATCAGCGACGTGGTTTGTCCCATACGCCGGTACGATTTTCCTTGACTGAACATGTGATTTCTTCTTTTCCTAAATCGAAAGAACCAACGTTCAATCGGCAGTCGAACCAGTGACGTGAGCAATTCGGATCATTTATCCGAAGTCAAACGGGAACCTTTGCCCTAGTCCGATCGTCAAATTTGATGAGCGCAGGCCGATGGGTGCCAAACGACCCAGGACAGCAACGAACGACCAATGGCAGGAACAACAACGGTGGAACACCAAGCGAAGTTCATCACCGCGGCACTCGTTGCGGTCTGTGCTGTGCTCCTTGGCCTGCTCGCGTTCGGACCATGGAGCGGCGGCCAAGACGTTCTCTCGGAGTCGCCTCCCGAACCGGTCGGCAGTGTGGTCGCGACAACCCCCCAGGTCACCACGTCGAGTCCGGCAGCCGAGGAGTCCTCGACCACCGCGGTTACCACCTCAACCCAGCCCGCCACCACGACAACCAGCAGCACGACCACCACAACCCGGTTCGTGTTCGACTTCGGCGGCATCGACCCCGAAGCGATCATTAAAGAAGAAGAAGAGAAGGCCGCACCGCCTAAGAAGGCAGCCTCGGGTGGAGTCCCGCCTGCGACGGTGCCGCCGGTTCCTGCACCACCGGCTGGTTTTGATCTGCGCCCGCCCACCGGTGGCACAACCCACTGGGCTGGCACCGGCGACGCGGCCGACCCGTTCATCCTCAAGACCCAGTTCGGGTTCTTCGCCTACACCACCAACACGTCGAGTGCTCACGTGCCGGTCTGGTACTCGGCCGACTTGGTCAACTGGGAACTGCTGGTCGATGCCCTACCCACCCTGCCCGACTGGGCGGTGAACTCGGGTACCCAAACGTGGGCGCCGGCCGCCGCGGTGCGCAACGGCTCCTACGTACTGTACTTCACCACCCAACACGCGTTCTCTGGCCGCCAGTGCATCGGCGTCGCCCGCTCGGCAGAGGCCACCGGGCCGTTCGTTGCCGAAAGCGAACCCATCGTCTGCCAGACCGACCTGGGCGGCTCGATCGACCCGTCGGTATTCACCGACGCATCCGGCGTCACCTACTTGTTGTGGAAGAACGACGGCAATTGTTGTCGGATCCCTACCCGAATCTTCACCCAGCCACTTTCGGGCGACGGCCTTTCGCTCACCGGTTCGCCGTCAGAAATCTTGTGGTCGACCCAAGGCTGGGAAGCGGCAATCATCGAGGGCCCCTCGATGGTGCAGGTCGGCAACGTGTTTCACCTCATGTACTCGGCCGGCAAGTGGAACGAAGGTGGCTACGGCATTGGTCACGCAGCGTGTGTGAGCCCGGTCGGCCCGTGTTACAAGACCTCCCAGTCGCCGTGGCAACGAAGCGCCGGTGGCCCGGGTGGCGAAGAGTTCTTTACCGATGCGTCGGGCAACATCTGGATCGTGTTCCACGAGTGGCGGATCAGCGTTGGTTACCCCAAGGGCATCCGGTCGATGTATCTGCGGCCGGTCGGCTTTGCGGGGGCACCGCCCGCTACCACCACGACCACGACAGTTGCTCCCGAAACCACGGTGCCTGATTCCTTGGTACCCGAAACAACCGTGCCTCCCACGACGCTGCCGCCCACAACCGTGCCGCCGACTTCGGCACCCGACACCACCGTGCCGCCTACGTCGGTGCCGCCCACGTCGGTACCCGACACCGCTCCTCCAACGTCGGTGCCCGATACCGCGCCGCCGACCACGGTGCTCCCAACGTCGGTGCCCGATACGCCTCCGCCCACCACGGTGCCCTCGACCGAGCCGCCAGCCGAGACCACGGTCGCGCCGCAAACATCAGTCGCTAACTAGGCCAACCGAGTAACAATCGGTAGTTATGACCACCCTCGCCGAGCATCTGACCGCCTTGTATCCGGGCCACAACATTGCGGGTTTGGCTGTGCGGGTACGACAGGCGATGGGACTGCCCGCCGAACCGAGCGACGCTGCTCCCCATGCCGGCCCACCGGCGTGGTCTCAAGACGATGTCGTGCTCATCACCTACGCCGACAGCCTGCGATCGCCCGACGAGCCGCCACTGCAAACCCTTGGCCGATTCGTCGACTCGACCCTCGACGATGTGGTGACGGTGGTGCACGTGCTGCCGTTCTTTCCCTCGAGCGGCGACGGCGGGTTTTCGGTCGTCGACTTCGAGTCGGTCGAACCGAGCCATGGCACGTGGTCCGACATCACGGCGCTGGCCGCGGGTGGTAACCGGGTTATGGCCGACCTCGTGCTCAATCACATCTCGGCGTCGTCGCTGTGGTTTCAACAGTTCATCGCCGACGAACCACCGGGTCGCGACTACTTCGTCACCGCCGATCCCAGCACCGATCTGAGCCAAGTGGTTCGGCCGCGCACTCACCCCCTACTACGGCCGACCGAAACCGCCGCTGGCCCCCGACACGTGTGGGCCACCTTTAGTCACGACCAAATCGATGTCGACTTCGCCAACCCCGATGTGCTCGTAGAGTTCGTGCGGTTCGTGGCGTTGTTCCTGGCGAAGGGGGTGTCGGTCATTCGACTCGATGCGATTGGCTACCTGTGGAAACGGCTTGGCACCACATGCATTCATCTCGAAGAAACCCACCGGGTGGTCAAGGTCCTGCGGATGCTGCTCGAGGAGGCGGCACCCGAAGCGTTGTTGATCACCGAGACCAATGTCCCCCACGCCGAGAACGTGTCGTACTTCGGCTCCGCAGGCGTCGGGGAAACCGAAGCGCACCTGGTGTACAACTTCACGCTGCCGCCACTGGTACTGCATGGGTTGCTCAACGCCACGAGCGAACCGCTGGTGTCGTGGGCGACCGACCTTGCCCCGCTGCGGCCAGGCACGTCGTTCTTCAACTTCTTGGCCTCCCACGACGGCATCGGGGTTCGGCCGGCCGAAGGCCTGCTCACCGATGAGCAGGTCGACGATCTCGCCAACGCCGTCCAGCGCCATGGCGGACGGGTCTCGTACTACTCGAGTGCGAGTGGTGAGCGGCCCTACGAACTCAACACCAGCCTTTTCGATGCCTTGGCCACCACCGCCGACGGCGAAAATGGGGCAACCCAAATCGATCGGTTCTGTGCCGCCCACGCCATCATGTTGGCGTTTGTCGGTATGCCTGCGCTCTACGTGCACAGCTTTTTGGCTACGCCCAACGACATGGCCGGAGTTGCCGCCACCGATCACAACCGCGACATCAACCGGTCGAAGCTCGACCGTGCGGCGGTCGAGGCGGCGTTGGCCGACCACGGTTCGGCCTCGCAGGAGGTGCTGACCCGACTGACCCACCTCACACGGCTTCGGCGAGCCCACCCGGCGTTCCACCCCGAGGCCGGTCAGCAGGTCCTGCCGGTCGGTGACCACGTGTTGGGGCTGCGCCGGACCGCCGCCGACGGGTCGGTAGTCGATGCGTATGTGAACCTCACGCCCGCCGTTGCCCAGGTGGCCGTGGTGGGTGACTGGCACGACCTGGTCGCCGGTACCAGTGGGTCGGGTCCGATCGATCTCGCCCCCTATGGCGTGGCGTGGCTGCGTGCCGCGGGTGCCGAGGATTCAGTCGGGTCATAGCGCGGTCGATACTATCGGGCCGGTGAATGCACCCCGATACGTGTCGTCAACCTCCGGAGTCGACGTGGCGCTCCACGACCTAGGCGGCGACGGACCCATCGTCTTGTTCGCCCACGCAACCGGATTCCACGGCCGCTGCTACGAACCGGTTGCGGCCGCGCTGGCCGACCGGTTCCATTGCTTCGCTGTCGACCTACGAGGCCACGGCGACAGCAAATTCCCCGACGGCCTCGACCTCGCCTGGTCGGGTATGGGCGAAGACCTCCTGGCCGTAAAGGCCGAACTCTCGCCCGCAGGTCCGTTGCTTGCCGTCGGGCACTCGATGGGCGGCGCCTCGATCCTGTTGGCCGAAGCCCAAGCGCCCGGCACCTTTGCCTCGGCCTGGGTCTTTGAGCCGATCGTCTTTCCCCCGCAGCTGATCGACCCCAACGGCAGTCCGCTCGTACTGAGCGCTCGCAAGCGGCGAGAGGTGTTCGACAGTTTCGACGCCGTCATCGAACGCTATGGCTCGCGACCACCGTTCGACCGAGTCGACCCTCGAGCTTTGCGGGCCTATGTGCACCATGGTTTCCGATCCCAAGACGACGGCACGGTGATACTGAAGTGTCGCGGCGAGATCGAGGCGCAGGTCTTTGAGAATTCCAACAACCAGGCATGGGACCGGTTGCCCGATATCGAACTGCCCGTGGCGGTTGGGATGAGCGGCGATGGCGGTGCACCGGCCTCGGTAGGCGCGCCGATCGCCGAGGCGTTGGCGAACGGGTCGCTGCTCACGTTCGACGACCTGACCCACTTTGGGCCGTTCGAGGCACCGGAACGCATTGCCGAGTCGATCGCCGACTGGTTCGCGCCGTCGACCTAGAGCCAGTTGCCGGCCCGGGCCAGAAATTGGGTTTAGTCGCGCCAAAATGGGGCCAAAACCCGCCCGAAGCGGCGCAGTGACCCGGGTCACGAAACCCGAAATTGGCCAACTTTGGGCCGTTTTTGGTGCGACGGAAACCAAGGTTTTTGCGTTGCAATGACGCCAGTCGGCCGAAAATTGTCCAAAACGAACACCTGTTCGCTGTACAATAGGAAGTTCTTCAAAAGCCACGCGACAGAAGTTCTGCTGAACCCATGGGGGGTTTCGGTCGTCGTAGTGGTTGGGGAGTTACAAACCACATGTCTATTCATCAAACGGTTGGCGGGGCGCTCAACCTTTTCAACAGCGAGGTCGACCTGACCGTTGAGTCTTCAGGGCTCAGCACGGGTTGGCAGCTTGTCATTGGCTCGGCGGCCGGAATCGCCCTAGTGATCTTGGCGTTCGCCATCGGTGGGTGGGTTCAACGCCGGGCCACCGTGCGCGACGAGGCCCGCCGGGCCGAACTTCGGGCCGATGCGGCCGCCAACGGCGCGCCGGCCAAGGTGACCTTCACCGAAATCGACCTCACCGACACCGACGATTTCGACATTCCTGAGCCGGCCCCGCAGTCGAAGTAACCCTGCGTCCTTGCGGGTCGCTCGGGCGTCAGCGCCACTTGTCGGGTAGAATTGGGGAATAGCCGCACATGTTGTGCCGGTTGTACCTCAGGAACACAAAAAGGAGTTCCCCCACATGGCTTCGCCATTAATCGACAACCGTCCCGTCGTCTCACTCCCCGAATCTGACCGCGCCACCTTCATCGGCAAGGTCTACAGCCACATCGGAATGGCTATCGCCGCATTCGCTGCCCTCAGCACCCTTTTGATGGTGTCGGGCGTCAGCGAATCGATCCACACCTTCATTCGTGGCGGAGGCCGCGGCAACTGGATGATTCTGCTCGGTGGTTTCATGGTCGGTAGTTGGCTCGCCAGTAGTGCGGCCGGCGATCTCGGCAACATCACCAAGCAGTACGTCGGCCTGTTCGGCATGTCGGCGGTGTACTCGCTGCTCTTTGCGGTGCCGTTCTATGAGATCTTTAGCGTCCGCGAAGATGCCGGCACCGTCGGCTCAGCAGTGTTTGTCACCGCTGCACTGTTCGCCGGGCTCACCATCACTGCCTATTTCACCAAGAGTGATCTCTCGTGGATGCGTCCCATCGTCATGTTCGGCGGTATCGCAGCGCTGATCATGATCGTGGCCTCGCTGATCTTCAACGTGCACCTTGGTGCCTGGTTCTCCTTCGCTATGATCGGCCTGATGGGCGCCTCGATTCTCTACAAGACCCAAGAGGTCATCCGCCGGTACCCATCGAACGCCTACGTCGGCGCTGCTGTGCAGCTCTTCAGCTCGGTCATGACCATGTTCTGGTACGTACTGCGCCTCTTCATGTCCCGCGACTAACCGAAATTTTCGCGCCAAACCCGCTCAGAGCGGGTCAAACGCGATCAAAACGTAAGAACGCCGGGGCCCGCCCCGGCGTTCTGCCGTTTTCCAGCAAGGATTTCCCGTGACTCAGAGTCAGAGGACAATGTCCCGTGACTCAGAGTCATGGTGCGCGGGCTCTGAGTCGGTGGGGGAGTCGCTAGTGTCGAGGGAGGGGCCAAAGAGCCCGGAGCTCGCGGAGGGCGAGGGTGCAACCTTGAGTGACATTGCGAAGCGAGGGACAGCGAAGCAGCTGCGCGTGGTGACGTTGAATTTGGCATCGTTCTTTGAGCGGGACTGGGAAACTCGCCGGTTTGAGACCTTGGCGTGGTTCGAGCGGCTCGATGCCGACATCGTGTGTCTTCAGGAGGTCTGGGAGACCCCAGGCGGCGACGACAACACGGCAAAGTGGCTGGTCGACAACGACACCAACCATGACTGGCACTGGGCGTTTGGCGGTTGTTCGTTCACGACCCGTGGCGGCCGCGAGGTCGAGTTTGGTTCGGCAATCCTGAGCCGGTGGCCAATTTCAACCCATCAGAAGTGGACCTTGCCCGTCGATGGCAGCGCCAAAGTGCCGAGTCCGGTCTACCGCATGGCCCTTGAGCTGTTGCATGTTCGTACCAACGGCATCGACGTGTTCAGCACCCACTTGGCGCCGCCGCCGAGCCAGGCCTACCACCGGGTGGTGCAGGCAATGTTTATCGACGAACAGATCAAAGCCAACGCCGACCCAGCTGCGGTGATCCCGCCAATTCTGTGTGGCGACTTCAACGCCGAGCCGCTATCGGACGAGATCCGCTTCTTGTCGTCGCTCGCGACCATCGATGGCACGAGCACCTACTACCAGGACGCTTGGCGAGCAGCGGGCAACACCGAACCAGGCTTTACCTGGGATCACCGGACCAACGCCATGGCCCGCGATATGTTGCTGCCACCGAAACGGCTTGACTACATCTTTGTCGGTGACCCGTTTGGTCGCGCCGACGGTGCCGGGCTGGTCGAGGCGTGCAATCTAGCGTTTCACGAGCCGATCACGGGCATCGATGCCAGCGACCACTACGGCGTGGTCGCCGACATCCGATGGACCCAGCGAGAGGCGCTCGAAGGCGGTTAAACGTTGCGGTCGCGGCCTTCCCAGTACGGGGCCCGCAGCTCACGCTTGAGGATCTTGCCCGATGGGTTACGGGGCAAGGCGGCAATGGTCTCGACCGAGGTCGGGCACTTAAAGCCGGCGAGTGCAGTCTTGCAGTGGGCGATAAGTGCCGCCTCGTCGAGCTCGGCCCCTTCGGCCAGCACGACCAACGCCTTGGGGGTTTCGCCCCACTTGTCGTCGGGGACACCGATAACACCGACGTCGGCGACCGAATCGTGGCTCATCAGCACGTTCTCGATCTCGGCCGGGTACACGTTCTCGCCGCCCGAAACGATCATGTCTTTCACGCGGTCGTGGATGAACAGGTAACCCTCTTTGATGTACCCGGCGTCGCCGGAGCGGAACCAGCCTTCGCCGGGAAGCGCTTCGGCGGTGGCCTCGTCGAGGTTCCAGTAGCCGAGCATGTTGGCGGGGCTGTTGACCCACACTTCGCCAACTTCACCGTCGGGCAGGGTTTCGCCGCTGTCTTCGTCGACGATCTTGATGGTTACGCCTGGCAACGGCTTACCCGCCGAACGCAGCAGGTGAGCGCGAGGGCCGCCCGGGTCGTGATCTTCGGGGTCGAGCTGGGTCACAGTACCGGTGGTCTCGGTGAGGCCGTAGACCTGGATGTAGTCGCAGCCGAACTGCTTCATCGAGCCGACCAGCACCTCTTCGGTGATGGGCGAGGCGCCGTACGCCATGAGCTGCATCGTGGAAAGGTCGTAGTCCTCGGTAGGCATCAGCAGCAGGAACTGCAGCGCGGCCGGTACGAGGAAGGCGTGGGTGATGCCGTGTTGCTGGATGTTCTCCAGGGCGACAGTCGGGTCGAGTTCGCGCATGATGATCGACTTGCAGCCGTTGGCCATGCCGAACAACGCCCAGCCGCTTCCGCCGATGTGGAACAGCGGCATTGCCACCATGTTGACGCTCTCTTTGGCCATGGCCCACGAGGCCGCCGCATCGACAACGGCGGCAAAGTTTGCGTTGGTGATCTGCGCGCCCTTGGGGTGACCCGTGGTGCCCGAGGTGTAGAGCTGAAGCCCAACGTCGCCCGGTGCGGCAACGACTCCGGGGTCATCGGTCGACTGACCGGCGATGAAGTCGGCAAACATGACATCGCCTTCGCCGGCGAGGCTGGCGTCGCCCATTACCACGATGGTCTCGACCGTGGTGAGGTCGCCCCGCATGGCGTTGAGTTGGTCGATGAAGTCGGTGTGGACAAACAGCACCTTCGAGTGGGCGTCGTTGACGACATAGGCCATCTCGGGTGCGGCGAGACGCCAGTTGACCGCCACGTTGACGGCGTTGATCATCGTGCCGCCAAACAACACCTCGAAGTATTCGACCGAGTTCTTGTCGATAAACGCCACGCGGTCCTGGGGGCCGACGCCGGCGGCGGTGAGGGCATTGGCGACCTGGGCCGAGCTGGCGAGCATTTGGCCAAAGGTGCGGGAGTCCTCACCGAGTACGACCATGGTTTCGTCGGGCTGGTCGACTCCGTGGGTCCGGATAATTTCTGCAAGTGTGGCGATAGTCATAACTACAAAGTACCGCGATCTGAGCGACATTCAGAGACCGAGCGAGAGGGCAACATGACAACATCCCAAGCGGCCACCGATCTGAGCGGCCGAGTCGCTGTGGTAACCGGCGGCAACGGCGGCATCGGGCTGGCGATGGCTGAGGCCATGGCGCACGCCGGAGCCGACATTGCGGTGTGGGGCCGCAATACCGACAAGAACGCTGCGGCGGTCGACTACCTCGGAGCAACCGGTCGCAACGTGATGTCGGTGGGGGTTGATGTGGCCGACGAAGCCCAGGTCGCCGATGCCTTTGCCCAAACCATTTCCGAGCTGGGCCGGGCCGACATCATGTTCGCCAACGCCGGGGTTACCAGCCCGGGCAAGATGGTGGCCGACTCGTCGCTCGACGAGTGGCGTCATGTGATGGGTGTAAACCTCGACGGCGTGTTTCTGTGCTTTCGCGAAGCCTCCAAACACCTGATCGAGAAGGGCGAAGGCGGGTCACTGGTGGTGGTGTCGTCGACGGCATCGATTCACGGCGCGGCCAGCAATGCGTCGTACAGCGCGAGCAAGACCGGTGTGCTCGGACTGATGCGGGCGATGGCGGTCGAGATGGCCCGCTACAACGTGCGGGTGAACGCGCTGCTGCCCGGGTGGACCAAAACCGATCTGGCGAGCTTTGGATTTGAGAACGACCGGTTCCGCGAAGCCACCACCAAACGGACCCCGGTCCGCCGGTGGGCCGAGCCGAGCGAAATGGCGGCCGCGGCATTGTTCCTCGCCGACCCGGCGCTCACCTTTCACACCGGCGACACGATCACCGTCGACGGGGGTTACACGATCTACTAGAGCTCGGTAACGAACTGGCCTATCCGGTTCTCGCTCTCGGGTTTTTGGCCGCCTTTGGTTAGGAAGGACTGCATGCGACGGGTGGCTTCTTTGGTGGCCTTTAGCTCGTCGAAGAGTTGGCCTTCGGTTACCAAACCTGGGGTTGGGTCGGGTTGGCTGGCTAGCAGGGCCGCCTTGGCGGACGCGACGGCTTTGGGCGGGAAGCTGGCGATGCGACTGGCCAATCGGTAGACGAACGGTTCGAGTTCATCGCGGGGGAGTACCCGATTGAGCCACCCCCACTCGGCGGCGGTCGCGGCGTCGAGATCGTCGCTGCCCAGCACAACCTCCATCGCTCGGCCTAGACCAACAAGGTGGGGGAGTCGCTGGGTGCCTGAACCGCCCGGCAAGATGCCGAGGCCGACCTCCATCTGATTGATGATCGTTCGATTGGTCCCGAACCGCATATCGAATGAGGCCGCGAGTTCGGCGCCTCCTCCGCCTACCCGACCATCGATCATGGCGATGGTCGGCTTTGGCATCGTGCGATAGAGCTCACATAAGCGATGGAAGCCATGGGGCTCAACCATCGGTTCGGCCGGCGCTGGCATGTCGAGGATCGCTTGAACATCGAAGTGGGCGAGGAAGAAGTTGGGGTTGGCGCTGCGTAGGACTACCGCCCGCACCTCGTCGTCTTCTGCCGCTTGTGCGCCAGCCACATACAACGCTTTGGTCAGCTCGTTCGACAGCACGTTGACCGGTGGTGCATCGACGCTCAGGGTTCGAACGCCGTCCTCGTCGTGGATGGTGAGCAGAGTCATCTGCCCACTCAAACACCGGGGCTAGGCGTTGTCGAGTTCGACTGCCTCGTCGAGTTGTTCCAGCACGTCGGGCACCGCCGAGACGACTCGAGACCAGCTCGGAGTAAACGGCACCGCCATCGGTTCAGACAAGAAACGTTCGCCCGCTTCCATGATTGCCGAGGCAAAGAGTTCGACCGTGGTTTCCTCTTGATGGCGGTCGAGGGTCAGGCCGTTGAGCACCGCGTCGGAGTGGTAGTGGTCGACGATGTCGAGCGCCGTGCGATAGTAGGTGGCCTTGAGGGCCCGGAAGGTTTCGGGCGAGAACACTTCGCCGTTGGTGGCCAGCTTGCGGAAGATCGCCAGGCCAATATCGATAGCCATGCGATGAAGACCGCTGGTGGGGTCGTCGTGGGAAACCTCTTGGTGCTTGTGGTCGTAGGCGTCGGCAATATCGACCTGGCAGATTCGAGAGTTGGCGTAGTACCGCTGAACCTCGGACAACACACCGATTTCCAGACCCCAGTCGCTCGGGATTCGGATCGAGGTCACTACCGAGCGCTTCATCGAGAACTCGCCGGCCAACGGGTACCGAAAGCTGTCGATGTAGTCGAGGTATTCGTGATGGCCAATCGTGGCTCGTAGCGCTCGGACCAAGGGGGTAACCATCAGGCGAACCACCCGGCCGTTGAGTTGACCGTCGGCGGCTCGGAAGTAATACCCCTTGCAGAACGAATAGTCGAAGGTCGGGTGCACCAACGGGTAGAACAGCTTGGCGACCATCGAGCGGTCGTAGGTGATGATGTCGGCGTCGTGCAGGGCCACGGTGTGCGACCGGTTCGACGCCAAGAAGTACCCCATGCAGTACCAAACGTTGCGACCCTTGCCTGGTTCGGCGGGTGCGAGTTCGGCGCCCGCTAATTGCTGGTCGATCGCCGACAGGCGCGGTCCGTCGTTCCAGAGGATGCGGTGCCGCTGAGGGAGCCGGCTAAAGAATCGCTTGGCGTCTTCGAAGTCCTCGGCGCTCGCCCGGTCGAGGCCGATGATGACCTCTTCGAGGTACGGGATCTTGGAGATCTCGTCGAGGATGTGGCTAAGCGCCGGGCGGCCCAGTTCGGAGTAAAGGCTCGGGATGACCAACGACATTGGCCGTTCGCGCGACCACTCGGTCAGGTCGGACTCAATCTCGTACAGCGGCCGTTGCTTGAGGTCGTGCAGAGTTGCGATGACACCGTTTTGAAAGAAGTCGCCCACGGCCTGAGGCTAGCTCCCTAGCGGCTATTCGCTGTCGTCGTTGAGGGGGGTTTGTAGCAACAACAGGTCGTCTTCGGTCAGCTCGAAGGTGCCGAGCATCGGCGACGCACCGTCGGGCCAGATCGTCAGATCGTCCATCTTGAGCCCGGTCACGTCGACACCGTCGAGGCGAGCACCGCGGAGGTCGGCCCCCTGGATGCTGGCGGCTCGAAGATCGGCACCTCGAAGGTTTGCGCCGCGAAGATCGGCCCCTCGCAGGTCGGCGCCCTGGAGGTCGGCGTTGTGGAATGAGGTCCGGCGGAGGTCGCAGTTCATCAGGGTTGCATCGCTCAGCACGGCGCCCCGAAAGTCGGCGCTATCGAAGATGGCGTCGGTCAGGTTGGCGCCGATCAGCGAACTATCGCGGAAGTCGGCCCGGTGGCCAACGGCCTCGCTCATGTCGGCGTAATCGAAGCGGGCCCGGCGAGCAATGATGCGGTGCAGGTCGGCATCGAGCAGCAGCGAACCCATTAGGTCGGCGGCCAACAGGTTCGACTGCGTCAGGCGGGAGCTGGTGAGGTCGCGGCCGCGGAGCTGAAGATCGGTGAGGTCTTGACGACTAAGGTCCGAGCACACCAGGTCGGTCGCAGTGGCGAGTTGCATTCGGGTAATCGAGTCGGTGCCCAGCATGATCATCATCGCTCGGGCGCTGATGAAGGGCAGGGCCAGTGCTGAGCCGAAGGCCAGCCGTTCGCAGAAGTCTTGGGAGAACCCGCTCGTGACCAGGCTGACCAGCCCGCTGAACAGGCCAAACACCACCAGAACGCCTGTCGCGCAGAGCCAGGGGTTGGTCCTCCAAGCACGAAGGCAGGTCAAAAACCAGACCAGGTCGTGCTCGCGCCATGATTCGTCGAAGTCAAAAGGATCGGACTGGGGCATGGAAAGCCCGTCGGCAGGGCCTACCGATAGTTAAGTTCTGACCAAAAGGTCGCTGGCGAAATTGCTGCCGGTTGTTAGGGCAATTGCGAGATGACGCGCTCGTGCCAGCCCATCAGGTCGGCCTCGGGGTCCTGGGCCACCATGAAGGCCGGAACCATCAACCGGTGCACACCGGCCGCCTGCATTTTGTCGACGGCGGCAAGAGGTTCTGGGCCAAACAGGTCGGCGGTGAAGGTGCTGACTTCGATGGCCGACGGGTCGCGGTCGTTGTCGGCGGCCTCTTGGCGCATGATGTCGATCAGTTCGGCGATGTCGCCGCCACCGGGGAAGAACCCGTCGCCGATGCGCCCGGCTCGTTTGGCCGCCGCCTTGGAATGGCCGCCGATGTGGATGGGCACGGTGCCATTTACCGGCGACGGCTTGGACGCGACGTCGGAGAACGAAACGAACTCGCCTTGGTAGTCGGCGAGGTCGCTCGACCACAACGACCGCATCGCCTGGATGTAGTCGTCGGTGCGAGCCCCTCGGCGAGCCCACGGGATTCCGAGGGCGTCGAACTCTTCTTCCAACCAACCCACGCCAATGCCGAGTTCGACCCGGCCGCCCGACAACGCGTCGAGAGTGGCGACCTCTTTGGCGAAGATCACCGGGTTGCGTTCGGGGAGGATGCTGATGCCGGTGGCCAGCCGGAGGTTGGTCGAGTTGGCGGCGATCCACGTTAGCCAGATCAGTGGATCGGGGATCGACGCCTCGGGTCCGCCCGGCATCTTGCCGCTTGGGTCGTAGGGGTATTTCGATTCGTAGTCCTTGGGCACGATCACGTGTTCGACGGTCCAGACCGAGTCGAAGCCCGCTGCCTCGGCGCTGCGGGCTAGCAGGGCAGCACCCTCGGCCTCGGCAAACTGCATAGTGTTGGCAAATGCGATTCCGAATTTCATGTCATGAACCCTTCCAGGTTGGTGTGCGTTTTTCAGCGAAGGCGGCTCGGCCTTCGCTGGCGTCTTGGGTCGCTTGCACGTAGCGGCGCATAGTCTCGCCCATCCTTACTGCATCCGTCCAAGGCAACTGTGATCCTCGGTAGGCCATCTCTTTGGTCGCTCGGACTGCCAGTGGCGCCCCCTGGCAGAGCCGTTCGGCAAGGTTGTTTGCTTCGGCGAGCAAGTCAGCGTGCGGCACCACCCGCCAAGCGAGGCCGATTTCTTTGGCTCGTTCGGCGTCGATCGTGTCGCCGGTGAGGAGCAGTTCGAGCGCGTCGGCCCACGCGAGGCGCCCCGGGAGGCGCAGTGCCCCAACAATCGTCGGGATGCCGATCTTGACCTCGGGGTAGGCAAAGGTGGCTTGGTCGCTGGCGATCACGAAGTCGCAGGTGGCCACCGCGGTGAAGCCGTAACCCACGCAGGGGCCATTGACCGCAGCGATGGTGGGCTTCCACACCTCCAGGCCGCTCTCAAAGCTGTTGATGGTGGGCATCTCCCAGAAGCTTCCGGCGAAGGTGCCGACGCTGCCGGTGCCGTCTTTCATGTCGGCGCCGGCGCAGAAGGCTCGGCCTGCGCCGGTGACGATGGCGACCCACGCTTGGTCGTCGGCCAAGAACTCGGTCCACGCTGCGTTGAGGCACTCTCGCATCTCGCCGTTCACCGCATTGAGTGCTTCCGGTCGGTTGTAGGTGATGGTGGCGATATTGCCCGATCGCTCATAGGTTGCCGCAGCCAAGTGTTCCCCCGAAATAGCTCGCCTTCGTACCGTAGTCTTTGTGCCATGACCACTATCACTGCAGACCTCACCGGCGGAACACTCGTCGAAATTCGCAATGGCCGACACGTATGGCTGGCCGACGAACCGCCGGAACTCAACGGCACCGACAAGGGCCCCAACCCGTACGAAATGTTGTTGGGGTCCTTGGCCGCGTGCACGGCGATAACGCTGTCGTTCTACTCCCAACGCAAAGGCTGGCCGCTCGAGTCGGTGTCGGTGAAGTACGAGTACGAAAAGGTTCACGCCGACGACTGCACCGAATGCGATGAGGACGCCCTTGGCTGGCTCGATGGCGTCCGCAGTGAGATCTTCGTCGAGGGAACCTTCGACGACGAGCAACGCAAACGCCTGGCCGAGGTCGCCAAGCGCTGTCCGGTGCACAAGACCCTCGACAACGGCATCACCTTCATCAGTGAAGAGGTGACGGTCGGATAGTCGACCAATTAGGTTGTCCGATTTCCGCTAGTCATTGGTGGGCTGGCGGTGTTGAATGAAGCTATGACGACCTTTGCCAACCTCGACTTCGACCGGTGTTACCGGGCGGTCGAGACCCGCGATCAGCGATTCGACGGTTGGTTCATCACCGGGGTCACCTCGACCGGGATCTACTGCCGCCCGAGCTGCCCGACCCCGATCCGGCCCAAGGCCAAGAACGTCGAGTTCTACCCAACGGCCGCCGCGGCCCAGTTGGCAGGCTTTCGGGCGTGTAAACGTTGTCGGCCCGACGCCTCGCCGGGGTCGCCCGAATGGGACCTACGGGCCGATCTAGTCGGGCGAGCAATGCGATTGATCGCCGATGGTGTCGTCGATCGCGAAGGTGTTGCCGGCCTGGCGCATCACCTTGCCGTGAGCGAACGGAACCTGGGTCGTCTGTTTCGCCGGGAGGTCGGAGCAACCCCGATCGCGGTCGCCCGGGCACAACGGGCCCAGAGCGCTCGCGTGCTCATCGAAACCACCGACCTCCGATTTACCGACGTGGCCTTTGCCGCCGGGTTCGCGTCGATCCGCCAATTCAACGACACCGTACGCGAGGTTTTTGCAAAGTCGCCCACCGAACTCCGCAAGGCGGGGTCGGGGTCGACCAACAGCGGCGCTATTGGACTGCGGCTGGCGATTCGGGCTCCCCTGAACAGCGATGCCCTGTTTGGGTGGGTGGCAGGCCACGCCCCGAACGGGCTGGCCACCGTGACCAATGGTGTGCTGACCCGCACGCTGCGGTTGCCCAACGGGCACGCCGTCGCATCGCTGACCCCACAAGCCGATCACGTGTGGTGCGAAATCCAGCTCGAGAGCTTCGCCGACCTGTCGGTCGGGGTCGCCCGACTCCGCCGACTGCTCGATCTCGACGCCGACCCGACCTCCATCGCTGAACACTTCGCCGGTTCGGCGTTAGCGGACCTGGTTGCGGCCGACCCGGGATTGCGGGTGCCGGGGGCGGTCGACGGTTTCGAACAGGCTGTGCAGACCATCTTGGGTCAGCAGGTCTCGGTTTCGGCGGGGCAAACCTTCGGTAGTCGGCTGGTCGGCGAGTTCGGTGAACCGCTGTTGATACCGCATGAGCTCGTCGATCGTGTGTTTCCCACCGCCGAAACGCTTGCCGATGCCGACCTCTCGGCCATTGGGCTGACCGGCGCACGGCAGAAGACCCTCACCAACCTCGCCCGGGCGGTGGCGGCCGACGGTCTCGATCTCTCACCAGGTGCCGATCGAGCAGCCACCAGAGAGCACCTTCTCGCCCTTGCGGGCGTCGGACCATGGACGGCCGACATGATCGCCATGCGGGCACTCGGTGACCCCGATGTATTCCCGGTGGGCGACTTGGTGCTCCGCAAGGCGGCCGAACGCCTCGGCTTTTCGGCCGACCGAAAAGAACTCGCGGCCCAGTCGCTCGACTGGTCGCCGTGGCGAAGTTATGCCTCCCACCATCTGTGGGCCACGATGTACCCCGAAAGTAGCGACTGACATGTACTCCACCACTTACGACTCTCCGCTCGGTCAACTCGACCTCGTGGCATCCGACGACGGACTCGTGGCGGTGCTGTGGCCCGACGACTCACCGAAGCGGGTCCGCCTCGAGGGAGAGATCGTGGCCGACGCGTCGAACCCGGTGCTCACCAAGACGGTGCAACAACTCGACGAGTTCTTCGCTGGCGATCGCAAGAGTTTCGACGTGCCCCTCGACCTGCGGGGCACCGAGTTCCAAGTGGCGACGTGGCAGTCGCTCGCCAAGATCCCCTACGGCGAAACCGCCACCTACGGCGAACAAGCCAAGCTGCTCGGTCGACCCAAAGCCGTTCGGGCGATCGGCGCCGCCAACGGCCGCAACCCGGTATCGATCGTGCTGCCGTGTCACCGGGTAGTTGGAGCCGATGGGTCGCTCACTGGTTTTGCCGGCGGCCTCGACGCCAAGCGATTCCTGCTCGATCTCGAACAAGGAAAAACCCAGCTCAACCTGGTGTAGTCGAAATTCAGATGCGCTAGTTCCGGTAACTCTTCATACTGGGGGCATGGCTCGTTTACCCGAACAGATCGAAACGCCGAGGCTGGTGCTGCGCCGATGGACGGTCCGCGACACAGCGGCCCTCCACGAAGCCGTCACGGCCAACGTCGAGCATCTGGCGGGCTTCCTTCACTGGGCTCAGTTCGAGCCGGTGAGCCTCGAAGACCGCCAAGCCCTTATCGAACGATGGGAAGACTCGTGGAAGCAGGGCGGCGATACCCACTATGGCGCCTGGTTGCCCGAGACCAACGAGTTGGTTGGTGTGGTTGGGTTGATCTCGCGCGACGGCGATCGCCGCACGCTCGAAATTGGCTACTGGATCGACCGGAACCAAGTTCGTCGTGGGTACGCCCGAGAAATTGCTTCGGCGGCCACTACGGCGGCGTTCGCCATGCCAGGAGTAGCGACCGTGGAGATCTTCCACGACAAGGCCAACATCGCGAGCGAGGGAATACCCAGAACACTCGGGTTTGAGCTGCAGCAGGACTACGTAGCTGGCCCAGATCGGCCCGGCCCAGGGCTCCAAGATTCCGGTGTCGAGTGTCGTTGGTCGGTCACCAAAGACCGCTGGGCGCTGCCCTGCATGGCCTAAAAGCCTCTACAAGGTGTCGAGGAACGTGCCGACCGCTTTTTTCGGAAGTTTCTGGAAGTAGTCGAACTTATCCTTGCACCGATCGACCATCGCCCGGTCGATGAAGTGGGTGTAGTCGTACCCCTCCATGATGTGGCGGTACTTGTCGCTGGCCGGAATGGCGACCTCGACTCGCACCTGGCGGGTCGAGGCTCGTCCCTTCACCTCGCGGGCAATCTCGGCGAGGTCTTGGTCTCGGCTCACGATGATGATCACGTCGCACTCGTCGGTGTAGGCCGCTTCGAGGGCGTCGAGGCCAAGGGCGAGGTCGATGCCCTTCTCCCGGGCTTTGTGGTGCCGCTCGACGGTTACCTCGTGGGTTTCGCCTTCCTTGGCCTTAAAGGCGCTCGGGAGTCGGTCCCTCACACCCCACTCCCAGTGGTACTGAAGCGTGCGTTCGATCACCTCGACCCCGGTGCGACGAATCAGCTTGTGGCGTCGCATCGACATGGCGTGGATCTTTGGGTTCTCGCGGGGTTGGTGCACACCGCTGTAGTAACGAACCTTTCCCAGGTCGCGATCGCCCGCCAGTTCGCGGGCGATGAGCACCGGGTGGACCCGAGTCTTGAACAGCTTCGAGACACCCTTGTAGAGGTTTTGTCCGTCGATAAAGACCGATACACGTTGTTTGGCTTGTTGCTCGGGCGATGACATCTGCTGGCCACCCTAGCGATGGGCCAGGTTCTACCTGGGGAGCGGGGCCTAGCCGTCGTCGCCAGCGGCCAAACGGTCGGCGATCTCGTCGTTCGAGAGCGCCTCGGCCTCCTGGCCAATGATCCACACGTGGCCTTCCGGGTCACGGTAGCGGCCATCTCGGCGGCCGTAGTCGCGATCGTCGACCGGGAAGATGGCCTGTGCGCCGTTGGCCATCATTCGCTCGGCGATGGCGTCAACGTCGGTCGTGTTGACCGTGACGATTACCGGCGAGCCGCCGAGTTGGGAGGGCGAACGGTTGGTTTCGCCGTCACTTTCGCTGAGCGACACGATGTCGTCGCCGATCTGAATTTCGGCGTGGACGATCTTGCCGGATGGATCGGCGAATCGAAGGATCTCGGTCGCTTCGAAGGCCGCGGTGTAAAAGTCGATTGCCGCCGAAGCATCGTCGACGATGAGTCGAACGAAGACGGCGAGGTTGGCCGGGTTGTTTTGATTGGTCATGGCGTCATCGTTGCTGATGAGTAGATGGTTGTCTTGAAGAAAATGTCAGTCATCGACGAAATGGCCCGGACTGGCTGTTTCCTCGCCGTGTACTTTGCTCGGTGTAGCGCCCGAGAACGCTCGAAAGTCTCTGGTCATGTGCGCCTGGTCGCTGTAGCCGAGCTCGGCGGCGAGTTGTCCGAGGGGAACCTGGCCCGAGGTGCGGACAACTCGCAGGGCTCGTTGGAACCGTCGAATACGGGCGAAGTGTTTCGGGCCCACGCCCAACACTTGGGTGAAGTCTCTGCCGAACCGTCGCCGGTCGACATCGAGTTCGGAAACCACGTTCGCTACCGCGGCGCCGCTATCGAGCATCTGGGCACCCGCCAGCAGCGTCGCCTCGGGTGACCACTCGTCGACCAGTGCTTCAAGCAGCAATCGTTCGAGGGTTTCGAACACCACTTGAGCGCCGCGGGCGTCGGCGAGTTGCTCGGCGATGTGCGGGCTGCCTTCCCAAACGCCGTCATCGAGGGCGGGTTGTTGATCGGTGAACTCGGCGAGGGGAGCGCGGATGAACGCACCGCTACAACCAGGCCGGAAAACGACGCCGCACGCTTGTCGTTGGTCCGACGCGTCGATCGGCTGTGGCGCGGTGAACACGCCAGCCAAAACCGGCGCCGATGCGTGTTCGGCAAAGGGCACGACGATCTGCGGCAGCCCGGTCGGAGCCACCAGCTCGTGCCCAGCCGCCGTGGGGCTTTCGCAGTACCAAAGCCGCTCGACAAACGTTCGAAGCTGGGTCGACGTCGGTTCTCGCACCAGAAGCTTCATGACACGAGTGTCGCACAAAGAAAAAACCCCGGTCGTTCCCTCATGCCGGAGGCGAACCTCGTTGGCTGAGTGGAAGGCCGGGGTTGTACGTAGTCAGTATAACCGGGTTGAGGGCCCAGTATTCCAGCGCGGTCTACTCGATGTTGGCCACTGTCGACGTTGCCCCAACCGATCCGGGGGCGGCGGTCGCTGCGTGTACTGCGGTGGCTCGCACTTCGTCGATGGCGCCTCGAAGGTCGGCCACGTCGCGCTCGATCGAACCGTCTTCGGCCAGGAACGCAAACACGACCCGGGTCACCGTCTCGCCGGTCGCTTCCTCGACAGCCAACGCATACGTCGCGCCCTGGAGGCGGTACCGGGCGAGCTTGGCCTCGAGCGTTGCGTCGTCGGGTACGGCGTCGGTTTTGTAGTCGACCACCACCAGACCATCGGCGGTTCGGTACAACAGGTCGATGTACCCCTCGAGCACCAGATCGTCGCTGAGCGGCGCGGCGACGTACATCTCTCGCCAGTACTCGCCGCTGATCGCTTCGGTGACCACCGAAGTTTGCAGAGCCGAACCAGCGAGTGCCTCGACGACGCTTTGCTGACGCCCCACACCTTCGGCAGCCGATTGGGCAGCAGCCGTTTCGGCGAGCCCATCGCCGGTCACCAGATCGACGGTTTGCAGGGTGCCGTGCACCGCTCGGCCAATGGCGGTGCCGTAACGACCCTTTTGCCACGGTGGGAGGTCGAGGTTACGGCCCTGTTTCTGGAGGCCCGGGTCGCGGGCAGGGTCGTCGTCGAGGGCGATCCGTTGTTGCTCGGTATTGCTCGCCAGCTGGGCGATGGTGGTTGCCGCCAGGACTCGGCGGCGAGAACCAGTGGTCAAGGCGTGGTCGCGTTCGGCTTCCCATTGGTCCTTGGCCAGCAACGGGTCGGCAGCGTCGATCGGTGGGGAGTCGACCGCACCCGTCGTGTTGAAGTCGAGCAGTTCAAACCGCGGTGCATCCTCGAGTGCGCAACCAATGAGTTCGGCCATGGTGAACCGCTCGACCGCCGTCTTGGGCGTGCCAGGCGTCTTGTGATGCATCGAGACCACCAGGTGGTCGCGGGCTCGGGTAGCCGCCACGTAGAGAAGGCGTAAGGCTTCGTGAAAGCCCATCTGTTCGTCGATGACCATGTGGCGTTGGAAGTCGAGGCTTTCGAGGTCCTTGCGGATCTTGATGACACACGGACCCTCGTGGGGAAACAGCACCTGCACACCGTTGTTCTTGCGAGCCGCCTCAGTCGTGAGCCCCGACAAGATGGTGATCGGAAACTCCAAACCTTTCGAGCCGTGAATAGTCATGATCCGCACTGAGTCGTCGTCGGTTTCGGGCAACACCGACTCCGATACCCGGGCGCCTTCGGAGCTTTGCAGCTCGGCCCACTTGAGATACTCGCGGAGACCGCCACCCTCGGACTCGGCGTAGGCCCGGGCTTGGTCGATGAGGAAACGGAAGCGACGCCACAGGTCGCGAGGCCGACGATCGGTGAAGGCCAATTCCAACAGCAACCGTTCGCGCACCACCCGTTCGATGAGTTCGCTGGGCGACAGCCACATCTGCGCCCGAGAAAGCTCGCACAGGAAGGTGATCGCCTCGCCGACTGGGTGGTCGGCGGGCAGGGTCTCGGGTAGATCGGCCTGGTGGTTCCAGATTCCTCGATGGTCGAGCTTGAAGGTGTAGAGGTCGTCGTCGCCACACCCGAACACCGACGAACGCAATGCCGTCGAGAGCGCTAGTTCGTCGGTGGGGTCGGCGATCGAGCGAAGCACGGCGAGCACGTCGCGAATTTCGGGGGTGGTGTACACCAGCGAGCTGCTCTCGGCTCGGTACGGCACCCCGGCCTGATCGAGGGCGAACTCGAGCGCACTCAGCGAGGTGCGGGCCGGGATCAAGATGGTGAAGTCGCCAAGCTTGGCGGGTCGCCACTGGTCGCGGCCCTGCGCATCGGGGCCGGCCTCCTTGTCGTGGACTTCCCAGCCTTCCTGCATCGCCAGACAGATCGTGTTGGCGACATCGGATGCTTCTCGGCGGCGGAGCTCGTCGGCCTTGACGTTCTTCTCGTGCTGCTTGCCAATGACGGTAACGGCGTGGCCTTTCGGGGCGGCGGCGCGTACCGGGTCGAGCGGCTCGTAGTGGGGTTGGGAGCCTTCACGGAACGTGATCAACCGTCCGAACACGTGGTTGATCCACGAGATGATCGGCACCGTTGTGCGGAAGTTGGTGCTCAGCTGGACCGGGGCATCGCTATAGGTGGTGCGGGCTTCGAGGAACAGGTTGATATCGGCCCGACGGAACCGGTAGATCGACTGCTTCGGGTCGCCAACAAAGAACAACGAGCCCGGCGGAACGGTGAGTTCGTGCCACGGTTTGGTTCCGTCGGTGTCGGGGCTGGCGATAAGCGTGGCGAGCTCGACCTGTATGGGGTCGGTGTCTTGAAATTCGTCGAGCAGCAGGCGCTGATAGCGGCTGCGGAGACTCTCGCGAACCGACGGCCCAAACTCGGTGTTGCGCAGCACCTGACGGGCCCGAACCAACAGGTCGTGATATTCCAGACGACCTTCGAGCCGGCGATCTTCGGCCGCATCGAGGGTCCAACTGGCGAGGCGGCTGCTCAGCGAGGTGAGCGCGGCGTCGGCGATGGTGGCGAACTCGGCCTCGATTGCGTGGCGGGTGTCGTCGAGCGACTTCTTGACCATATCGATGGGCCACGCCGGATCGTTCCAGCTGTCCTTACGACCCATGCCGGACTTGAGGGTGACCGGCGGATTGGCCAGGCGCTCGAGGGTTTCGATGTCGTCGGCGCTGCGGCGAATCGACAGCGCCCATTCGTGGAGCTCACCCAGTCGAACGGCGAGCTTGTCGGTGGGGTCGTTGGCGAACTCCCGGAGTGCGGTCGTCGCCTCGAGTTGGCGAATGACCGACTCGAGGTCGAGTTCGATGTGATCGTCGGCCGGCTCGGGCACTTGTTCGGCCACCAAGTCCCAGTTGTTGTTGAACTGGCGGGCGACCTGGCGCAGGTGGTCGAGGGACATCCCGACCGCGCTGCCGATGAGGAAGTCGCGGGCGCTTTCGGGCGTGTCGAGCAGTTGATCGATGAATTGGGTCCATCGCTCGTCGAAGGCGACCGTCGAGCTGATCTCGTCGGCTACCTCGACGGCGGGGGGCAGCTGAGCTTCGACCGGGTGTTCGGAAAGCACGCGTTGGGCAAAGGCGTGCAGGGTCGAGATGGCGGCGCCGTCGAGATTGTCGAGTGCATCTTCGAGCTGGGCTCGGTCGTCGCCGGATTCGGCTTTGGCGGCGCGGTCGGCGAGAACCGATCGGATTCGGTCGCGCAGTTCGGCCGCCGCCTTCTCCGTGAAGGTGATGGCGGCGATGTTCTCGACGCCGATGCCGCTTTGGATCAGTGAGATAACCCGGTTCACCAGCGCGGTGGTCTTACCCGAACCGGCGCCGGCCTCGACGAAGAGGGTTTCGTCGATCGAGATGGCGATCTGGTTTCGTTGCGCTTGGTCTTTCGGCTCGGGTCGCGCCGGTCGATCGTCCGAGGTCGGCGCGGCCGGTGGCTCGTTCGGGATCGCGTGCTCGTCGAAGTTGAAGAGTTGTCCTTGTTCAGACAAGTTTCCCCTCCTCAACCAACATGCGGTACGAGTCGATCTGGGGCGACAACTTCTTGCGCTCCCACCGGCGGTAGGCGGCCGAGGTTCCGAGCCGGTCGGGGTCGCAGTAAGGGCAGTTGTAGGTGTTGAACGTCGACGGCACATCGGGGTGGGCCGGGAACACGCCTCGCTCGATGTTCTCGACGATGGTTTGGAGAACCTGGGCGACCTCGGTTTCGACCTTGTCGGTGAAGGTGTAGCCGACCAGCTTGTACTTCTCGGTGTCCTTGATGAACCAGTAGTTGACTGTGATCGCAACGTCCTCGCGGCCTCGGTTCGCCCGGGCGGCCAAGGCGTAGACCGGCAGCTGAAGTCGCTGACCGTGTTGCACCGGGTTCGACTCGGTGAGCTCTCGGTACGACTTGGAGTTACCGGTTTTGTAGTCGGTGACGTACAGCGAACCGTCGAACCCGACGTCGAGGCGGTCGATGCTGCCCCGGAAGCGCACCGAGCGGCCATCGGGAAGCGGCACGGTGATCGCCGGTTGCGTTGCGTCGCGCACGCCAAAGCCGAGTTCGGTGTGCATCGGCATCGCCTGCCAAACCGACCGCGTGACGTTGTCGGCGGTCAAGAACTCATCGAGTTCGCGCAGGATCTTTCGTTTGTCGCGCTCCCAAAAGATCGCCTTGCCGGTGAGGCCGCGATCTTCGTAGCGCTTGCATTGGTTGCGGGCGATCTCTTGGAGTTTGTTGCGGTGGGTCTCGGTCCATTCTTCGCTGTAGGCGAGCTGGGTGCCTTCGGCGATCATCTCGCCGTAGAACTCGTCAAGGGCCTGGTGGATGATGTTTCCCCGATCGAGCGGAGAGATGCGCAGCTGCTGGTCGTAGCGTTCGATCTCGCTGATCCGCAGCACGTTCTGCATCAAGTAGCGGTGAGGACAGTTGGTCCAGGCCTCGAGCCGGGTCGGCGACATGAACACGCCCTCGTCGGCGGGCGAGGGGATGGTCAGGTGCGACAGGTTGCCATCGAATCGCGTGAAGTCGCGGCTACGGCGAGCCTTGGTGAGTTCGATGCTTCGACGGAAGGCGGGTTCGTTTTGTGCCAGGTGATGGTCGGCTAGGGGCGCGGCGGTTACCTGATGCTCGAACAAACTGCGAAGGCTGTACTCCTGGGTGGTTGCGGGGAAGCTGAGCCGGGCCAGTCCACCGGCAAACGATGGCGTTTCGGTGTACCAGTCGTGGTTGCTGAACTTGGTGAGGTCTTCGCCCGAGATCTCTTCGCCGGCCAGGCGGCCGGCGATGGCGAGCAGCCAACGTGACGCCATCCGTTCGGTGGAGCGGCGCAGGTCGCCTCGAGGAAAGCACAACACGACTCCCTGTCGGGCCGCGGCGAGGGCGCAAAGGAAGTCGCGGTGTTGGTCGCCCATGCGGGCTTTGCGAAGCACGAGTTCGCCGGCGACGGTCTCGCGTTCGCGGTCGGGCAGCAGCGAGTCGTCGCGAGGATGGCTCGGGAACACTCCCTCGGCAAGGCCGACGATGATGACGTGATCGAGATCAAGGCCAAACGCCGCGCTGACCGGCCCGACCAAGATCCCCTCGCCGAATCGACCTTCGCGACCCAGGCCTGAGTCGAGCTCGAGTTCGAGGGTGCGGCGGAAGACCGCCAGGCTCGGATAGGGCTCGATCTTGTCGAGGCCGCTGAGTCGTTCGAGTGCCGCCTCGACCTTTTCGGCGGCCGCGATTTCGATGGGCGGCCATTCGGTGCGGGTGTCGTCGCCGCCGATATAGCGCCGGATCAGCTTCTTCGCCCACGCCGACTTTGCCCGCCACGTTGGAGGCACGGTTTCGGGTTCGAGGTCGTTCGCCAGTTCGGTAAAGAACTCGAGCAGCTCGGTGGTGCGCTCTTGTTTGTTTTCGATGCGTCGCATCGCATACTCGCGACCCTCGGTTCGTTGTTCTCCCTCGAGGTCGAGTTGGAGGTCTTCGAGCAGATGCCCGAGGCGGGCCTCCCATTGGTCGCGGCCGCCGAGGATTCCGGCTTCGCGGCTGACCCGCTCCCATGCCGATGTCGGAACGAAGCGGCCGTTTTTGTCGCGCAGCGCTGCGCTGCCGAGCACGGTGAACAAGTCGTCGCGCCGGAACTTGCGATCGGGCAGGTCGAGCATCCGCACTAGCGTCTGGCCGACCAGCGATTCGCCGATCGACCGCACCGCAGCGCCATTGAATGGCACCCCGGCGGCGTGCAGTTGTTCGTGGAGCTGGCGGGCGTAGGGCCGGTCGGCGCCATAGAGAACGGCGATGCGTTCGAGCGGGATCCCGGCGCGGGCCGCCTCGACCACCTGGCGCACCGCCACGCGAACTTCGTCGTCGGCGTCGGCGGTACTGATGATGACGTTGGTAGCTACCGAAGCATCGACGGTGGGCGAATCGACGTGCACTTCGAGTCGGTCGAGCGCACTGCGCAGGGTAGTATCGGCTTTCTCGTTGCCGGTGAACCCGCCGATGACGGTGACCGGCTGGCGTTCGCTAAGGGCGGCGAACATGGCGATCGCGGCGTTCGAGAGCTGCTGAGGCAGATGGATAACGATGTCGCCCAAGTCGGCCAACAGGGGAGCGTTTGCCTCGATGACGGCGGTGGCGCTGCCCATCAGGTCGTGCTCGCTGTACCACTCGGCGTCGAGCTGTTCCTTCACCGCTTGATGGATGCGCACGACCTCGCCAGCCCTCCGGCTCGCCTTTGCGAGTCTGGCCAAGCCTTCGGTCGATACCTCGCTCAGTTCGCGGTGGGTGCGTACCAGGGTGCGTTCGGTCGAGGGGTGGTGCACCACGTCCGCGAACATGCCGGCATCGGCGGCCAGAACCTGGCGAACCGCTGCCGCCACTACCGGTGTCGAGACCGGCCGCTTGTTCTGGGCGGCCAACTGCGCTGCGCCAAGGAGTTCGGCCAGCCGGTACGGCGTGAGGAAGGTAACGCCAGCGAGGCCGCGGGAGCGCGCGATGGCCCGCCGGATCGAGAGGCCGACGTAGTTGGTCGGCACGACCACGGTCAGACGGCGAAGGAGGTCGCCATCTTTGGTGTCGTCGATCAGTTGGTGAAGCGCTTCGAGCGCCGGGGGGCCTGCGGGGGCAGGAATACACCGAACGGGCATCCCCAGAACTTAGACGGGCCTACTGACAGCACCCCTGTTAGCGAGTTGGGGAAAAGGGGCCCACATTCCCCGCGTTCTGATTGCAGTTAGTCGGCCTAGAGCCGATCAACTGCAAAAATTTCGGGAAGCCGTAGCCGAAGGCGAAGAACGGGTAATTACGGTCAGCCCATTTTGGCTTTGATGTCTTTGCACTCTGGGCAGACCGGGTACCGCTCGGGGTCGCGTGAGGGGACCCATACCTTGCCGCACAGGGCCATAACCGGGGTGCCGTTGATCATGGCTTCGGTCAGTTTGGCCTTGGGTACGTAGTGCGAGAACCGGTCGTGATCGCCGGGTTCGGCGTCTTCGAGCAGGGGTGAATCCATCTGATCGGGCGTGATCGTTGGAATCAGCGTCGGCGTGCTCGGATTGCTCATGGCGCCCACATTACCTGTTCCTTACAGCCGTTCAGGAGTCCAGAGCGACAGCCGTGGTCCAAACTTCGGGGCGCCCTGACCCGAATACTTGAGCAACATCGTCACCCGGCCTCGGTGGCCAACGTAGGGCTCGAGCAACTCGAGCATGCGGGCGTCGTCGCCCCGGGGCTCCTGCGCCAACGCCCAGGTGACGGTGTTTGGGAGGTGGTAGTCGCCCACGGCCACCGCATCAGCATCGCCCAACGCGGCCTGCATGATGAGGCCCGTGGTCCAGGGGCCGATTCCGTTGAACGCCAGTAGGCGCTTCTCGGCGTCGGGCAACGACATGTCGATCGTTTCTTCGAGGCGGTTGGCTCGCTTGGCGCAGTTGATGATGATGTCGGCCCGTTTGCGCTCGACCCCCAACGGGTGCAGGTCGGTGTAGTGCAGGGTGGCCATGTCGGCGGTGGGGGCAAGCAACTGGATGGGGCAGGGGCCCGGCGCGGGTTCGCCGAACTTGTGGCGGATGAGCCGGGCGCTGCGGTGGGCCATCTTGGCCTGGATCTTTTGGCCGAGAACGGCGACGAACAACGCTTCGAAGACCCGGCCGCTGCGCGGAAACCGCTGACCGCCGTGGCGCCGGGCGAGTTCGTCGACCAGGTCGTGGTGGCCGCGGGGGAGCGATGCCGGGTCGTCGTGTTCACCTACCACCTGCGGTGCCATGTCGAGCATCCACTGCTGCCCGCGACCCCACGCTTGCGCCTCGATGTTGGTGCCCGACCGCCGTAGCAGCATCGAGCCGGGGCCGTCGGGGGTTTGGGTCGCCCACCAATGCCCGTCATCGGGGTTAGCCGATACTTGCTTCGTGCCCTCGTTCAGCAGGCGAAGCGTACGGTGAAGGTCGAGCGGTTCGGGAGCAGTAAACCGGCGGGTCGACGACTGCTCGGTGGCCATTACAAGTCTCGGATCAGCAAGATCGCTATCGAGGCGACGATCGATACTGCGCCGAGGATGATGCCGGCCTTGGCCATGCGTTCGAACTTTGGGCTGCGTACAAACTCTTCGTCGCGGAAGTAGTTGAGGCCGATACCCATAGCAACGACGCCGAAGCCGGCGCCTGCGAGGGCGCCAACGAGGGTGGCGGTCATGATCAGGGCGCCGACGCCAAACATCAGCGCCGAGGTGGCGGCGTTTTCACCCGGTTGGTCCTCGTTGAACAGGTCCTTCAGCACAGCGCGATCTTATGGTGCGCCGGGCGGGGCCAACACACCAGAGTCGAGGGGGCGGGCGTATACTCAGCGGTTGCCCATGAGCACGACTACCTCCGCCGCCGACCAGCTTTCTGAAATTCTCCTTCACGACGACGTGAAGGGGTCGCTTTGGGCTGCGGTCGATAACGGCGTATTCGACACGCTGCTCCCTGAGTTCATGTTGTTGCAGATGGAGCAGGACCCAATCCACAAGCACAAAGATGTGCTGACCCACACGATTGCGGTGGTCGCGAAGACTCCGCCCGATCTCACGTTGCGTTTGGCGACCCTGTTCCACGACATCGGCAAGCCAAAGACCCGCTCGTTCGAGACCGGTGGCGTCACGTTCCGCCACCACGAAGTGGTCGGTGCCCGCATGGCCCGCAAACGGATGGAGAAGATGGGCTACGACGAAGCCATCATCGACGACGTGTACGAACTGGTTCGCTTGTCGGGTCGGTTTAAGGGGTACACCGACGGCTGGTCGGATTCGGCGGTTCGCCGTTATGCCCGCGACGCTGGCCCGTTGCTCGGCCGCCTGAACGATCTGGTGCGCTGTGACTGCACGACCCGAAATAAGGTCAAGGCCCAAACGATTCAAGATGCGGTCGACGACCTCGAGCGGCGCATTGGCGAGTTGGCCGAAGCCGACCGGGTAGCCGCCATCCGTCCCGACATGAGCGGCGACGAGATCATGGAGTACCTGAGTCTCGAACCCGGCCCGCTGGTCGGCAAGGCGGTCAAACACCTCCTCGCCATCCGCCACGCCGAAGGCCCGCTACCCCGAGAAGAAGTAGAAGCCCGCCTCGACGCCTGGTGGGCCGACAACCAACCTGGTTAACCCCCTGACTCAGAGTCAGGGGACAGTGCATCATGACTCTGAGTCAGGGCTTTAGAAGGCGATCGGGATCTGGACGGTTTCGGTGTCTTGGCCCGAGCGCAGGACTTTGCCGGCGATTTCGTCGGTGGCCTGACCGTCTTTCACCGTGACCTTGCCGTTCACCAGTACTCGGTGCACGCCTTGGGCGTCGGCCACGAGGCGACCAGCGCCACCGGGGAGGTCGTTGACCATGACGACATCGCCCGAACCGACCGTGTTGGGGTCAAACACCACCACGTCGGCGTGGAAGCCCTCGCGCAACACCCCGCGTTCGCGGAACCCAAAGAGTCGGGCTGGAACTTCGGTGAGGTGATGCACGGTCTGCTCGATCGAGGTGAGCGACTTGCCGTGAAGCGTGTCGTGTAACCAGGTGGTGGTGTACGGCGCGCCCGAAATGCGGTCGAGGTGCGCCCCGGCGTCGGAGCCACCGATGATGACCTGCGGGTGACCCCAGGTGTCTTGACGCATACTCCAGCTGGCGGGGTCGTCGTCGGTCGGGCCGGGCCACAACACGGTGCGCAGGTCGTCGGCCAACACGATGTCGAGTAGGCAGTAGAAGTCGCGCACGCCGCGCTCGCGGGCGATGTCGGCGACCTTGCGTCCCTTGAGGCCTTCGTTCTCGGCGGAGAAGGTGTCGCCGATCTCGTAGAGCCCCCAGCCGGCGAGGCGAGAGAACACTCCGGCGTCGGGCGAAGCGGCCCGTTCCTCGAGGAAGCGGCGGGTCTCGGGGTCGCGGAGCTTCTCCATACGCTCGGGAACCGGCAAGCCCAAGATATCGCCCCAGTCGGGCATCAGGTTGAGGCCGCAGAAGGTGAGAAAGCTCATGTTCATGCCCACCAGCACCGGCATGGTGAGGGCGATCGAGCTGGCGCCGCGGCTGTTGATCTCTTCAATTGCGGCCAGCTGGTTCTTGAAGTCGTCGGGTCGGGCGGCGTCGATGGTGAGCACGTTCCAGTTGAGCGGGCGCTGGGCGGCCAACGACATGTTGGTCATCAGGTCGACTTCGGCTTCGTCGAAGCCGCTAAGGCAACCGTCGCTCGCCCACTCGAGGGTGGTGCCTTCGTAGTCCTTCACGACGCTGCACAGATCGACCAGCTCTGACTCGGGGGCGACCCGAGATGGCACGGGCTTGCCGTCGCCGTCGCTGTGGGTCTTCGACCGAGTGGTCGACAGCCCAAGGCCGCCGGCTTCGAGCGCCTCGCCCAAGATGGCCTTCATCTCGGCCAGCTGCTCGGGGGTGGCGTCGCCTTCGGTCGCGTCGGGTCCCATGACGGCGCGGCGGATGGCGCAGTGGCCAACCATCACACCCACGTTGATTCCCACGCCGCCTTCGAGCGCGTCGAGGTATTCGGGGAACGAGCTCCAGTTCCACGGCACACCGGTTTCGAGCGCCTCGAGGGGCATACCTTCAACCCGGACCATCATGTGTTTGAGATATTCGGCGTCGGCTTCGTTGCCCAGCGGCGCAAGCGTGAAACCGCAGTTGCCCATCACCGCACTGGTGACACCATGGATGTTTGACGGCGACGCGTGCGGGTCCCAGAAAAGTTGGGCGTCGTAGTGGGTGTGCGGGTCGATGAACCCAGGGGTCACCATCATGCCGGTGGCGTCGATGACCTCGGCCGAGCCGGGGTCGAGGTCAGGCCCGATGGCCACGATGCGGTCGCCCGCGATCGCAACATCGGCCACAACACCTTCGGCGCCGGTGCCGTCGATCACGGTGCCGCCCGAGATAACTACGTCAAACGAAACATCAGCCATGGGCAGAATGTAGCTCGCACGCTGGTTCTTGACGACTCGTCAGAAACGACTTCGGGCGCTGCCAACCCGGGTGGCTACTATGTCGAACGTCACATTCCGCGCTGGGGCGCAAACGAAAGAAGACCTTCTTGTACACCGAGTTGAAGCAAGCCTGGGACGAACTCACCGGACCAGGCGGCCAGTTTGAGATCACGACCGTCGACGTTCGCGGCCAAGAACTGCGGGTGTACAAGAATCAGCCGCCCACGCTACGAGAGTTCTGGCAGATGACGGCCGTGCACGGCGACGCCGACTATCTCGTGTACAACGACGAACGGATGAGCTTCACTGAAGCGCACCGTCAGGTGGCCCAAGTGGCCAACTGGCTTATGGCCCAAGGGGTAGAGCCTGGCGACCGAGTAGCGATCGCCATGCGTAACTACCCCGAGTGGATGCTCGGGTACTGGGCGTGTGTGTCGATCGGCGTGGCGTGTGTGGGCATGAACGCCTGGTGGGTGGGCCCCGAGATCGTCTACGGCGTCAACGACGCCGACCCCAAGGTGATCATCGTCGACCAGGAGCGGCTCGAGCGGTTCCAAGCCGTAGCCGACGAATTGGGCGACCGGATCATGGTCGGTGTGCGGTGTGAACCCACCGATGGGGTGACCCCGTGGTCGGAGGTGATCGCCGGCGATGCTGCCCTGCCCGATGTGGCGGTCGACCCCGACGCCGACGCATCGATCTTTTACACCTCGGGCACCACCGGTCGTCCGAAGGGTGCTCAGCTCACCCACCGAGGTTGCGTTGCCAACGTGATGAGTGTGGCGTTTGCGACCACCGTCCAGAACATGGCGCTCGCCAAAGCGGGCACCGAAGCGCCGGCGGGCAGCCAAGAGGCAACGCCGGCGAGCCCGGCGGCCCTGGTGGTGACCCCGCTATTTCACGTCACCGCCAACAACTGTGTGGCGCAGGGCTTGACGCTCGCTGGAGGCAAGCTCGTGCACCTCTACAAGTGGGACGCGGGCGAGGCGCTTCGCCAGATCGAGGCCGAGAAGATCACCACGTTTAGCGGTGTGCCGGTGATGGCCCGCGAGCTGATCTCGCACCCCGAGTTCGCTACCCGCGATACCTCGACCTTGGCTTCGCTCGGTGGTGGTGGCGCGCAGATCCAGCCCGACCTGGTGCACAAGATCGAGGGCGAGGTGGCCACCGCTCGGCCGAGCACCGGCTACGGCATGACCGAAACCTGCGGCATCATCACTGCCGTGGGTTCGGACTTCTTTGTCGACCGGCCCGACAGCGCAGGCCCAGCCATGCCGAGCTTCGAGGCGGCGTGTTTCGACGACGACGGGAACCGGGTCGCCACCGGCCAAATCGGCGAGCTGTGGGTCAAGGGCTCCCAGGTCATCAAGGGTTACCTCAACCGGCCCGATGCCACCGCCGAGTCGATCACCGACGGTTGGCTCCATACCGGCGACGTGGCCCGCATGGACGACGACGGCTTCATCTACATCGTCGACCGGAAGAAGGACATGGTGATTCGGGGCGGAGAGAACGTGTACTGCGCCGAGGTCGAAGCGGCGATCTTTGAACACGACGCCGTAGCCGAATGTTCGGCCTTTGGCGTGCCCGACGACCGGTTGGGCGAAGAGATCGCGGCCGCCGTGGTGCTCAAACCCGGTGCCGAGCTCAGCGCCGACGAGCTACGCACCCACCTCGGTGAACTTATGGCCAAGCACAAGACCCCTCGGTACCTGTGGTTCCTCGACGAGCAGTTACCTCGCAATGCCAGCGGCAAGTTCGTCAAACGCGAGCTGCGGGAGTCGCTCGACCTCGCCGACGCAACCTGAGTCAGCGCATCGATTGCGATAACGCCTCACCCAGGTCGACCACCCTGGCCGCCTGCACGCCGAGCAGGAACTCATGAAGTTCGAAGATGAGTTCTGGCCGCTCGGCGCGTAGCTGGTTGTAGCGCTCGGCGGAAAGCCACAACCCGCTCGACGCGCTATCGGCGACGATTTCGGCGGTGCGGCGCGACCCCTCGATCATTCCGATTTCACCCACGACGGTCACCGGGCTGATGCGTCGCAGCCGGTGCCGTGCACCCTGACGATCGACTTGAAAGACCGTAAACTGTCCGGCGGTAACGATCAGCATGCCGTCGCTGATGCCGTTGTAGGCCATCACGACGGTGTCGGGTTCGTAGTCGCGGGGCTCGAACTCGGCGAGCAAGGTTTCCGAGATCGGCAGCGATGCTGGCTCGGTCGTTCGGTCGGGGGCGTGGTGCGCCAGTATCGCTTCCTCAGCACGTTCGAGCGCCTCGTCGAGATCGGCGCAAAAGGTGACGGTGTCGGTGAGGGTGGGCGAGGTCGACACCAGCGCCTCGGTGAGAGGTTGATCGACGCCAGAGAAGATCACGGTTGTGCTGCGATGGCCCAGGTTGCTTGCGCTCTTGGCGATGAGCGAATAGGCCGAGACGTCGACACCGGTGACATGTTTGAAGTCGACGATCACCGCACTCGGAACATCGGGTCCGTTCAGGTCGTTGGTTTGTAAACGTTCGTCGATAGCGGCCACCGAGCCGAAAAATAGGAAGCCCTGTAGCTCGTACACCTCAAGGTCGTCGCCGTGTTCGAGCAGGATCGACCGTTCGCTATCGGACCGGTCGACCCGCGACCGGACCTCGCGCCCCGACCGCGTCAGTCGGAAGGGGTCGATGCGGGAGTACCGAAAGATGAACACGGCGCACGCTGCCAGGATTCCGACACCGATCCCGATCAGCACCCCAAACGCAGCGATCGCAACAACCACGAACCCGCCGAGGAGTTGCTCGACTCCACGAACGGCTCGAATCGATGTGTGAACCCAGTTAGCAATAAGGCTCAAGCCCACGCCCATGAGCAGGCCAGCGATCAAGAATCGAGGGATGTAACCAATAGCTGTCACGCCCACAAACCCCATCACCACGATCGCCGCCCCGGTGGCCACGATGCCTGCTCGACGAGAGACCCCGAGGCGATTCAGAAGCATCGTGTCACCCAGCGCATGAAATGTGGGCGCGGCGCCAAGCGGCGATGCCACCACACTGGCGGCGCCCATCAGCTTGAGTTCGTCATCGACGTTGAGCCGCTCGGTCGACTCGGTCCCGATACCCGTCAGGTTCAGCAGTACCGCGACCAGGGTAATGCCGATAACGCTCGCGATACCCGGCGTTGACGCAGCGATGGCCGACCAGTCGGCGCCCGATACTTCCGAGAGCGATACCGGCCGAACCACATCGGCATTCGGGAATGGCCCAATCAACCATCCCTGCGCCTCGACGTTCGAAACCGATGAGGTCACAACGGTCACCACGTAAAACCCGATGGTCGTTGTGATGCCCAAGATGCCGATCGCCGAGGCCGGCAGGCGGTCCGAACTACTTACAAGCCAAAAGAGCACCCCGAACGCCATTGCTGGTAGCCAGAATTTGGCTAGGCCGCCGAATCCGATCTCGGCCACCTCGGACCACCCAATAGCGGAACCGGTGGCGACGTCGGTTCCGCCTCGCAACAGTAACCAGCCAGTGCCGGCCATGAATGCGCCGATGACGGTGGTGGGTAAGTACCTCACCAGACGTCCGAGTTTGAGTTGGCCGATCGTCCACATGCCGATGCCGGCCAGCAGCGATGTCGCCGCGAGCAGGACGAAAACATCCGCAACCGAGGTAGCCGAACTGTCCGAAATGAGCTGAGCGGCCACGGCGACCAGCACGATTGCCGGCGCGTCTTGCACGATGAGCGCGACCGGCATGATGCGCGACCTCAAGCCAATAATGATGGTTACGAGACCCGACGCCACCGCAAAGGAGGCGATCGCTCGAGGAAGTCCCGACGAAAGGTCGCCCGAGAAGATGAGCGCCGCCATCGAGATCGCCATGCCCGCACCCTGCATGGTCATGACGGCGACACCGACGAGGTCGTTGGCCAGCGGAGTTGGGGCACTCTCGTTGGACTCGGCGATCGTTTCGAGGTCGACCCGATCTACTTTCTCCGATGCTGCAATTGGGCCTTGTGTGCTCTGAGGTGTCATGACCTGCCCAAGGCATGGTCAAAAGCAGTGAAAATTCCCGCCAAGGTACGGCCCGCGTTTCGGTTCATGCAGCCAAGGACCCCCGCGGTCCTGGTGCCCCGTCAGTCTAGCGCTGTGACCATGGTCAAGCGATTACGCGTGGAACGCTGGTCGGGAGCCGGCCTAGTCGGCGGCTGGAGCGTCGTTGCGAACGGGGAAGTGACACGCCACCCAATGGTCGCCGTCGCCTTCCTGTTCGGTCTGGGGCTCCTCGGAGCGGCAGATGTCTTGGGCGTAGGCGCAACGGGTGTGGAATCGGCAACCCGCGGGCGGGTTGATCGGTGACGGTAGCTCACCATCCAAGGTTTCAGATTCACCGGCGAACGGGTTGGCTGGGTCAGGAACCGCCGATAACAGGATTCGGGTGTACGGATGTACCGGGTTCTTGAAAATCTCGTCGCCGTCGCCGATCTCACAGATCTTGCCCAGGTACATCACGGCCACGCGATCGCTCACGTTCTTCACGACCGAAAGGTCGTGGCTGATGAACAACAAGGTCAGCCCGTAGCGATCCTTCATGTCCTCGAGCATGTTGAGGATCTGGGCCTGCACCGACACATCGAGGGCCGAAACCGGCTCGTCGCAGATGATTACCTTGGGGTCGAGCACCAGGGCTCGAGCGACAGAAATTCGTTGGCACTGGCCGCCCGAATACTCGTGAGGGCGGCGCTTACGAGCTTCTTGCGGATCGAGGCCGACCGCTTCGATGATCTCGTCGACCCGGCCTTCGGTAAAGGCACCGCCGCCGCTTCCACCCCAGATCTCGAGACCTTCGCTCACGATGTCGCGCACCCGGCGGCGCGGGTTCAGCGAGGAGATCGGATCTTGGAAGATCATCTGGAATTGTGGGCGCTGTTGGCGAAGTTCCTCAGCCGACAGATCGGTGAGATCGGTGCCGTCAAAGACCACCGAACCCGAGGTCGGGGGCGGCAGTTGGATAACGGCCTTGGCGGTGGTTGATTTTCCACAACCCGACTCGCCGACCAGTCCGAGGGTCTCGCCTTCGGCCACGTCGAAGCTCACGTCGGACACTGCGTGTACGACCTTGCCTCCGCCCGCGGGAAACTCTTTCACCAGGTTTTCTACCCGGAGCAAGACTTCGTCTGCATTGCGCAGATGCGCTTTGCCTGATCCGGCCATCTAGTGGGCGCCTTCCTTGGCTCGTCCGATTTTGAGTCCGGTTGCGGTTTGTCCGGCGTCCTGGTTGTGCTTGAGCGCCTCGGCGCCAGCGTCGGACCCGACCGGGTAGAAGCAGGCGTACTCGTGGTCGGTGAGGCTGGTTGTTTCGGGGTTGTCGGTGGTGCAGCGGTCCTGGGCATACATACACCGAGGCGAGAACCGGCATCCGGGTGGCGGGTCGACGATGTCGGGTGGAGAGCCCGGAATCGGAAACAGCCGAGTGTGTTTGGGGTGAGCGAGGCTCGGGGTCGAGGCTAAAAGTGCTTCGGTGTAGGGATGGTGCATGTCGGCGAAGAGGGTTTCGGTTGCCGCATGCTCCAGTTTGCGACCGCCGTACATCACCATGACCTCGTCGGTACGGCCGCGGGCCACGCCGAGGTCGTGGGTGATGAGCGTCATGGCCATGCCATGTTCTTGTTGCAACTCGCGCAGCAGGTCGAGGATGTACTTCTGCACGGTCACGTCGAGCGCAGTGGTGGGTTCGTCGGCCACCAACATTTCGGGTTCGGCCGCCAAGGCAATGGCGATCATGACCCGCTGGCGCATACCGCCCGACAGTTCGTGCGGGTATTGCGATAAGCGCTGAGCCGGGGACGGGATACCGACCGACGTGAGGAGCTCGATGGCTCGCTCGCGGGCCTGGCCCTTGTCCATGTTGAGGTGCCGGCGCAGTGGTTCGAAGATCTGTTTGCCGACCTTCATCACCGGGTTCAGCGACGTCATGGGATCCTGGAAGATCATGGCGATGCGCTTACCCCAAAGATCCTGGCGGTCTTGGTTCACGATCTGTTGGCCGTCGAACAAGACCGAGCCGGACTCGATCATGCGAGAGCTCGACACCAGGCCCATAAAGCCCCGGTTGAGCACCGACTTACCCGAGCCCGATTCGCCAACAATGCCGAGGGTTTGGCCCCGGTTGAGGGTGAACGACACGCCGTCGACCGCTTTGGCGAGGCCGGTTTCGGTTCGGAATCCGACGTGGTAGTCCTCCACGACGAGCAGTGGTGATTCGGACATCTAGATCGAAAGCTCTTTCACGTCGAAGTAGTCACGAAGGCGGTCGCCGGCGAAGTTCAACGCCATAACGGTGAGGAACAGTGCGCCGATCGGGGTGAAGGCCATCCAGGGAGCGTTCTCCAGGTCCGACGTCGAGTTGACGGCGGTTCGGATGAGCTTGCCCCACGTACTGCCTTTTTCAACCGAGAGGCCAAGGAAGGCCAAGGCGCCTTCGGCGACGATCGACACGCCCATGCCCAACAGCGCCAATGCGCTCATCGGGATCATCACGTTGGGCAGAATTTCGCGGCGCAAGATCCGAGACGGTTTAGCGCCAAGGGTTCGGGAGGCGGCGACAAATTCACGCTCGGCGAACACCAGGGTCGCTGCTCTGGCAAGCCGACCCACGGGAGCGACGGCCAAGATGCCCAACGTAAGCGAAATGGTGAATAGCGATCTCTCCGCCAGGGTGGTGATGAGAATCGCCAGCACCAGCGCCGGGAACGACAGCAGCACCAGGAAAAGGAACGACACCACCTTGTCGAACGTTCCGCCGAAGAATCCGGCGATCATCCCGAGCGACCCGCCGATCAGCATGCCAAACGCAATCGCTGCGAACCCGACCACCAGCGAAACTCGTGCTCCGTAAATAGTGCGGCTCAGTACGTCGCGAGCATCGGAGTCGGTGCCGAACAAGTGGTCGCCCGACGGGGCGTAGGGCGGCTGGATGGGCGACTCGGTGACCCGACCGGTGATGGCGTTTTCCTTCTCTTCGGTCTGGATAAAGTTCTGGTCGGGATCCTTCAGCGGTAGGACCGGCGCAAACACGGCGAGGCCCACTATGAACACCAGCCAGCTAATAGCGAGCCAGAACCCGATTCCGAGCTTCTTTTTGGCGATGGAATCCGCCGGCACCTGATCGCTGGCATCGAGAATCTCGACGTCGGTTGGTTTCAAGGTGTCGGTCATCGTCGGACCCTCGGGTCGATAAAGGTATACAAGATGTCGACCAAGAAGTTCAGGACGACGAAGCCGGTGGCGATGATCATGACCAGCGCCAACACAACCGGGAAGTCTTCACGCAGAACCGCTTCAACGATCGCGGTGCCGACCCCGGGGATGCGGAAGTAAATTTCCACAACCAGAGCACCGCCGATCAAGGCTCCGGCGTTGATACCAAAGATGGTTACGACCGAGAAGAGGCTGGGCCGCAGCGCGTGGCCGTACAGCACCTTGCGGCGGCTCTCGCCCTTGGCCCGGGCCATCAAGATGAAATCTTCTTGCAAGGTGGTGATGAGGTCGGTGCGAAGCAGGCGCTGATACACCGACGCCGTAGGCAGGGCGAGGGTGAACGCTGGCAACAACAGCTGAGTAAAGCGATGCTTGTGGGTGAACCCGAAGAACGGATCGGTCGCGTTATACGTGTCGGGCAACCAGTCGAGTTTCAGCGCAAACACGTAGAAAAGAATCACCGCGAGCGCGAAGTTCGGGAGCGACACGAACAAGAAGGCGGTGAAGGTCGATATTCGGTCCGAGGGTTTGTTAGCCCGTGAGGCCGCCAATACGCCCCACGGAATCGCGATCGCCACAGCCAAGATCTGGGCCATCACCATCAACCGTAAGGTTCGGGGCAATCGCTCTTTGATCAGGTTGGCGACCGGCGGCTGGCCGTCGGTCGAGAACTGCACACCGAAATCTCCGGTGAGGAAGTCGCCGGCCCACCTGACGTACCGCTCAGGGAGCGGTTTGTCGAGGTAGTACTGCTCTTTCGCCGCATTGATCTTGGCGAGGTTTTCCGGGTTTTCCGTGTCGCCGGCGACCGGTCCCAGAATATTGAACAAGGGGTCGCCGAGCAGGCTCATGGCCCCAAAGGTCAGCATGCTGACCGCCACTAGTAGGGCGATCATCATCGCCAACCTTTGAAGCCAATAACGCACCTGCTCGACGTTCCCCTCTTATTCGTCGTGAATTACTTGATGGTCTGCGGTTACTCCGAAAGGAATGCGCCAGCCATCCAGGTTCGGCCATTGGTGTTGCACTTCAACACGGTGGTGCCATCGGGCGCCACGTCGTTGCAAACGCCCTTCACACTTTGTGCCAAGGCAATGTCCCACAGCGTGTGGAAGAAGAACACGTAGGTGTAGTCCTGGTTGATCTTCGCTACGAGCTCTTGGAAGATAGCGGCGCGCTCGGCCTCATCGGTGGTGGCCTGGGCCGCCAGCAACAGCTCGTCACGCTCTTCGTCACAGACCTGCGGCCAGTTTAGCGAAATACCACCAGCGGTCCGGCACAAGAGCCATACCCAGTCGTCGCCTGGGTTGATCGCACCGAACTGACGCCAGGTAACCGCGTTGTAGAGACCGAATGCGGTCTCCTGAATGTGCTGATCCTGTGGGACTTCCTGGAACTCAACGTTGAACGCAACGCTCCAGCCTTCGTCGAGGAGTTCAGCAATACGGGTCTGGACCACCGATGGACCCGACCACTGCAGTTCCATGTTGATCTTGCCGTCGGTGCACGAGTCAGGTACTGCGCCACAGTATTCAGCGGCCATTTCAACAGCGCGGTCTGGATCGTCGGCTTCCTGGACCACGTCAGGGTTGTAGTACGGGCTGTCCGGCGTGAACATCTGGTCGGCTGGGCGTTGGATGCCAAGACCGATCAGCGTGTTGTAGTTGTCGCGGGGGGTTGCCCACGTAAGTGCCTGACGGGCCCGGATGTCGTCGAACGGCGGCTGTGAGGTGTTCAGCATGGCGAACGACTCTTCACCGGTGTCGTCGAGGATGTTCTGGATCGACTCGTCTTCAGCCAGAATCTCAATCGATGCGGCGTTGGTGGTTTGCAGCATGTTGAGTTCGCCTTCGAGAAGAAGGTTGCTCCGCACGTCGGGGTCGGTCACTGGGACAAACTCGATTGCGTCGAGGTTGGCTGAACCGTTCCACCAGTTGTCGTTCCGCACGAAGCGGGTAACCGAGTCTTCTGAACGGCTCTCAAACACGAACGGGCCGGTGCCGACCGGCGCCTGGTTGAGGGTCGGGTCCTCGGCGGCGGCGGCGAGCCAGGTAGGTGATGCCACCATGCCAAGCTGCCCGTAGAAAGAGGTCGGGAAGTTCGCGTTGCTGTCGACCAGGTTGTAGCGCACGGTGAGGTCATCGACGATTTCGAGCGCACCTTCGTCAACCGGCGGGAAGAACGGAGCTACGGCGAGTCCGACGAGCGGGTCGGCGATAACCACTTCGAAGTTGGCCCGAATAGCTTCGCTGTTGAGCGGAGTTCCGTCGTGGAAGGTAATGCCTTCACGGAGCTTCATTTCCCAGGACGTGAAGTCGTCGTTGGGGGTGAAGGACTCTGCGAGGAATGGTACGGGTTGATTGTTGGTGTCGGCTCGAACCAGGTTGTCGAACACCTGTGATGCCATGTACATACCCGGGGCCGAAAGGGCAGAACCGGTCGGGTTGAGGCCGTCCACCTCAGCCTCGAGGCCGATGCGGGCGACGCCGCCGACAACAACTTCGAGGTCGCTGTCGTCCTCAGCTTCGGTGACGATGGCGTCCGACTCGGGCTCGGTGGTATCCGAGCTTTCCTCTGGCTCAGGATCGGCGTCGGTGTCTTCCATCGCCTCTTCGGTGGTATCGGGCGACTCTTCGGTCGTCGTACCGCCGTCGCTTCCACCGCAAGCGGTTGCGAAAATTGCAAATGCAGCGATGATGGTGAGCATTTTCAACATCATCGACTTGGTCCCTCTGGTTACTGACACAAAACCCTCCATACACGGCGTGTGACGTAGTTCACAGCTAGTTGCAGTGAACCACAAGGTTGGCCTGCTGAATCGTCAAGTGCAAGCCGACCAACCGAAACTCGCACGCCAACAGGGGATTCGACATAAATCGTCACGTTATTGTCACTTCACCGCCGGTGAACTTCAGGTCTTTTTTCGAAAAACGGCGGTCGAATACGTGTCTTTCACGAAGCAGGCGCGGCGTACAAACTCGAACCCCTGCGAGTGGTTCAGCCCTTCGAGTCCCTCGATGGTGGTGAGTCCGTGCTCCACCACATAGGCTGCCACTTCGCCTCGGGCGTCGGGCGCATCGTTGCGGATTGCCAGGCCCTTGGCGGTTTGCATTTTCACCTCGATGACTCGACTCGGCCGGGTAGGTGGCCGGTTGGGGTAGAGGCCCGGTATCCGTGGCTTCTCGCCGATCCAGGCCCGCCGGTAGAACAGCGGCAGAAAGTCCCACACCACCTCGTTGGTGGTCAATGGGTCGAGCGCTGCGGTGAGGTCCTCGCTCCACCACGTGTTGAGCCGTCGCAGCGGCGGCAGCTGCTGGTTCATGT